>JANXWH010000073.1 GCA_025351245.1 Chloroflexota bacterium | reverse complement strand
GCAGGAGCAGGACGATGCGCGCTCCGATGACGATCTGGATCAGCCCGAAGACGAGGACGACGATCCGCCGGGTCATCTCGGAGGCGCCGGGGCCCGTCCGCGTGATGTGACGACTGTCCGTCCGCACCGTTTCCTGGCGCGTGGCCGCCGGAACCGCGACCGCCGGCACCGTTTCCTGGCCCGCGGCCACCGTGGAATCCTGGGTGACGACCGTCCGGTCGAATTCATTCATGGTCATATCCCTCTCCCTTCGCTCCAACCCGGCGGGATCCTGCCGCTGGAGTCGCCGCTCAAGGGCGCTCCACCATGGCAGGCGAACGTTACCTCTCCGGTCCGCCGCGGCCGTTCGTCCCCGGGCCCAGACCACGTGGACCTGACCACTGTGCTGCCTGAGCGCCACGTCGTCATGACGGCCCGTCATCTCCGAGGGGCACTGCCCAGGCAACGTCGCTGCCCCGGCGACCGAGCCGCTCGAGGGGCGTTCGGATCGCCGTCAGGCTCGTGACCGGGCGACGCTCAGGGGCGCGGCTGTTCGCCGCCTCGACGGGCAGCTACCGTCCGCCGCCGTGAGCACAGGCGGTGCGGTATCTTGAGCGCCGACCACTCGTCCCGACCCCCTTGACGATTCGACGGTGAGCGAGCAATGACGACCCCTGCCGACCCGCCCTCGGATCGGGATACCCTGCGCATCGCCTTCCTGACGCTCGGCGCCATGTTCTTCGGCATCGCCGTGCTGGACCGGGTCCTGGCGATCGCGGGCGGGTTCAGCTCGCTGCTGCTGACGATATTCCTGACTTGGCTGCTCGCGTTCTTGATCAGCCCGTTGGTCAGCAGCCTTGATCGTCGGCTGCCCCTTGGTCGTGGGCTCGCCGTGGCGGTAGCCTACGGCGCGGTCATCGGCGGCATCGCCCTGTTCGTGGTTGCGATCGCGCAGATCGGTGCGCCGGAGGCGTCCAACCTGGTGGGACGAACCGATGAGATCACGGCCTCGATCGCGACCATGGTCGGCGATGTCCAGCGCGCGATCGGGATTGACCGCTCGACCGTGGACCTGGCGGCGGTCGTGGAGGAAGTCCAGCGCCAGGCGTTGCCGGCAGTGATTCAGGGGCTCGCCGATCAGACCCAGATGATCGCAGCCAGCGTCCTTGCCGTTTTCGGGACGCTGTTCATCATCGTCGTGCTGTCGCTCTACGCCGTGGCAGATCCAGAGGCGATCACCGGCGCGCTCCGCCGCATCGTGCCGAATCGCCATACCGACACGCTGCTGCTCGTCCAGCGCACGGTCGGTCGCGCGTTCCGGGGCTTCCTGCGCACGCAGGTCGTGCTGGTCCTGATCCAGGTCGGGCTCACCCTCGTCCTCGGCCTGATCTTCGGCTTGCCCTACCTGTTCCTGCTCACCGTCAGCACGGGCCTGCTCATGTTCATCCCATTCTTCGGGCCACCGCTCGCGCTGATCCCGGTCGTCTTCGTCGCGCTCGCCTTGCGACCGGACGTGGCCATCCTCGTCATCGTGATCCTGGTCGTCGCCCAGACGATCCTGGTCAACGCCATCCAGCCACGGCTGCTCCGGGAGGGGGTGGGCCTCCACCCCATCCTCGTCATCGTGGCCCTTCTCGTGGGCTCGCAGGTTGCCGGCCTGTGGGGGGCGATCTTCGGCATCCCGTTCGTCGCCATCGTCAACCTGCTGCTGCGCTACATCATCGATGCACGTGCCGTGAACGAGGTCGAGGGCATCGAACTCGAGGAGATGGTGGCCGCGATCCAGGCCGAGAACCCGGAGGTCCAGGTCGAGGACGCGGTGGCAATTGCGGCCGCTCACGCCGAAGCGATGCTCGAGACGGACGCCACGCTCCAGGAGCCGAAGGGCGCATAGCGGCGGTGGGCGCAGAAGCCGAAGTCTCGTCTCGGCTTCGCGCGAGGTGCACCTCGAATGGAGACGGGCGGCCGCACGCGGCCGCCCGGTCATTCCCCGGTCAGCGGGTCAGGCCTTGGGCTTGGGCTTTCGGACGGCGTCCTGGATCTCGCCCAGGCCCTTCTGGGCGTCGCCCTGGACCTGCCTGGCCTTGCCGTGGACCTGCTTCTCCCTGTTGCCGGTCAGCTTGCCGAGACCTTCCTCGACCTTGCCCTCGGCCTTGCTGATGGTGCCCTTGATGTGCTCATCGGTCACGTGGGTATTCCTCCAGTTCGTCGTTATGGACGCGCATGCCGTCGAGGCGCATCAGACCGATCCTCGGCGCCTGCCGGAGCCGAAGAAGCCCGCGACGAAGACAACGATGATCGCGCCGATCACGGACACGACGATCGTCTCGACGTTGATGCCGGTGGGATCCTTGACATTGAGGAACACCCCCGCAAGGAAGCCGCCGACGAGCGCTCCAACGATGCCCAGGATGATCGTCATCACGATGCCCTCGCGGGTTCCCGTGATGAGCGTTGCAATGAAGCCGGCGATCGCACCGACCACGATCCAGGCGATGATTCCCATGAACTCCTTCCCTTCTGGCCTCTCCCCTCTGGCGAGTACACATCTCGCGTTCTGGGGGCAGGGGCAAGTGTCTCGTCACCGCACCACCACGTCATGACGGTCCGTCATGAAGCTCGGGTCGGGGTCATGCGTGGGCGACCGGGTCCGTCAAGCCGGCCGCGGTCAGGCTGGGGCGGACCTACAAGGGCCGCTCTTCGCGCTTGACCACGACTTCGTCGTCCTTGCTCTTCTCGTCGATCGCGCCGGCCGTGGCGCCCGTTGCCGCGCCGATCGCGCCCCCGACGACTGCCCCGACGGGCCCGCCGATGACCGCGCCGACGACCGCGCCGCCGACGCCGCCGACGACCGCGCCGCCGGCCTCCTCGTCACCGTGGCGCCCGGCACCCGGCACATAGTCCTCCCGGAGCGTTTCTCGTCGCTCGATGCCGTCGTCCGTGATGGTTTCGCGCTCGACAATTCGGTCAGTCACGGCTGGATCTCCTGTCCTGGTTTCGCGCCGGTCAGCGCTCCTGGCGAGTGTGCTGTCCGAGCGCCACCGCGTCATGAAGGTTCGTCATCTCGCCGGGCACTCCCCAGGCAACGTGGCTACCCAGCCGCCCGCGCCGCGCGCGGGGCATTCGGGTCGCCGTGAGGCTCGTCGGGACGCCCAGGACGTCAATTCCCACGTTCGCCCCGCAGTTGCGCTTGCCACGCCGTCAGCTGGCGATACAGGGCCGGCGCCCACCGACGCGCATCTCGTGGATGACCCCGTGCGCCACCTTCGCGACAACGCGCCCCAGGCCGGCCGGGACGATGAGCGCCGGATGGCCCGGGAGAGCCCGCAGGGACGCGAGATCCAGGTGGTCCAGGTGACCGTGGCTGATGAAGACCGCTGCAAGGTCCCCGAGCGCACCAGAAAGCACGGCCGGCACCTGGCGCCGGATGGCACCCGCCGC
>JANXWH010000049.1 GCA_025351245.1 Chloroflexota bacterium | reverse complement strand
CAGCCATCTGCCACGGCCGCGTGGTGGTCGGGCGTCAGCGCAACGCGGGACCGGCCCGGCTTGTAGTGGACCACGGCCGTCGTGACGATCCCGCCCGCGCCGCGGACCCGCCGCACGACCTCCGCCATCGTCTCGCCGGTCTCCCAGACCTCGTCGATGATGAGCACGCGGCGTCCGTGCAGGAGCTCGGCGGCAGGAAAGTGCGTCACGAGCGGTGCCGGGTGCGTCCCGCCGTCGCCCCGGTAGAACTCGACGCCCGCCACGAGGATCTCGCGAAGATCCAGCCGGTATCCGAGCATGCCCGCCGGCACGAGGCCGCCACGCGTGATGGCCAGCACCAGGTCGTGCTCACGTCCGATCGCCTCGGCGAGCTCCGCGACGAGCGCGTCGAGCTCGTCCCAGCTGACCGCGACCGGGTCCGTGGACGCGGGCCTGATCGCAACGCCCGCGACGTCCCCGCTCACGGGAGCGCAGCCAGCGCCGCCGCCGCGAGCACCGCGTCACCTGACTGGACGACGATCACGGCATCCTTGCGAAGCGCGACGTACGAGATCGACGTGGCGCCGCCGTAGGAGACTTCGGTGACCTGGATGCCGCTGACGGTCGTCTCCTTCGTCGTAACGCCGGTCGCGCCGGCGAGGAGCCATGTCTGCAACACGGCCGACTTGAGCTTCGCGGCCGACACGCTTGGCACACGGAAGCCGAGGACCGTGAGGTCGACGTTGCTGGTGGCGTCGTACGCCTGCGCGATCTGCAGGTCTGTCGGTTTCTTGCCGAAGCTGTTCAGCGCGGAGACGAGCGCCTTGCTCGCGGCATCGGTGCCGAGGACCTGGTTGCCGGTCGCGCTCTGGACGACGAGTGTCGTCCCCGAGACCAGGCGCGGCATGAGCGCCTCGAGCTCGGGCGCGACGGGGCTCGCAACGGCCTGGGACGGTTCCGGCGACGCGCCGGCGGAGGCCGCGGGCGAGCCGGCCGGCGACCCTGCGGGCGTGGCCACGGAGCTCGGGACCAGCGCGGGCGTGGCCCCCGCTTGGCCGAGGGCGCGGCGGACCGCGGCGTCGACGGCCGAGCCGGCCTGCCGGAGCTCCGCGTCGGTGACCGCCCCCGAACTCGCAAGGTACGCGACGAGCGGCCCGCGGCGGAACTGGAGGGCGCTCGCGCCCGCCGTGTCGCCGGCGATCGCGTACCCGGTCTCGCCGATTCCGTCGAGCGGCGTGACGGAGCGCCCCGCGTTCTTCGACGCCTGCTCGGAGCGGGAGATCGCGTCCGGGGCGCGATCACCGAAGCAGGTGACGCTGGCGTAGATCGTCGACCCAGGCGAGCCGGCGGCCGAGGCGGGCCCCCCGATCGTCGTCGTCCGGTTGTCCGGGTAGATGTCGGTCGTGCCGATCTTCCACCCGGAGGGAATCTCGCTCGCCTTCGGGACGGCGTCCCAGGCGGCCACCTGGCAGCTTGCTGCGGCGGGCCGGAGGATCGCCACGGCCGACAATCCAACGGCGACGAGGGCGACGACCAGCGCCGCGGCGGCGGCGATCGAGACGGGCCGACGCGGCCGCGCGTCGGCAGCGTCGGAGGTCAGGTGTTGCCGCATACCGAACATCATCGCCGATCCGCCTGAACGCGGCCTGAAGCGCTGGGACGGCTCCCCCGGAACCGGGAACGCCGGGGCTGGAGATCGCGGTCGCGCCAGGTCGCTGGTGAAAGTGGAGCCACAGTTCCGAGCAGCGGCCCCGACGTTCTTCACCCAGATCCGCGACGACGCGGCCCTCGAGATCGTCGGCGACGCCCAAGGGAGCGGGCAGTCGACCAACGAACGAAAACGGCCGCCCACGAAGGAACGGCCGTCGATCTCCAGGTGATGGTGAGCCGGGAGGGATTCGAACCCTCGACACGCGGATTAAGAGTCCACTGCTCTGCCACTGAGCTACCGGCCCGGCGGCAGTGTATCGCGAGACGTCCGCGCCTGTCGCGTCGGACTCTGGCGCCCGTGGCCATGAGAAGGTACGGCGGCCACGCGGCAATGCGTCTATCCCGACTGGTCTTGCGAGCCCCCCGCTTGTTCCCCGCTCTACCATTGGGCTACGGGCATGCGAGCCACGGGCCCGCGACGGCGAAGTCTGGCAACGGTGCTCACGGGGTGTCGCCCGGGGCGGACCGACAGTGCTGGCGATGCCCCGGCTGACGCCGGCGCCGACGGACGCTATGCTCCACGCTTGGTCGCGGGCCCGCCGACGGTGGAGGCGCGACGCGACATCCGGGAGCGATGATGCGCCTGCCGCGGCCCCTGTTCGCAGTCCTGGCCCTCGCCGTCTTCAGCGTGTCGCTTGGCGCGGGCGCGGCGGTCGGCTACGGCCTTGCAACTGCTCCAGCGACCGCGAGGCCTCCGGCAAGGGCGGGAGGGATCGCGGGCGGCACCGGGACGGGCACGGGCAACGGCCTTTCGACGCCCGCGGCCGCAACTGCTGGGACGTCTGACGTCCCGGCAGGCGGCCCGGCCGCGTCGCAAGCCGTTCCATCGGCGGCCCCGGCGCGCACGCCGATCGCGACCTGGCCGCTCGTGGCCGCCGACGCGCCGGGGCCGCCGTTCCGCTTCGCGGTCCGCGTGCCGGTCCTCATGTACCACCGCGTCGCCCCCGCCGACCAGGTCGGAGACTCGTTGCCGAACCTCGTCGTCCGGCCGGAACTGTTCGCGGCCCAGCTCGAGGCGCTCGTGGC
>JANXWH010000067.1 GCA_025351245.1 Chloroflexota bacterium | reverse complement strand
TTGTCTTCACGATCGCGGTCCTCGTGCTGCCGATGCAGGAGCCCGAGGCGCACTGACCGACGACGCGGGATCCGCCGTCCCGGCATGATCGGCGGCAATCGACGAGGCTGTCCCGGCCGTTGCCGCCCCTGCCCCTGCCCCGGACGCGGCTGCGTCTTCGGCCGCCGACGTGCCGCGGCCGTCGCGCGTGCCACAATCCGCGACGTGAAGCGCGCATCCATCCTCGTCATCCTCGCGCTGCTGGGTGGGGCCGGCGTCCTGGCCCTTGGCGGCGGTCTGCACGGCGCCTCGCCCGCGGCGGGCACGCCGGCGGCGGCCTCCGGGGCACCGATCGCCGGGGTGCCGGGTGCCTCCGAAGTGCCCGGCTCGTCGGCGCTGGGCCCGGTCGCGACCCCGACCCCGACCCCGACCCCGACCCCGACCGTCTCCGCGACCCCGGCCCCGGCGGCCGGCCTGGCCGACGTCCCGATCGTCCCGATCGTCCAGTTCCAGTCGGCGCTCGAGGACGTGGTCCTCGCCGATGCCGCCACGGCCCTCGCGGGGACCTCGAGCCGATTCAGCGGCCTGCTGCTCGTCCGCGCCGAGTCACCTGCGATCCTGGCCGCGCTCGGGCTTGCCCAGGCGCCGCGGACAAGCCTGACTCTCGTCGCGGACGCAGACGCCCTGGCCACGGCCCTCGCCGCGAACCGCGGCCGCCTCGGGTTCCTTCGCGCCGACGCCGTCGGACCCGCCGTCCGGGCGCTCACCTGGAGGGGCAGCGCGCTGTTCGGCGTGGATCGGGTCGCATCGGTGGCCGCCTGGCCGCTGACCGCTCGCCTTCCGACTGCCGCCCACGCATTCGCTCCCTCGCGCCTCTGGACCGTGGCCGCGGCGGGCGACATCATGCTTGACCGCGGCGTCTACCGAGAGACCATCCTCCAGGGCCGCGGCGTTGACTTCCCGTTCGGCGGCGGCCGGGCCGCGGTCACCGGGCATCGCTGCTGCACGAGCTTCGGCTGGCCGATCCCGCTCACCCGGCGCCTCGGAAACGCGGGGGCCGTCCGCGAGATCGTCGCCGGGGCCGACCTCGCATTCGCGAACCACGAAGGACCGGCGCCGGTCGACGCGCGCTACCACACGTCGGGGACGGTATTCACTTTCGACCAGCGGCTGCTCGCGGGGGTGGACCGGGCGGGCTTCGACTGGGTGAGCCTGGCCAACAATCACATCGGCGACGCGGGCTCGAGGGGTGTCCTCGAGACGATCACCGCGCTCGACCGGCTGGGGATCCGTCACGGCGGCGCGGGCCGGAACGCGACTGCGGCGCGGGCCCCAACGACCTTCGCGGTCGGCGGCGTGAAGGTCGCGGTCCTGGGGCGCGACGCGATCGCTGCGCGCTACTGGGCCGGGGCCGCCACGGTGGGCAGTGCGGGCCTGGTCCGTGACCAGGTGGTCGCCGACATCCGGGCGGCGAAGGCAGCCGGCGCGGACGTCGTTATCGTCTACCCGCACTGGGGCGTCGAGTACCATGCCACCCCGACGGCCGGCCAGCGCGCCCTCGCGAAGGCGATGATCGACGCCGGCGCCGACCTCATCATCGGCAACCACGTCCACTGGGCCGCCGCGATGGAGGTCTACAAGGGCAAGCCGATCTGGTACGGCCTCGGAAACTTCGTGTTCGACCAGACCTGGTCCGAGCCGACCCAGCAGGGGCTCCTGCTGGAACTCACCTTCAGCGGGCGGACGCTGGTCCAGGCGCGGATCCACCCGCTGGAGATCCTCGACTCGTCGCAGCCGAACCTGCTGGACCCGGCGGGCGGCGGAACGGTTGTCATGGGCCAGGTCTTCGGGGCCTCAAAGGGCCTGCTGCCCTGGTAAGGCTCTCAATGCAGCTGCGGCAGGCCGCAGGAATCCCGATGTTGCGGCGCTATCAACCGCAGCACTAGCGGACGGGGATCCGGGCCGCAGGGTCTCCGAGAGGCGGCCTGACGGTTCGCGCGGCCGCCGGACCTTCGGGCCTTCACTCGTGCGCGAGAGCGCCCGCGCCACATCCGGCACGGGAAGGTGAGCCGTGTGGGTTCGGATCGTGGCGCCGTGTCTCGGCCCGAGCCCCGGGGACCCGGACAAGGGGGGGTGAAGCTTGTCCGGCAATCATGGGGTTGATATGGCGACAGCCCCCGACGCCGACGCTCGCCCGGGCGGCCCCCGCTGCGGCCCCGGGCGGCCCCGGCTGCAGCCCCGGCTGCAGCCCCGGCTGCGGCCCCCGACGCTCGCCCGGCTGGCGTTGCGCTCAACGATGCCCGCGTTCGCACCGGGAGGACTGATGCCGAGCCCGCACCCACAGCCGGGGCGGGTGGCCCACGCACCCGACCGCCGTCAGTCCAGCCCGTCGAAGAGGTCCGCCTCCGGGAAGGTCGTTGTCACTTGTGCGGCGCGCAGGATGAACGTCTCCTCGCCCATCAGCTCGGCCATGGCGTCGGGCCCCATCGCCAGCAGTGGGCTCTGCGTGGAGAGCTGCGTCCGGTGGGCCAGGAGCGCCGACCAGCGCTGCGACGTGAACCGGGCACAGTCCACGCGCGTCGTGATCTCCTCGTCGTCGACGGTGGAGCGCCGCATGAACGTCTCCCACGCAGCCACGGCCGCCTCATCCGCCGGATCCGGCCGCGACCAGAAGGAGCGGACGCCCGCCGCCTCCATCCGGGCCGCGAGGGCCTCGCGTCGGGCGCGTCCCATGGCCTGCTCGTAGAGCTTCGCCGGCGCCCACGGGCCCAGGCCGCCATCCGCCTCGGCGGGCCCGGTTCCTCCGTGCTCCGGGGCCAGCTGTTCCGGGTACCACTCGGGATCGCCCGCCCGGTAGAACGCGCCGACCGCGACGCGGTGCGCGTTCACGTGATCTGGGTGCCCATAGCCGCCGAAGCTGTTGTAGCCGGTGATCACATCGGGTCGGTAGCGGCGGACCATCCAGACCAGCCGCCCGATCGCCTCGTCGCGATCCGCCAGCCAGAAGCTCCGCGGGTCATGGTTGCCCGGCTCGCCCATCATCCCGGAGTCGCGATAGCCCAGGTTCTCCCACTCGGTCACGCCGAGCGCGCCCATCGCCGCCTCCAGCTCCCCGGCCCGGATCTCGCCGAGGCGCCGGTGGTTCTCGGGCGTATCCAGCTCCGGGTCGACGATCTCCCCGAGCTCGCCCCGCGTACAGGTGACCAGGACGACGCGGTGGCCGTCCGCGACTCCCTTTGCCATCACGCCACCCGTCCCGATCGTCTCGTCGTCGGGATGGGCGTGGACGGTCATGAGGGTGCGTCGGCCGTCGGGGGGAGGGGTCGCGGGTGTCGTCTCCATCTGCGCATGCTACCCGCGAGGCGTCGATCGGTTGGTCGGCGCTCTTCTGCGCCCGGTGCCGCGTCCGCGCCGGCGGGCGGTCTCCCGGCGCGGTCCCCGCGGAGTCGCCCAGAAGGGCGCGCTTCCCGGTCTGAGGGGTCCTCGTGTACGCTCCCCGCGATCTCCCCACGAGGACCTTGCGTGACCTGCCCGAGCTGCGGCACCTCCAACGCTCCCGGCGCGAAGTTCTGCTCCGAGTGCGGAACACGCTTCGCCACGAGCTGCCCCGCCTGCGGGGCAGTCAACCTGCCCGGCGCGAAGTTCTGCTCCGAGTGCGGAACGTCGGTCGCGGGTGGGGCCGGAGCCGCGGCAGCAGGACCGGGCGGGGCGCCCGCCGTACGCGGGCCGTCGGGCGGCAGCCCGCCGACAGCGGCCACCTTCACCGAGCGACGTCTCGTCTCGATCCTGTTCGCGGACCTGGTCGGCTTCACTGCCCGCAGCGACGGCGAGGACCCGGAGCAGGTCCGCGAGTTCCTGGACGGCTACTTCCGCCTTGCGCGCGAGATCGTCGAACGGTATGGCGGGACCGTCGAGAAGTTCATCGGTGACGCGGTCATGGCCGTCTGGGGCGCCCCGGTCGCGCAGGAGGATGATGCGGAGCGGGCGGTCCGGACCGCGCTCGACCTCGTGGATGCCGTCCGCCACCTCGGCCGCCAAACGGGAGATGACGGGCTTGCGCTCCGCGCTGGCGTCCTGACCGGTGAGGCGGCGGTGGACCCCGCGGCGTTCGGCCGCGGCCAGGCCATGGTCGCGGGCGACCTGGTCAACACGGCGTCGCGCCTCCAGTCGGTGGCGCCGCCGGGAGTCGTCCTGGTGGGCGAGTCCACCCGCCGCGCGGCCGAGCGCGCGATCGCATTCGAGCCCGCCGGTGAGCAGACACTCAAGGGCAAGCTCTCCCCGGTGCCGGCCTACCGGGCGCTCCGCGTTGTCGCCGAGCGCGGCGGCGCGAATCGGAGCGAGGGCGTCGAGGCGCCGTTCGTTGGACGCGATGACGAGCTGCGCCTGTTGAAGGACTTCTTCCACGCGACGGGCCGTGAGCGCCAGCCGCGCCTCATCTCCGTCACGGGCCAGGCGGGCGTCGGGAAGAGCCGCCTGGCCTGGGAGTTTCTCAAGTACATCGACGGGGTCCTGGATACCGTCTACTGGCACGAGGGCCGGTCGCCCGCCTTCGGCGAGGGCGTGACGTTCTGGGCCCTCGCCGAGATGGTCCGCCGCCGGGCCGGCCTCGCCGAGCGGGACGACGAAGCGACGACGCGGCAGCGCCTCGGGGAGACGCTCATGGAGTTCGTGCCCGACCCGGGCGAGCGCGAACGACTGGAGCCCGCCCTCCTCGCCTTGCTTGGCGTGGGCGATGCACCGGCTGGCCGCCGCGAGGAGCTCTTCGCGGCCTGGCGCACCTTCTTTGAGCGCGTCGCGGCCGACCACCCGGCGATCCTCCTGTTTGAGGACCTCCAGTGGGCGGACCCCGGGCTGATCGACTTCGTCGACCACCTCATGGAGTGGGCGAACGGGCCGATCTACGTCGTGACCCTTGCCCGCCCCGATCTCCTGGAACGGCGGCAGGGCTGGGGCGCGGCGCGCCGGAACTTCGTGGCGCTCTCGCTCGGGCCGCTCCAGGAGGGCGCGATGCGCGAGCTCCTGGCTGGCCTCGCGCCCGATCTGCCGGAGCGGACCGTCCGCGACATCCTTGCCCGCGCTGGTGGCGTCCCGCTCTACGCGGTCGAGCTGGTGCGAATGCTCGTTGCCGACGGCCACCTGGCCCCCGATGGGACCGGCACGTTCCGCGTGGCGGGCGAGCTCGGCGACCTGCACATCCCCGAGACGCTCCACGCCCTCATCGCGGCCCGGCTCGATGCGCTGGAACCCGCCGAACGGGCGATCCTCCAGGACGCCGCTGTGCTGGGCCAGACGTTTGCGCTGCCGGCTCTCGCGGCGCTCACTGGCGACGACGCAGCTGGCCTCGAGCCGCGGCTCCGGTCGCTCGTCCGACGCGAGATTCTCCGGGTGGACTCGGACCCGCGATCCCCGGAGCGAGGCCAGCACGGCTTCACCCAGGCGCTCCTGCGGGAGGTTGCCTACGGAACGCTGGCGAAGCGCGATCGCCGCACGAAGCACCTGGCCGCGGCCAGGTACTACGAGGCGCTGGGCGACGAGGCAGTGGCGGGCATGCTCGCGACGCACTACGTGGATGCGTATCTCGCGGCCCCGGACGGTGCCGAAGGAGAGGCGATCGCCGGCCAGGCGCGGATCGCGCTCCGGGCGGCCGCGGACCGGGCCAGCGCGCTCGGGTCGCACGACCAGGCCATCGCCTTCCTGGAGCGCGCCCGGAGCGTCACGCCCGACCCGGGTGAGGAAGCCGACTTGATCGAGCGGATCGCGGTCGCCGCCGACGCGGTCGGCCGTACGACCGAGGCGTGGAGCGCGTTCACGGATGCGATCGACCGGCATCGCGCCCGCGGCAACCGGGTCGCCGCCGCCCGGGCCACGGCCGGCCTCGGCGAGGCGTTGCTGAATGCCTACGAATCCGGCCGGGCCCTGGACATGCTCCAGCCGGCCGAGGCAGAGTTCGCGGACCTAGCCCCTGACCGCTCTCTCGTGGCGATCCGGGCCCAGATCAGCCGGGGGCACATGCTCCGCGACGAGTGGCAGGAGGCCGTCCGCTGGGCCGACCTCGCGCTCGCCGACGCCGAGCGCGGCGACGCCCTGGACCTCGTGGCCCACACCCTGATCACGAAGGGGTCGGCGCTCGCCACGACCGGGCGCTGGCGCGAGGGCACCGGGCTGATGGACGTCGGGCGACGCCTCGCCGAGGAGCACGGGCTCTGGATCGCGTACCTGCGCGCGGTCGCCAACCTGTCCAGTGCGCTCGCCGGGACCGATCCGCGGGCCGGGGTCGCCACCGGACGCTCCGGCTGGGAGGTCGCGAAGCGCCACGGATACCAGCGGCTCGCCCTGAGTGTGCTCGGCAACACGCTCGAGATCAGTCTCCTCTTCGTGGGCGACTGGAGCCCGGAGGCGCGCGAGCTCGCGGTGCTTCGCCTGGACGACGTGGGGGCCGGCGAGCGTGCATCGCTCCTCGGCGCGCTCCGCATGGTCCGAGCCTTCGAGGAACCGGACGCGGACCTGTCGGAGGGGTGGCCCGACGTCAAGG
This sequence comes from Chloroflexota bacterium, assembly GCA_025351245.1. Classification (GTDB taxonomy): domain Bacteria; phylum Chloroflexota; class Limnocylindria; order Limnocylindrales; family CSP1-4; genus CTSoil-043. The sequence goes on along the minus strand of JANXWH010000067.1, from coordinate 671 downwards.
GTCTCGACCCCGCGATCCGGAGCGGGATCGAGTACGACCAGGCCGTCGTCGCCCTCGCGGTCGGCGACCTCCGGGCCGCGTTCGAGGCAGGCCGGGCGGCGGCCGGGCTCTCCATCAACGCACCCAACGGGACGCTGATCGCGGCGCGCGCCGCAGCCCGCTCCGGCGACCGTGGCCTCCTGACCGACATGCTGGCCGCCCACGACGCGGTGAGAGTGTTCGGGCCGGCACATACGGTGAACCGCGACGGAATGGCGGCCGCGCTCCTGGCGCTCGACGGGCGCTGGCCGGAGGCGGTTGTCGCCTTCCGCGATGCTACCCGCCGGATGGCCGAGCTGGGCCTCGAGATGAGCCGGGCGCAGTTGCTCTTGGACGCTGCGTTCGTGGCGCCGCCCGGCGACGCGTTCGGCGCCGAGGCTGGCCGCGGAGCCCGCGAGCTCTTCGACCGAATGGGCGCCCGCGCCTTCGTGGTGCAGGTCGACGCCCTGCTGGCGCGTCCTGGCCCCGATGCCGCCGAGCAGGTCGCACGATCCTCGCAGGCCGACCTCGTGGGCCGGGCCTGAGCACTGCCCGGGCGGCACCCCGCGATCTCGGCCGCCGAACGAACGAACGGGCCGGGACCCCGACTCGACGAGTTCCCGGCCCGGGGTGTGCCGGCCCCGCCCGGGGAC
>JANXWH010000007.1 GCA_025351245.1 Chloroflexota bacterium | reverse complement strand
CCACCTCGGCCGGCCGCCTCGCCCGACCCGCGCCTCGCCCGACCCGCGCCTCGCCCGACCCGCGCGTCGCCCAACACGCAGCCACGAACCCCCGGAGGATCCGCCCGACATGTGCTTCGACCTTGATAGCCAGCCGCCGATCACGCCGATCGCTGGCGGCGCGATCGACTCCGAGGAGCTGATCCTCCGCTCCGGCGACGGCAGCCGGTTCGCCGGCCTCCTGGCGCGCGCGGAGAAGCCGATCGGCGCCGGGATCGTGGTCCTGCCGGACGTCCGCGGCCTCCATCCCTACTACGAGGAGCTGGCGCTCCGGTTCGCCGAGGCGGGGATCGACGCGCTGGCGATCGACTACTTCGGCCGGACCGCGGGGATCGGCGTCCGCGAACGGTCCAGCGACTTCGACTTCATGACGCACGTCGCCGAGGCGCGCTTCTCCAGCCTGTCCTGGGACGTCCAGGTGGCCGCGGAGCGGCTTCGGGCCCTTGGCGAGGGGCGCGGCCGCGCGATCTTCACGATCGGCTTCTGCTTCGGCGGGCGCCTCGCGTACATGACGGCGACGATGGGCCTGGACCTCGCCGGGGTGATCGGCTTCTACGGCTGGCCGGTGGGCAGCGCCCGCAGCGACGTCCCGGCCCCCGCCGATTCCACCGGGCTCATGCGCGGCGCCGTGCTGGGGATCTTCGGCGGGGCGGACCAGGGAATCCCGGCCGAGGCAATCGAGACGTTCGAGGCAGCCCTCTCGGCGGCCGGCGTGCCGAACGAGATCGTGACCTACCCCGGCGCCCCGCACTCCTTCTTCGATCGGAAGCAGGAGGACTACGCGCAGGCGTCCGAGGATGCCTGGGAACGCGTCCTGGGATTCATCCGCGCGAACACGCCGGACGCGTAGCCGCGAACACGCCGGACGCGTAGCCGCGACCGGGAGGTCGGGTTGCGGGCCTGCGACGCCGCCGCCTGCGACGCCGCGGCCTGCGACGACGCCGCCTGCGCGGCCTGCGCCTCCCCGCGCGCCTACGCCTCTGGCAGGATCCGCGCGCCGGTGTTCCGGGGTGCGACCAGCTCCACGCGGCCGGGCAGGTCCAGGTCCGCCGAGGCTGCCCGGAAGGCCCCCTCCAGGCGCGTGATGGAGCGAAGCGAATCCACGAAGGCGATCACGGTGCTGCCCGCGCCCGAGAGACAGGCACCCAGCGCGCCGGCCGCGCGGGCCGCCGCCACCAGGTGCGGCAGCTGCGGGTAGACGGCGGCGCGGTACGGCTCGTGGAGCCGGTCCACGGTGAGCTGGCGCAGGAAGTCCGGGCTGCCGGTCGCGAGGCCGGCCACGCCCAGCGCCACCCGCTGGAGGTTCGCCACGGCATCGGCGAGCGGGACGGTTTCCGGGAGGGCGGCGCGCATCTCGCGGGTCGAGAGCCTCAGGTCCGGGATGAAGAGGACGGCCCGCAGCTCACGCGGGGCGTCGAAGCGGATGGCAGTCGGAACGCCCGCATCCCCGTGGGCCGCGATCGTGAAGCCGCCCAGCAGCGCGGCGGCCGCGTTATCCGGGTGGCCCTCCAGCTCGGTGGCGAGCGCGAGCGCGCGGTCCGGCGTGAGCGTCAGCCCCCCGAGCGCGGCCCCGGCCAGGAGGCCCGCCACTGTCGCCGCCGCGGATGAGCCCAGCCCGCGGCTGAGCGGGATCCGGTTCGTCATCGTGATCCGCCAGCTCATGCCGTCCGGCGTGCGCCCTCGCGCCTCGGCGAGCCCGCGTTCCAGCGCGATCACGAACGCATTCGATCGGTCGGCCGGCAGCTCGCCGGCGCCCTCGCCGTCCACGCTCAGCTCGACACCGACGTCAGGCCGGGCAATCGCCTCCACCTCGACGCGATCGACGATCTCGAGCGCGACGGCGAGCGTGTCGTAGCCGGCCCCGAGGTTCGCGCTGGTTGCCGGGACCTCCACGGCGATTCGGCGCCCGTCGAGGTCGGCGACATTGCTCAGAAGCGCCATCCGAGAGCCTCCATCACGGCCGGCAACGTGGGCGCGGCCGTTACGAGCGGGTCGGCCAGCCGGCCCGCGGTGTCCGGGTCCTTGAGACCGTGCCCGGTGAGGACGCAGACGACGAGTGCGTCCGCGTCCAGGCGACCGGCCATGTGGAGCTTGCGCACCCCGGCCAGGCTGGCCGCGGAGGCGGGCTCGCAGAAGATGCCGGCGTGGCGGACCACGTCACGATAGGCGTCGAAGATCTCGGCCTCGCTGACCGCCTCGATGAGGCCGCCGGACTCGTCGCGGGCCGCGATCGCCTTCTCCCACGACGCGGGGTTCCCGATCCGGATGGCGGTCGCGAACGTCTCCGGGTGCTCCACCGGGTGGCCCAGCACGAGCGGCGCGGCGCCCTCCGCCTGGAAGCCCCACATCCGGGGCAGCGCTTCGATGCGCCCGGCAGCCTGCCAAGCGCGGAATCCCATCCAGTACGCGCTGATGTTGCCCGCGTTGCCGACAGGGATCGCAAGCACGTCGGGCGCCCGTCCCAGGTCCTCGCAGACCTCGAACGCCGCGGTCTTCTGCCCCTCCAGCCGGAACGGGTTGACGGAGTTCACGAGCGTGATCGGGTGCTCGTCCTGCTCTGCGAGCTCGCGCACGATGCGCAGGGCGGCGTCGAAGTTGCCCTCAATCGCGAGGACCCGGGCGCCGGCCGCCTGGGCCTGGAGCAGCTTCCCGGCGGCGATCTTGCCGGCCGGCAGCACGACCACGACCTCCAGCCCCGCCGCCGCGCCGTAGGCGGCCGCGGAGGCCGACGTGTTGCCGGTGCTGGCGCACACGATCGAGCGGGCGCCCTCCTCGAGCGCCTTCGCGACCGCCATCACCATGCCGCGGTCCTTGAATGAGCCGGTGGGGTTCATCCCCTCGAACTTGAGATGGAGGTTCGGGATTCCCCAGGCTGCGCCCAGTCGCTCGGCATGGACGAGCGGCGTGGCCCCTTCGCCAAGGCTGACGATCGGCGTCGCGTCGGTCAGCGGCAGGAACGCGCGGTAGCGCTCGAGGAGGCGGGGTCGGGCGAGGGTCACGTCGGTCAATCCACGACCGGGTAGAGCGTGGCGTCGGAAGTGCGGGAAGCCGCGGCCAGCGCAGCGCGGGCGGCGGTCAGGGTGATCGGCTTCGTCCGGACGGCGGTGCCGCCGGCGACATCCGTGGCCGCGTCGATCGCGTCCCCGGCCGCGGCATCCGCGGCGGCGGCCCGGACAGCGTTCGCGGCAACGCCCGGCAGGAACGCGAACCAGGCTCGGGCGCCGGCGAGCGGGCCGGCCGATCCGGTGAGTGGGCCGGCCGATTCGGTGGCCATGGCCGATTCGGTGGCCATGGCCGCGGATTCGCCGGAGGCTTCGGGGGCGGGCGGGCGGACCGCCGTCGCGGGCGCGAGGCCGGCCCACGTGCTGCCATGCCCGCGCGCGAGCGCGATGAGGTCGCCGAGCACGGCCGACGAGGTGGCGTCGCCGCCGGCGCCCGGGCCGGAGAAGGCGACGGTCCCCACGGGGTCCGCCACGACCTCGATCCGGTTGAGGACCCAGTCGGTTCGCCCCAGGGGACTGTCGCGGTCGACCACGCTCGGCAGGACGGACGCTGTCGGGCGACCGTCGGCGCCGATCTCGGCGAGGGCGATCAGCTTGAGCGTCAGGCCCAGCACGCCCGCGGCGGCGACCTCGTCGGCGGTCACCCCCGTGATGCCGGGGCGCCCCGCACCGCGCAGGGTCGGCGGCGTGGTGAGGACATCGGCGGGAGCGAGCCAGGCACCGAATGCGAGGCGGGCCAGGATCACGACCTTGTTGACGGCATCGTCACCTTCGACGTCGCCACGCGGATCGGCCTCGGCGTAGCCGCGAGCCTGCGCCTCGGCGAGCACGTCGGCGTACGCGCTGCCATTCTCGCGCATCGAAGTCAGGATGAAGTTCGTGGTCCCGTTCACGATGCCGCGGACCTGGTGGACCTCGTTGGCCGCGAGGTCGGCCGCCAGCGGCGAAAGGACGGGCGTGCCGCCGCCGACCGCCGCTTCGAACCGGAAGGTGCCGCCGTGGTCGCGGGCGATCCTCTCGAGTTCCGCGCCGTGGTGCGCGACGACGTGCTTATTCGCGGTGACAACGCTCTTGCCGGCGGCGAGCGCCGCGGCGATCAGGGTGCGGGCCGGCTCATCGCCGCCCATCAGCTCCACGATCACGTCCACGTCCGGGTCCGCGACGAGGTGCGCGGGCGCGTCGGTCACGATCGCCGCCGGGACGCCGCACGCGATCACGCGGTCCATGAACTTGTCGGCAACGCCCGCGAGGATCAGCTGGGCGCCGTCGAACGGCGCCAGCCTGTCTGCGCGCTCCAGAAAGGCACGAACGACGGGCCCGCCGACGGTGCCCGCGCCGAGCACCGCGACACGGAGGGAGGGCATGCTGGACATCGCGGACGATCGTAGCGGACGCGTGACGCGGCCGCGTCATCGCCGGGGCGTGGCGGGGCCGGGCGCGGGGCGCGTGGCTGGGACGTTGCGCCGCGCCGGGCGCAGGGCGGCGTGACGCCGGGCGCCGGGACGCCGGGCGCCGGGACGCCGGGGGCGTGGACGCCGGGGGCGTGGCAGGGACGTTGCGCCGCGCCGGGCGGCCGGGCGCCGGGCGCGTGGCTGGGACGCTGTGCCGGCCCTTGTTGCACGGAGCTCAACAGAACGGCCCTGGGCAGGCTCCCGCCCGACTTGCGCCGGCCCCTTGTTGCACGCAGCTCAACAGAACGGCCCTGGGCAGGCTCCCGCCCGACTTGCGCCGGCCCTTTGTTGCACGACCGGCAACAGCCCTCGGGCGCGGGCGACACAGACGGCGCGACACGACACGAAGGCGGGCGCGGGCGACACGGACGGCGACACCGGGCGACACGGCGGGCGCCGGCGACACCGCGGCGGCGCGGGAGCGGCCAACACCCACGGCGGGCGCGACACAGACGGCGCCACACGGCGGGCGCCGGCGACACCGCGGCGACACAGACGGCGGCGACACGGCGGCGGCGCGGGCGCGGCTAACACGCACGGCGCGCGACACGGCGCGCGGCCAACACGGACGCTCCGGTACACTCGGGAGCGATGTCCGAACCTGCCGCCTCTGCCGCCTCCCCCGCCCTCGCCCCGCCCAGGGTCCGCTGCTTCAGCGGCATCCAGCCGTCCGGCGCGCCGCACATCGGCAACGACCTGGGCGCGATCCGCAACTACGTCGCGCTCCAGGATCGCTTCGAGTCGATCTACTGCATCGTGGACTTCCACGCCCTCACGACGACGCACGACGCGGAGACCCTGCGGAGAAGGACCCGCGAGATGGCGACTGCGCTCCTTGCCCTGGGGCTGGACCCGGCGCGCTGCACGCTCTTCGTCCAGAGCCACCGGCCCGAGGTGGCCGAGCTGATGTGGCTTTTCCTGACCGTGACGCCGGTCAGCTGGCTCGAGCGGACGCCTACGTACAAGGAGAAGCGGGAGAACCAGCCCGAAGACGTCAACCACGGGCTGCTCACCTACCCGGCCCTGATGGCCGCCGACATCGTCCTCTACAAGGCGAGCGTGGTCCCGGTGGGCCGCGACCAGGCCGCCCACCTGGAGCTCTCGCGCGAGATCGTGCGGGCCTTCAACAATCGCTACGGGCCGACCTTCCCGGAACCACAGGCCGTCTACACCCAGGCGCCGGTAGTGCTGGGGACGGACGGTGTTCGGAAGATGTCGAAGTCGATCGGGAACACCATCGAGATCTTCGCCCCGGCTGACGAGATCCGGCGCCAGGTGATGAGCATGGTCACCGACACGCAGCGGATCAAGCGAACGGACCCCGGTCGCCCGGAGATCTGCAACGTCTGCCAGCTCCACCGCTTCTTCGGCGACGACTACGAGGAGATCTGGGACGGCGAGCGGACGGCCCGGACCGGCTGCGTCGACACGAAGAAGCTGCTCGTGGAGCGGATCCTCCGTCACTACGGCCCGGCCCGCGAGCGCTACGCGGAGCTGCTGGCCAGCCCCGTGATCGTGGACCGCATCCTCGAGGAGGGGGCGGCACGCCTGCGCCCGATCGTGGACGCGACGATGGCCGAGGTCCGGGAGAAGATGGGCCTGCGTTGAGCGCGCAGCGCGTACGACCCGGCGCGTACGATAGGCAGGCTGGCGGAAAGCCCGACCGCCGCGACGCCAGCCGACGCGGCAGGCACCACGGGCCGCTGGGAGCCGCCACAAGCCGATGTCCGAGCAGCCGCTGCCGACCCTGAGCGAACGCCAGCAGCGCTGGCTGACGTCATTCCTCGTGCTGGGGTCGGCCGCCTTCGCGCTGGTCGTCCTCTCCTACCTGGCGACCTACTGGAACTTCTTCGCGGACGTCATCCTGACGTTCTTCCTGGCGTGGCTGCTCGCCTTCATCCTCTCGTCGCCGGTCCGGCTCCTCCAGCGAGCGGTGCCACGGCTCCCGCGCGTGGTCGCGGTCGTCGCGGTCTACGCGGTCCTGACGGTCGTGCTCCTGGCCCTCATCGTGCTCCTGGCCCAGGCGCTGTTCAGCTCGCTCCTGGAGTTCATCCGGAACGTCCCGAGCCTGCGCGAGCAGCTGCCGGCGATCCTCCAGCCGTGGGCGGACCGCCTGGCGGCACTTGGCTTCGGCCAGGTTGATCTCGTCGCCCAGGCGAACGCGTTCCTCGAAGGGCTCGCGTCCACCGCCCAGGGCCTCGTCGGACCGCTCCAGGCGGCGGCCGTCGCCAGCATCGGCGTCGTGGTCAACGTGCTGATCCTCTTCTTCCTGTCGGTCTTCATGGTCATCGACAGCGAGGCGATCCTCACCTTCATCCTCCGCCTGGTGCCCCCGCGGTATGCAGCCGAGGCGCGGCTCCTGGAGGACGCGATCGGCCGGTCGTTCGGCGGCTTCCTCCGTGGCCAGGCCATCCTGGGGTTCCTCTACGCGGTCGTGGCGCTCGTCGTGAGCATCGCGCTGGGGCTGCCGTACGTCCCGGTCATCGCCGCCACGACCGGGGTCCTCATGGCGATCCCCTTCTTCGGGCCGTTCGTCGCGTGGGTTCCGCCCGTCCTCGTCGCGTTCGTCAGCGTCCCGGACGCGACCGTGGGGGTGCTCATCGGAATGGGGATTGGCTGGTTCGTGGTCATGAACCTGGTCCAGCCGCGGGTCATGGCGGACGCGGTTGGCATCCCGCCGATCGTCGTCTTCGCGAGCGTCCTCATCGGCTCCAAGGTCGCCGGGGTTCCCGGCGCGATCTTCGGCCTGCCGATCGCCGCCGTCATCAGCGCCGTCTTCATGTTCTCGCTTCGTCGCTCGCTCCCGGACCAGGGTAGCGTCGCCGTCCGCGCGGCACGGCGCCTGGAGGCCCGCGAGGGACGCCACGTCCGGGTCCCGCGGGAGCCGGATCCCGCGGCAGACGCGTCGCCCGAATGATGATGTCGGCGACTCCCGCGCCGGGCAGGCGCCCGCGCATCCTGGTCACGAACGACGACGGCATCGAGTCGCGCGGCCTGCTCGCGCTGGCGCGAGCGATGGCGACCCTCGGCGAGGTCCTGGTCATCGCGCCGGACACGAACCAGAGCGCGGTCGGCCATTCGCGGACGATGTGGCGCCCGCTCCGGGTGCGGGAGCGGACGCTGTCCGACGGCACCCCCGCGTGGTCGATCGACGGCTCGCCGTCCGACGCGGTCGGGCTCGTCTTCCTGGGCCTGCTCCCGGGGCCGATCGACCTGGTCGCGAGCGGCATCAACCACGGCGCGAACCTCGGCGACGACATCACGTACTCGGGGACCGTGAGCGCCGCGATGGAAGCGGTGCTCTCGGGTTGCCCGGCGTTCGCGATCAGCCACGACGACTTCGCGCCGGACGACTTCACGCTCGCCGCCGCGGCCGCCATCGTGGTCGCGCGGGCGATCCTCGAGCGCGGCCTCGAGCCGGCCCAGCTCCTCAACGTCAACGTTCCGGCGATCCCGCTGGAAGCGTGCGAGGGCTTCGAGGTCACGCGGCTCGGCAAGCGCATCTACCAGGACGAGCTGATCCGCCGCGAGGATCCTCGCGGCGTCCCGTACTACTGGGTCGGCGGACCGCCGCCCACCGGGCAGGCGATCCCCGGGACCGACGTCCACGCGGTCCTCAACAACCGCGTCTCGATCACGCCGATCCAGCTGGACCTGACAGCGGACCGCTTCCTGGAGCGCTTGCGGGGCTGGGAGCTGCGGCTTCCGGGCTGACAGAGGCCGGTGAGGGGGCGCGGCGGAGGCCCGCGGCGGGGCGCGGCGGAGGCGGAGGCGCTGCCCGCCGCTCGAGCTCCGAGAAACTCGCCCTACCGGCGCTTCCGGTCGGCCAGGATCTCCTTCACGGCGTTCTGGGCCGGCGCGCCGGTGACGCCACCGCCCGGGTGAGCGCCCGGCCCCACGAGGTAAAGCCCCGCGACCGGCATCCGGTAGCGGGCGTGGCCCACCAGCGGGCGCCAGGCGAACCACGCGTCGAGGCTCGGCTCCTGGTGATACGGGTGACCACCGGTGAGGCCGTACTCGGCTTCGAGGTCAACCGGGGTGAGGACCTCCCGGGCCGTGACGAGCGCGGAAATCCCCGGCGCGACGGATTCCAGCCGCGCCACGACCCGGTCCCCCAGCGCCTCCCGCGCGTCGGCATCCCAGGTTCCGTCCGCGAGCCGGTACGGGACGTACTGTGCGATCACGCTCATGACGTGGCCGCCGTCCGGTGCGAGCGACGGGTCCACGAGCGTTGGGATCGTTGCCTCCAGCAGGAGCGCCTCGGAAACGCGGCCGTATTTCGAGGCGTCGAAGGCCCGCTCCATGTCGTCGATCCCGGTGGCGCCCACGAGGATCCGGCCCCGGAGGCGGCGCGACGCCTCCTCCGGCTCCCCTGCCGCCGGGAAGACCGGCAGCGTGGACAGGCCCAGGTTGACCCGGGCGACACGGCCCGGCTGCCGAATGTTGCCGGCCCGCCAGCGCAGGTTCGGGCCAAGCTCCAGCGGCGGCAGCAGCCCCAGCAGCGTCCGCTTCGGGTCCAGGCCGGAGGCCACGATCGGCGCCGCGATCTCCTCGCCGGACGCGAGCGTCACGCCGGTCACGCGGCCGTCCGCCGTGGTCACGCCCAGCACCTCGGCGCCCGTCCGGATCTCGGCGCCGAAGCCGCGTGCGGCCGCGGCGAGCGCATCGGCAAGCGCGCCGGGGCCACCCATCGCGTACACGGTCTGGCCGGCGGCCCCGCCGTCGTTGCCGGCCGAATCGGCGAGCAGCGCCGCGGTCGTCCCCATGGACCAGGAGCCCAGGGCGGTGAACGCGACGGCGCGCATCGCGATGGCGGCCCGGACGGGATCGCTCTCGAACGACTCCGCCACGAAGTCCGCGATCGCCATCGGGAGGATGCGGAGCAGCTGGCGCGCGTCGTCCTTCGAGAGCTTCTTGAAGGCGCGGCCCAGGAGCAGCCCCGTGATCGCGTCGCCCACGCTGCCGCCACTCGTTGCGGGCGGCGTCGCGTCGTTGAGCGAGGCGATGAACGCGGCCAACGCCCGGACGTGCCGGTCGAACTCGACCCAGGCCGCGCCGTCCGCCCTGGACCAGGCGCGCAGCTCATCGGCGGTGCGCGCGGCATCGGCCCACAACGTGACCGCGCGGCCGTCCGGCTGGGGCGCGAACGCCCGGACCTCGGGCGCGACGAGCTTCAGCCCGTGGCCGCGCAGACCCAGCTCGCGGGCGACGGACGGCCGCAGCCGCCCGACCGTGTGGAAGAGGCCGGGAGCGCACTTCCCGTCGGCGAGCGGGCGCGTCTCCAGCGTGCCGCCGAGCGTCGCGCGCTTCTCGAGAACGAGCGTCCGGAGGCCGGCTTTGGCGAGGTAGGCGCCGGCGACGAGGCCGTTGTGGCCGCCGCCGACCACGATGGCATCGAACGAGGCGGAGGGCTGGCTGGACATTGGTCAGGCCACCTTCGTCTTGCGAGCCTTGAGCAGCTGGAGCGCGGCGAGCCGCCCGTTCGCGCCCATGATCCCGCCCCCCGGATGCGTTGACGAACCGCACATCCAGTAGTCGCGGATCGGCGTCCGGTAGCGTGCCCAACCCGGGATCGGCCGGCTGAAGAAAAGCTGCTCCAGGGAGAGCTCACCGTGGAAGATGTTGCCCTCGGTCAGGCCCCAGTCGCGTTCCATGTCGAGCGGCGAGACCACGTGCTTCTCGACGATGACATCCTTCAGGTTCGGCGCGAACTCGCTGACCAGGTCGATCACCACGTTCCCGAAGGCCTCCTTCTGGTTGTCCCAGTCCAGCGCGCCCTCGGCCAGGTTGTACGGCGCGTACTGGACGAAGCAGCTCATGACGTGCTTGCCCGGCGGCGCCACGGACGGGTCCACGAGACTGGGGAAGACGATGTCGACGTAGGGCCGGCGGCTGAAGCGGCCGTACTTCGCGTCGTCGTAGGCGCGCTCCATGTGCTCCAGCGAGGGGCTGATGCTCACCGCGCCGCGGAGGTACTCCGTGCCACCCGGGTTGGTGGTGAAGGTCGGCAGCGCGTCGAGCGCGAGGTTCACCTTGCCGGAGCTGCCCCGGAACTTGAAGCGGCGCACCTGCGCCTCGAAGTCCTCCGGCAGGATCCCCGGCTCAAGGAACTGGAGGAAGGTCCGCCGGACGTCTGCGGACGAGACGACGACGTTTGCCGCGATCTCCTCGCCGCTCTCGAGGACGACGCCCGTGGCGCGGTCGCCGGAAGGCGTGAGCGTGACGCGGCTGACGCCGGCTTCCGTGCGTATCTCCACCCCGAGCGCACGGGCGGCACTCGCGATCGCGTAGCTGATCGCGCCCGTCCCGCCCTTCTGGAAGCCCCAGGCGCGGAAGGCGCCGTCGATCTCGCCCATGTAATGGTGAAGCAGCACGTACGCGGTGCCGGGCGAGCGGACCCCGAGGAACGTGCCGATGATGCCCGACGCGGACATCGTCGCCTTGAGCGGCTCCGTCTCGAACCACTGGTCCAGGAAGTCTGCGGCGCTCATCGTCATGAGGCCGAGGAAGGCGGCCTGCTGGCGTTCCGGCAGCCTGGCGAAGTCGCGGCCCAGCCCCAGGACGCCCAGCCAATCGCGCGGATCGATGCTCGTCGGGTCGGGTGGCACCATGCCCAGGATCGGCTTGATGAAGCGCGCCATGTCGGCCATCAGCTGGCCGTACTCCTCGTACGCGTCGGCGTCCGTGGCGGACCAGCGCCGGATCTCGCGCATCGTCGCCGCGTGGTCGTCGCGACGCCACAGGTAGTCGCCGTGGAGCGGCGTGAACGTGCCGTCCAGCGGGAGGATCTCCAGGCCGTGCTTCGCCAGCTCCAGGTCGCGGATGATCTCCGGCCGAAGCAGGCTGACGACGTAGGAGAGCACGCTGAACGTGTACCCGGGGACGATCTCGTCGCTCGTCGTCGCCCCACCCAGGATGCGGCGCTTCTCGAGGACGAGCGTCTTCCAGCCCGCCTTCGCGAGGTACGCGGCGGTCGTGAGGCCGTTGTGGCCGCCGCCGATGATCACCGCGTCGTAGCGCTGCGCCACGCGGGTCCCTCCTTGGTTTGGTATCCGGGGGTTCGTGATCGCCAGGTTCCAGCCGTCAGGCGCGCTTGCGCGGCGGGTCGAAGAACGGGAGGTCCACCACGGTGGCGGCGACCGTGCCCCGCCGGGCCTCGACCGTCCACTCCATCGCGAGGCGAGTCCCGGTCCGCGCATGTGCGAGCCCGACCGAAGCGAGGCCCAGCATCTTCTTGAGGATCGGGCTCCAGCCGGTGCTGGTGACCCGCCCGACCTGGCGGCCGCCGGCGAAGATCGGAACCGGCGTGCGGCTCACGATCGGGGGTGCGTACGGGGCCAGGCCCTGTGCCGCGTAGAGCGCCTCGATCTCCGGCCACTCGATGTTCAGGCCGACGAGACGCCGCGGCGGCCCGCCCGCCGCCATCTCCGCGACGAGCGCGCGGCGGCCGATGAAGTCGCCGGCCGCAAGGTCCACGAGCTTGCCGAGCCCGATCTCGTATGGCGAGTAGTTCTGGCTGGGGATGTGGGAGTGGATGGCGCTCGTGTAGTCGGCTTCGATGAGGATCAGCCCGGCCTCCAGGCGCACGACGTCGAGCGCGAGCATGCCGGCCGGCCGGACGCGATATGGCTCGCCGGCGGCGACCAGGGCGTCCCAGGCCTCCACGGCGCGATCGGCCGGGATCCAGAGCTCGTAGCCCAGGTCGCCGGTGTAGCCGGTCCGCGAGACGTCGATCGGGATGCCGGCCAACGTCGCCCGGCGGCGCCGGAAGTAGCGGAGGTCGGCAAACGAGGCACCGGTCGCCGACTCCAGGACGGCGCGGCTCAGCGGCCCCTGCAGGGCGACCGCGGCGACGGACTCGCTGACGTCCCGGACCTCCACGTCCAGGCCGTGGGCGTTCATCCGGAGCCATCGGATCTGCGGATCGGCCGCCGTCCAGCGGACCACCTGCGCGCCGTCCTCGTCGTCGAGCCGGTGGATCGTCCCATCGTCGAGCACCTTGCCGTGCTCGTCGCACCAGGGCGTGTAGAAGACCCGGCCCGGCGTCAGCTTCGTCGCGTCGCGGACGATCAGCCGATCCACGAGGCGGACGGCGTCGGGACCGCGGAACTCGTACTTGAAGAGCGGGCTCACGTCGATGAGGGCGGCCGCCTCGCGGATCGCGTTGTACTCGATGACGTGCGAGTCGTGATACGCGCTGGCGGCGAAGAAACCGGACCAGGTCCGCCACTGGAGGTGCTCGTTGAGGGGCGCGGTGCGCGGGTGGAAGGCGGTCCCGACCGTCACGTCACATGCTCCTCCGCTGGGCGCCGGCGCACGGCCGGGCGTCCGGCGCTCGGCCGGACGTCCGGCGCGTTTCGTGGCCTCCGATCGCCGCAGTATGCCCGAATCGCCCGCGGACTGGACGTCGGCGGACGGCCCGACGGCCCCGGCGTCAGGCCGGAGCCTCGGCTTCGTACGCCAGCACGGGGACGCCCATCCGCACGAAATCGTCCGGGTTGCGGGTCACGACCGTGGCCCCCAGCGACCACGCAACGCCGGCGATGAGCGCGTCGCCGAGACTGCGAGGACCGGTCGCGCCGCGCAGTCGACGGGCCTCGCCGGCCCACTTCGCGGCCTCCGGGTCGGTGGCCACGTACTCGACCGCATTGATGAGGCTCGCGATCGTGCGCCGCTCCTCCGGTGTTCCGCTGGACAGCGCCTCCGCAACGACCGCGTCGCAGACGATCAGGTCATCGGCTTCCGCGAACAGGCGCTCCAGCATCGCGACGGCGCCGGGCAGGTCGATCGAGTGGTCGATCAGGAGCGTCGTGTCGAGGAGCTTCGGCATCCGGTGATGGTTCCTTCCACAGCGCGTCGACGTGCGGCCTGTCCCAGCTGCGACGGATCTCCTTCAGGGTCTCGAGCACCTCTTCCGGGGTTCGACCCCAGGTGGTCGACCCCTTGAGGGCGCCGCGATTCTCTCGCCACACCTTCTTCATCCGGTCGCGCTTCGCCTGCCTGAGCAGCACCTCGGCGATGTAGGCGCTTCGCCCGCGCGGGCCGGCGACCTCGTCGATGATCGCCAGGGTCTCAGCCGGGAGGGTGATGTTGGTGCGGGCGAGGGGCATGGCAGGCCTCGGTGTGCAACGCAGTGTGCATCTGCGTGTACCGAACGTAGCACACGTGAGCCCTCATTTCCAGAGGCCGGCCTGGCGCCTCCGCTCGGCGGCCGGCCCGCTCTTCCGCGTGCCTCGCCGCCCGCGCTCGGCGAGGGCCAGCGAGACGAGCATCAGCTCGTTCACCTTGCGCTCGAACTCGGGTACCGTCGCCTCCGGGATCGTGACGCAGACCTCGCGGAGCGCCGTCTCCAGCTGGTACCAGAGGTCGCCCCGCCGGACCTCGTAGAGCGGGTACGCGCTGTTGATGACGACCCGGCGGACGCCGTCCTCCTCGACGAGCGCGCTGCGGAGCCGCGGGTCCAGCTGGCGGACGACGACCTCCGCGGCGCCGCGGCGGCGCGCGCTCCCCGGGCTGCCTGCCGCGCCTGGGCGTGGAAGGCGGGGTCGCCCCTCCCCCGACGCGGCGGTCCCCGCATCCTCGGCCGACTCCGCGGACGGCTCATCCCCGACGACCTCGGTCTCGCCGGCGGCCCGATGCCGGACGCCCTCGAGCGCCAGCTGCCCGCCGGGCCCATCGCCGCCCGCCGACACCTCGGATTCGAAGAGCCGGCCCTCCTCCAGCAGTCGCAGCGCCTTGGCCAGGATCCTCCGCACCTGCTCGGCCGTCCGCGCCGCCTCCGGCGTGACGGCCGACGCCGGCTCCCGCGTGAGCCGGCGAACCGCGGGCGCCAGGAGCGCGTGCAGCCGTGCCTCCACTGCGGCCCACACCTCGCTTCCGCGGTCGACGTCGGCCTTGTTCATCGTGACCGGGACATGCGGCAGCTCGACCTCGCCAACCAGGCGGTTGAGGGCCGGGTGGGCGGCCGGCGTCGGATGGCCGAACCACTCCGGCGCCCCGACCAGCCGGCCCAGGTGATAGAGACGGACGCCGGCCTCCGGCGCACCAGGGCGCGGCGGCTCGGGCAGCAGGCCCCACCAACCCCGGACGACACGACCAGCCGCACGCACCGAGAGCTCGTGCCGCTCGTCCACGGTCCACGGGCGGGGCGCGATCGGCGCCCTGTTGACAACCATCCGTACCTCGCCGGCTTCGAGCATCGGGCGATAGGTCTCCGCCAGCCGCTCGGCAAGACGCCGTGGGTCGAGCTTGCGGTCGACCTCGCCGATGTCGATGCGCACGTAGCCCAGGTCAGCTGCGACGGCCTTGTTCCGGGGGTGGAGATCGTAGGTCCGCAGGCGGGTCCGATCGCGGTAGGCGGGGTCCTCGAAACCATAGGCGTCCTCGTCGCCGGCGGCCGACGCCACGATCTCGAAGCGGTTGCCCAGGTGCCCGATGGCCGCCTTGCCGCCCTGCCCGTAGCGTCCGATCCGATCGCCCGCCCGCTTCGACGAGGCGCCCCAGCGGAGGTAGTCGCGCTCGATGGCGGCGGGGCTCATGCCGGTCCCGCCGACGACCACGAGAACCAGCCGTCCGGGATGGACCGCGAGGTCCAGCTCGAGCGGCCGCCCGGCGACCCGGCTGTCGACCGCGTTGTCGACCAGCTCGAGCACGGCGTCGACAGGGGTTCGATAGTTGGCGAACAGGGCCGCCGTCAGGCGCGGATCGATTCGCTCCCGGACGACGCGGCGGACCGTCACGCGCTCTCCCGCGGCTCAACGAGAAGAATCTTCTGGCCCAGCATGTCGGACTTCCAGACGACGTCGACGTTGAGGATCTCCGCGATCGCAGGGAAGCGCTCGCTCGGATAGCCGTCCGCACGCCACCCGGCAACGCGAGCGGCGAGCGCCTCGTGCAGCTCCACCTGGTGCTGTCTCCGGCTACTGGTCGACGCGCGCGAATGCCGACGTGTAGCCCGCCAGGGCCGGGCCGTCTATCCCGCTGCCGGTCGCCTGCCAGCCCACGTCCACGCCCGCCGACGCGACCACCACCAGCCACGACCCGCTGCCGAGATCCAGCAGTCGGGCGTCCCGCTCCCCAAACCGGGCGCTCCCTGCGTCAGTCCCCGAGGGGATGCAGTTGGGCACCCCGGCGCAGTAGCTGCCCTCCCGGACCACGAGCCGCGCGCCGGCCGGCCCCCGGTAGGTGATCGAGAGCTGACCCCCGTTGGAGAGCCGGTACGAGCCGCTGTCGACGAACCAGCCGGGCGGCAGGACCGCGCAGTAGACGTCCCAGGCCACGCTCGCCGCGAGGGCAGCGTAGAAGTTGCGGTTCTCGGCGGTGCCGCTGCAGGCGTTCGCCGAGCCGGGCCGGGGCGAGGGGCTGACGGTCGGGAGCGGCGTCTCGCTCGCCTGCGGCGAGGCTGACCCGTCGCTCGGCACCGGAGAGGCATCGCCGCTCGCACTCGCGGACGGGGCCTGCGTGGAGGGCGCGGCAGACGGGGAGGGCGACCCGGTGGTGACCGGCGACCGGGTGGTGACCTTCGACGGGGTGGGCGTCCCGCCACACGCGGCCACGAGCGCGGCCACGCCGATCAGGGCGAGGAGTCGGGGCGCGGGCGCGGCGCGCCAGAAGCGATGGGTCATGGTCACCTCACGAGCCTAGCGGCCGCGGGTGCCCACGGTCAACTCGGGCGCACCCGGGTCGATCGCCGCCAGCCCGGCCAGGATCGCGGGGTCAACGCCGAACGTGGCACGAATCCGCTCCGGAGCCAGCACCCGCGCCGGCGGACCATCCGCCACGACGCGCCCGCCGTCGAGGAGGACGAGGCGAGGGAAGAAGTGCGCGGCGAGCGCCAGGTCGTGGAGGACCGCGAGGACGGCGACGCCGTCGCGGCGATTGAGGTCCACCAGGAGCTCCATTACGGCCACCTGGTGGCGCAGGTCCAGGTGGACGGTCGGTTCGTCGAGGACGAGGAGGGGTGCCGCCTGGGCCACTGCGAGCGCGATGAGGACCAGCTGCCGCTCCCCAAGGCTCAGCTCGCGTGCATCACGTCCCCGAAGGGAACCGATCCCGACCCGCTCGATCGCCGCGTCGACTGCCGCGTGGTCGGCCGGCCCCGGGCCGCGGAACGGATCCTCGTGCGGGAGCCGGCCGAGAGCCACGACCTCCTCCACCCGGGTCGCGAAGGGCAGCGCCGCCTGGCCCGGCACGGCCGCGAGGCGGCGGGCGATCGCCGCGCGGCTCAGGCCAGCGACCGGGTCTCCGCCGAGGGTGACCAGACCGTCGCGCGGCACCACGAGGCCGGCAAGGACCCGCAGGAGCGTCGACTTGCCGGCCCCGTTCGGCCCCACCAGCGCCACCAGCTCGCCCGGCGCGATCGCGAGGTCGACGCCGCGAACCACGAGCCGCTCGCGGTAGGCGACGGTGACGCCGGCGAGCTCCGCGATCGGCGGCATCACAGCTCGTACGCCGAGCGGGTGCCGCGCAGCAGCGCAAGGAAGAACGGGGCGCCGACCACCGCCGTCACGACGCCCACCGGGATCTCGCCGAGGAGGCGCGCGCCCAGATCCGCGGCAACCAGCAGGATCGCGCCGAGGATCGCGGCAAGCGGCAGCACGCGCCGCGCGTCCGGCCCCACGATGAGCCGGACCAGGTGCGGCGCGACGAGACCAACGAACCCGACCAGCCCGGCGACCGCGACCGCGGCGGCGGTGACGAGGCTCGCGAGTGCCAGCAGGATCGCGCGTTCGCGGCGGACGTCGACACCCAGGTGGGCGGCCGCCTCTTCGCCCAGGAGCAGCCCGTTGAGCACGCGGGCACGGGCCACGATCGCGATCGATCCGCCGGCGATCAGCGGCGCCGCAAACGCGAGCCGGAGCCAGCTCGCCCCCTCCATCCCGCCCAGCAGGAAGGCGAAGATCTGGCGCAGGTTCGAGCCGGCAAGGAACATGGTCATCGCGAGGCCCGCCGCGAGCAGCGAGCCCACCGCGTAGCCGGTCAGGAGGAGTCCCGTCAGTGGCGCGAACGGTCCGCCGCCGCGCCCGAGCCGGTAGACCACCGCCACGGCCGCGAGCGCCCCTGCGAACGAGAGGACGTGGAGCAATCCAAGGTCCAGGAACACGGCGCGGAACGGGATCAGGACGGCGACGGCCGCGCCAAGGGCCGCGCCGGACGCGGTCCCCAGCACGTACGGGTCGGCCAAGGGGTTGCGCAGGAGACCCTGGAATGCCGCCCCGGCGACTGCAAGCCCGCCGCCGACCATGATCGCGGTCAGGACGCGCGGGAGGCGCAGCTCCAGGACGATCGTCTCGGCCGCCGGCGACCATGATCGATCGACCGGCAGGCCCAACGCCCGGAGCAGGATCCCCAGGGTGTCGCCCGGGGCGACCGCGACCGATCCGGCCGCCACCGCGATGACGACGGCGAGCGCGAGCACGCCGAGGCCGGCAAGCGCGAGCACGGCCGCGCCCGGGGCCCGCGCCGGTCGCCCGACGTGGGCCCGGGCCAGGGCGAGGCTCCGCCCGCCGATGCTCATCGAGCCGAACGGCCGGCCGGGTGCGGGGTCATGGCGTGGTGCTCGCCGCCGGCGCGGGCGGCAGCCGGAGCGTCGGGTTGATGGCGACCGCGAGGGCGCGCAGCCCCTCCACGATGCGCGGCCCCGGTCGCGAGACGAGGGTGTCGTTGATCGGGCGGATCGCGCCGATCTTCACCGCCGTCATGACCGCCCATCCCGGGCGCGCCTTCACCTGGGCCGGCGTCGTGCCGTAGGCGGCGTCGCCGAGAAGGATCAGCTCCGGGTCCGCGACCACGAGCTTCTCGAGCGGAATGCTGAACACGGTTGGGCTCCCGGTCGTGATCGGGTCACCGCCCGCCATGTGGATCAGCTCGTCCTGGACGATGCCGTCGGCGAACGTGTAGATCTGCTTGGTGGCATCAAGCTCGTAGAACACTCGCGGCCGAGGGGCGCCCGCCGCCGCGACCAGGGCGACGACCGCGTCCACCTGGGCCTGCAGCGACGCGACCAGCGCCTGGCCGCCGGCCCCCTCGCCGGCCGCGGCGGCGACCAGCCCGATGTCCCTGAAGACCCCGGCGACGTTCGCGGCGTAGACGACGACAACCGGGATCCCGAGAGAACGGAGCTTCGCGATCGCATCGGGACTGTTGAAGCTGTTCCCGCCGGCGATCACGAGGTCCGCACCCAGCCCGACGATCTTCTCGACGTCGACGGCGCCCAGCTTGACGACCGCGGTGATCTGCTTCGCCGCGGGCGGGTAGTCGTCGGCGTCCGTCACCCCGTGGACGCGCGGCCCTGCGCCCACGGCGAAGAGGATCTCGGTGGTGGCGGGCGTCAGCGAGACGATCTTCGTCGGCCGCGCCGCAATCGTGACGGCTGTTCCCTCGTCGTCGGTCAGGGTGAGCGGGTACGTCGCCGCGATTGGGGATGGGCTCGGCGAGGCGACCGGCGTGGCCGGGACGGGCGTCCCGGTCGCCGCGGGGGCGATGACGGCCGTCGGCGAGGGACCAACCGGCGCCGGTACGGGCGTGGCGGCCACGCCGCAGCCGGCGAGGATGACGGCGACGAACGCCAGAAGAAGGACGGGGCCGGCGGGCCGGCGGCGGGCTCGGGTGGGGATCATGGGACCTCTCGCGCGGGATGCGGATCGAGGCGGGCGCGCGGCCACGGGTGCGTGGTCGCGGGCGCGCGGCAGCATGGGCACGTGGCCACGGGTGCGTGGCCGCGGGCGCGCGGCAACATGGGCGAGGGTCAGCCGGTCGGAGTCATGCCTGCCTGCCCCTTTCTCGCGAGGGTTCGTGCGGCTTTGCCGCGGGGCCGGCGACCGGACTTCCGCCGTTGCTTGAACGGCGGTCACCGTAGCGGGACTGTGCCGGAATCGCACCGGCTTCGCGACCACGCGGCGTGTGGTAACGGGAGGAGGCTAGCACATGGCGACCGCCCCGGCCGGGTCCGCGTCGGCCGGTGGTCCTGCGGGCGGCCGGGGCCGGACCGTCGGGCGGCCGGGGCCGGGGCCGGGGCCGTGTCCGTGTCCGCGTCGGCCGGTGGTCCTGCGGGCGGCCGGGGCCGGACCGTCGGGCGGCCGGGGCCGGGGCCGGGGCCGCCGGTGGTCCAGCGATGGACGAATCGACCCGCCGCTCGTGGACTGACGGCCGGGGCTGGCGTCGACCCCGGTCCGATACGTCGCCCCTGCTCGGGGTGCGCGACCTGCTCGTGTTGCTCAGCCTGCTCCTGTTGCGCGGCCTGCTCCTGTTGCGTAGCCTGCAACTAACCGCGGGTGTCGGGCCGGCGAACCAGGTCTCCGGGCTCCTCGCCGGTCCACCCGGACGGATCCGCTGCTTCATCGGCCCCATTTGTTGCGTCACAGGCAGCGAACGCGCCCTGGAGCTCGACGGGGGTCGTGACGGGCGCCTTCGGGCGCGGCGCACACCCGATCTGTTGCCTCCTGCGCAACGGCCGCCGGGCACTGGTCCGGCACGGGTCCGGCACGGGTCCGGATTCGCGGCCGGGCGCCCGGTCCGGGGGGGCGCGGACCGTCATCGCCGGCGGGACGGTCGGCGCGATCGGTTACCCGCTCGGCGACGCCGCGGGCGACGCGTTCGGCGCGGGCGATGCGGACGTCGCGGGTGACCCCGACGCCGCCACGGACGGGCTGGCGGACGCGCTCGGCGTCGCAGATGCCGGGGCACTCGCGCTCGGCGACGCGGCGGGCGACGCACTCGCGGCGGGCTCCACGGATGCGGACGGCTCCACGGATGCGGACGGCGCGATCACGACCGGCGCGGACGTGGCGATCGGCGTCAGGAGCCCGCCCTTCCCCAGTACCAGCGCGTTCAGGAGGATCAGCACGAAGATCGCGATGGCGGCGATCACAAAGATCGCCGAGGCGCGGTCGTCGATGTGCACCGCGATGTCGGAGGCGGTCGGCACTCGCGCGGGCGCAGCCGGCCCACGATTGCCTCGAGGTCCGCGCCCCGCGCCGCGGCTCGTGGCGCTGGCCCGCCCGGCACGCGCGGTCGTCGGGACCGCGACAGCGCCCGCGGCAACGCCTTCGGCCTCGTGGAGCCCGGCGTCCTCGCCGTTCTCGTCGAGCGCGTCCTCCGGCAGTGCCGCGCCGTCCAGCGCCTCATCCGCCGGCGTCGCCTCCGGGTGCGCGTCCCGCGCGCGGTCGTCCGGCTCGGTCATCGTGCTGCGTCACTCCATCAATGGGAGCCGCCGGGTGGCGGCGAACGCCGGGTGCCACGGATACCGCGAGCCGGCGCAGGGGGTTGAGTGTACCGGAGCCCGGCCGGTGCGCGCGCGGCCGCGCCCGAGCCCGCGCCTGATGCCCGCGCAGCCGCGGCCGCGCAGCCCGCCGGGGTCAGGCTTCGCGGAGCGGCCGGCTGGCGAGGCCGGCGAGCCCTGCCGCGACGGTGATCACGCCGAAGACCACGAGCACCGGCCCCACGCCCGCGGCGTCCCCGAGCACGCCGCTCGCCGCCATCGCGAACGTCATCGCCCCGAAGACGGCCGAGAACCGGAAGCCCACCACGCGCCCGATCATGTCGCCGGGCGTCCGCTCCTGGAAGAGCGTCTGGGTCGGGATGATGAAGACCATGTTTGAGACGCCCATCGCGAATGCGAGGCCCAGCGCCAGCGACAGGTTGTTCGTCAGGCCCAGTCCCACAACCGCGAGGCCGTACGCGGCATAGCCGCCGATCACCATCCGGCCCTTCGCGATCCGCGCGCCCAGGAGCCCGATCACGAACCCGCCGACCAGGTTGCCGACCCCGATCCCGGTTTCCATGAACGCGTAGGCCGCCGTCCAGCTCAGCGAGTCGAGCCGCAGGACCACCTTCGCGTAGAGCGGGGTGAGCGCGATCGTGGCGCCGATCGTCAGCTGCCCGGCGACCGCCTGCAACGTGTTCGCCAGCAGGACGGGCTCGCCACGGAGGAACCGCCAGCCGGCGACCAGGTCGTCGCGGATGCCGGACATCCCTGGGACGGGCGCCACGGACCCGACCGAGCGGACCACCGGCGGGATCACGACCGCGACCACCAGCATGGCCGACGCCACGTAGGACACCGAGTCCAGCCAGAACGCCAGCGGCAGCGCGCTCCCCAGGAATGCCACGAAGAGTCCCGCAAGCGGGTAGCCCACCACGTCCGCCAACGTCTCGCTCATCCACGTCGCGGAGTTCGCCGTCACCAGCTCGTCCTCGCGGACCACCCGTGGGATCACGGCCGTCCGAGCCGGCCGGAAGAAGATGGAGACCGTCGTCAGCAGGAAGACCAGCGGGTAGGCCAGCACCACGTTGACGCCGACACCGGCCGGGATGAGCAGCACGATCCCCGCGCGAAGGACGTCGCTCACGATCAGGACGCGCTTCTGGTCCCAGCGGTCGACCAGGACGCCGGCGATCGGTCCGAACAGGAGGTTCGGCAGCGTCGCCGCCACGAAGGTCAGGGAGCCGGCGATCGCCGAGTTCGTGGTCCCGTAGACCAGAGCGGCCAACGCCACCTGGTGGACGCGGTCGCCGAGGAGGCTGATGAGCTGTCCGGTCCACAGGGCGGAAAAGGACCCGTTGACCGCGAGCCGAACGTACGGATGATGGCGTGCCCGGACCCCGACCCCGCGGAACACCCCCGGCAGGGCAGGTGCCGTCACCCCGCCCGACGCCGCGGGCGCCAGGGACGCGAGGCCCGCGCCCGAGCCGCCCAGGACCACCGGCCGTTCCAGCGCCGCCACGCCCGCCAGGCTCGCCGCCAGGCCAGTGCCCGCGCGGACCCCACCCGGCAGGTCGCGGACCTCCGGCCCGGCCAGGATCACCGGCTGGCTGGGTTCGGGGCGATGGATCGGTCGGCCGTCCGGCCAGGTCTCCTCCGGGCGATGCACAAGGCCGGCGAACAGGAAGAACGCGAGGCCCGCGCCCAGGATCACATCGCCGAACGACAGGACGTTGCGAAGCCAGGGCAGCGGTATCGGGATCACGTCGCCAAGCGGACCCGCCGACCGGAAGAAGTTGGCGTCCAGGGTCGCCGGCAGGATGACGTGGATGGGTGAGAGGACGTCTGCCCGGCCGTAGCTCGCCGCCGTGAGGCTCGGCTCCCAGACCGGCATGAAGCCGCCATTCACGAGGATTGCGGTGGCGTTCAGCGCGATCCCGACGAGCGCGAGGCTCATGCCCGGGCGTGCCCGGTTCGCCCACAGCCCCACCGCAAGGATTCCGTAGGCGGCGGCCAGGAGCGGCACCCGCAGCGATTCGACGATCCCGACGTCCCGGGTGAGCGCGGCCTCCGTCCCCAGGCGGAGCGCGAGCGCGCCAAAGATCACGAGCGGCCAGCGGAGGCGAATCGCGATGAGGTTGTCCAGGCGGCCGCCCGCCGCGAAGCCCGCGATCAGCCCGATGAGCAACCCGGCGATCAGCACGCCAGAGCGGGGTCAGGAAGCGACTGCGGGGGAGCCGTCGGGAGCCGGCGGCGGAACCATGTGCACTGCGGCCTGGGCGAGCAGCGGGACCGGCCGGACTTCCGTGGGGCGACCGCCGTCTGCTGCGCCCTTTGCCCACACCGTGTGCAGGAACGCATCCACGATCACCGGGTCGAACTGGACGCCGGCGTACTTGCGCAGCTCCGCGATCGCCTGCTCCCTGGAGAGGGGGCGCATCCGGTATGGCCGCGCAGACGTCATCGCCTCGAACGCGTCGGCCACGTGGAGCACCCGCGCCAGCTTGGGGATCTCGTCGCCCATCAGGCGATCCGGGTACCCCGAGCCGTTGTACCACTCGTGGTGGTGCCGGATGATCGGCAGCTCCGGGGCCAGCTTCCCGACGTGGGCAATGATGTTCGCCCCGATCACCGGGTGGCGGTTCATCAGCGCCCGCTCATCCCTCGTCAACTTGTCCTGCTTGAGCAGCACGCTGTCCGGTACGCCGATCTTGCCGATGTCGTGCAGGAGGCCGCCCCACTCGAGAGCCTGGATCTCATCGTCCTTCAACCTCATCACCCGTCCGATGTCAACGGAGATCAGCTGGACGTTTTCGCTGTGACCTGATGTGAAAGTATCCCGAGCGTCGACCGCTTGTGCGAGCGCCCCGATGGTCTGCGTGAACATCTCGCGAACTTCGATGATCTGTCGAAGCGCGACTCGCATGATGTAGACCGGCAGCGTGAAGAACAACGTCGCCCACCAGCCGACCCCTGGAAGCACGTAGATCCGCGCCATCAACCAGGCCAAGGGAGCCAGCGCGACCCAGTTCCCGAAGAACGTCGGCAGGTCCCCGCGCATGACGGTGCGGGCAGACTGGTTTGTGCGAAGTGCAACGGTGACGGCCACGAAGCTCACGTTGAGCGCGAAGAACACAGACGCGCCGGCCAACGTGGAGGCGAAATCGACGGCCGGCCCCATGATCCCAGTCCCCGCCAGTTCCGCCAGGACAGCTTGACGTGCGAGGCCGCCAGCGATCGCCGGGATGACGAGTCCAGCATGGTTGGTCAGCGTCCCGTACCACGGAACTCGACCCGAGAGCTCCCGATACTCGCTCGTACCAATCAAAGCAACCCATCCAGCGGCCGTTGGCCCGCCCAGGGCCATGGCGGCGACGATCGGGGCGATGGACGTGTTGATGAGCGAGCCGCGGGGCATCGGTACTGGCAGGGCAGAGGCCAGGAGCGTGAGCCCGGTCCAGAACGCGATTCCGCCGACGATATCGAGGCTCTCGGATTCGAAGACATTCAGACGGATGTGTCCGTCGACGGGAATCACGAAACTCGTGATGGCCAGCGCAAGTGCGCCGACCGTCACGAGTCCCGCGATATAGATGCTGAGGCTCTTAGGCATCAGTCCCCTGTGCGAACCCTCGACTTCCTCGGACTGTAACGTACCCAGGGAGGGGTCGGAAAATGAGACGGAAGTACCTAGAACCCCTTCAGCGACGCTCCTCCAGCGATGACGGCAGCGCCAATGGTTGACGCCACCGCGAGCAGGCGCAGAAGCCGAGTCTTCATCACTCGATACCTAGCACCCGCCTTGCCGTCAGAAGCCCTTGGTGACGAACTCGGGACCCATCGTGTGCCCTCCAATGGGTTTCCGCGCCCCCACACACACGAAAACCGACCTAACAATTGATGTCGGTCGGTTGCACTACTCGCTCCGCCTCCCCCCTAAGTGCCCATTTCAGGGGGAGGCATCAGCGCTTCCGCTTGTTCACGTTGCTTCCTAGTACCGAGGTACCAGTCCGCGAGCCGGACTTTAGGCGCGAGCCGGAACCGCGGTCAATACCGAACCTTCCCTATCCACATCAAAGGTCCTCGATGGGTGGTGCGTCCAGGCCGAGATCGCGCTGAACGGCCTCGTAGTGTTCGTATTGCTCAGCCGCTGCCGCGTGCGCCCCCGCAAGCCTGTAGAGCTTGATCACCGTGCGTTCGACCTCGTCGAGCTCCGGGTCGACCTCTAATGCGCGCTGAGCCAATCGAATCGCTCGATCTACGCGCCCCGAATCCGAGTCTGAGTAGATCGCCCGCTCGATGATCTCGAGGTACCGGGCATGAAGATGCTCACGGACGGGAACCGCCCACTCCTCGTATGCGAAGTCGAGGGCAAAGCGCCCGACATACAGTTCTGAGAGTTGATCCGCGTCGCCTGGCGTGAGTCGGGGTCCGATCGTCGCGATGAGCCGTCGCACCAGCTGACTCCGGCTGTCAATGAGCTCGGGATCCAACCAAAGGACGTCCGGGTCGTGATGCAGATAGCCCGGCGACAAGTCGTCGGAGTAGGCGGGTTCGAACACCCGACGAAGGAAGTACACCGTCTGGTGTAGCGAGTTCGCTGCCTGACCCGGATCCTGATCCGGCCATAGGGCATCCAGGACTTGATCGCGAGTCGCTGACATTCGCGGCTGCGCCAGGAGAAACGTCAACAGGGCCAGAGCCTTGCGGCGGATCGACGTCCCAGGCAACGGCCGGTCGCCGATCTTGAGCTCGATCCGCCCAAGGTCCTCGACGAACGCTCTTGGAGCGACACGACGGGCGAGTGCACGTCCGAGTTCCGGATTGCGGTCTTCACCCTTGAGTTCTCGGGAGAGGCGGCGGAGCGATGCGACGTCGGATCTCTCTCCGATCAGCTCCATCAAGCGAGCCGCAGCAGCCTTGGTGGCGGAATCCCTGTCCGCCAGGGCGCGTCGGAGCGAGGCTCTCCACCGAACGGGTCGACGTGCGGCCTCGGCGCTCAGAGCCTCGAGGGCGTCGATCGTCAAGTCGGCGAGCCGGGTCAGCAGTGCCTCCGCGTACACGGAGATCAGGGCGGCGTCACGTCGGTGAACCATGAGGACAACATCTGAGATGTCTGGCGAGTCAATGGATTTGAGGAGGGCAGCGGCCGCCAACGTCGACCCTGCTCGCTGCTTTCGAGCGAGATCCGCGGCGGCGTTTGTCACTCCGGGGTCAACGCTTCCGGCGGCCACCCACTCGGCGAATCCGAGGCTCAGCAGTCGCCGTAGGTGGAATCCGGGATAGCCAGTCAGGACGCCCGACGGAATCTTGCGCAGCAGCAGGAGCCCACGCTG
>JANXWH010000004.1 GCA_025351245.1 Chloroflexota bacterium | reverse complement strand
GTGCATCCGGTGACCGGCACAACCGTTCAGCGGTCGCCTGGCGCATCCCGTGACGCAAGACCGCCCCCGGCCGGATCGTCGCCGGTCATAACGGCCACCCGATGCACACCCGATGCACACCCGATGCACACCCGATGCTGGCCCGGGTCGCCGATGGCCGGGCCCCGATCCACCCAACTGGCGCTGCCGGTCCGCCGTCGCGACGTCAGGGGCGGGCGGGACCGGGCGGTCGGGGCACGCCGAGCCCCTGCGCAACGGTATAGGCGGCCGCCTGCGTCCGGTTCGACAGGTGGAGCTTCTCGAGGGAGTTGTGGACGTGGTTCTTGACCGTGCCCTCGGTGATCGTCAGCTGGCCGGCGATCTCCTTGTTCGTGAGGCCGCCCGCCACCAGCTGGAGGATCTCCGTCTCGCGGCGAGTGAGCGCCGTCTCGCCCTCGCCGGAACCGGCGGGCGCGTGCGGGCGCGGCGGGCCGTCCCGGAGCGCATCAAGCAGCTTGTGGGCGATCGCTGGGGCGATCGGCGCTTCGCCGCGCATCACGCCGCGAAGGTCGTCGAAGAGGGTCTCCGGCCGGATGTTCTTCAGCAGGTAGCCGTTCGCACCCGCCCGGATCGCGTCGAACAGGTCGTCGTCCTCCTCGGAGATCGTGAGCATCACGATCTTTGTCGGGAAGCCCGCTCCGCGGATCGCGCGAACGCCGTCCACCCCGCCCGCGACCGGCATGTTGACGTCCATGACGACGACGTCCGGGGCCAGCGCCCGCACGCGCTCCAGCGCCTCGATCCCGTTGTCGGCCTCGCCGACGACGGTCATGTCGAGCTGGGCGTTGACCAGGCCGGCGAGCGCCTTGCGGAAGAGCGGCTGGTCGTCAACCACCAACACGCGCAGCGTCGGGGGCGTGTGCGGCACGCGTCTCCTCCTGCTGGAGCTGGACAACGACTCGGGTCCCCATGCCCGGCGCGGTGTGTACCTCGAGCGTACCCCCGATCTGCTCCACCCGCTCGCGCATCGAGGCCAGGCCGAAGCCATGGTCGAGGGCATCTTTGAGCCGGGACGGGTCGAAGCCGGATCCGTCGTCCACCACGGTCAGCGTGACCGCCCCCTCGTCCTCGCTCAGGCTGACGGCGGCATGGTGGGCCCTGGCGTGCTTGCGGACGTTCGTGAGTGCCTCCTGGACGACGCGAAGGAGCTGGACCTCGCCGCGCGGCGTGAGCGCCCGACGCGCGGCCTCGTCGCAGCTGAGCGTCGTCTTGATCCCCGTCTGACGGGCGTATTTGCGGAGGTACTCGCCGAGGGCGCCCTCCAGCCCATCGGCCGACGTGATCGATTCGCTGAGGCCCAGGATCGCCTCGCGGACGTCCTTGTAGCCCTCGTCGGCGATCTCCGCGAGGTCCGCGATCTCGGTGGCGGCCCCGAGGCCGGCCACGTCGCGGACCTCCGCCTCCAGGCTGCGGAGGCGGAGGTGGATCACGCCGAGGACCTGGGCGATGCTGTCGTGCAGCTCGCGGGCGATCCGGTCGCGCTCCGCGACGATCGTGAACTGTTGCTCGGCCTCGCGGAGGCGCGCGGTCCCCACGGCGATGGCGGCCATGTCGGCAAGCGCGGCGAGGAGCTCGCGCTCCCTGTCGGTGAAGGCGACGCCGTTCCTGCGCACAACGCACAGCTCGCCGAGGAATCCATCGGCGCCGTGCAGGGGCCGCGCCATGGCGATCGATTGCGGGCCGTCGTGCTGGATCGGGCAGGCCGGATTGTGCCGGCCGATGTCTCCCTCCGCCGCGGGATGGGCCAGGAGACAGGTCGAGCCGTCGTCGGCGAGGGCAAGGCGGTCCGTCCAGTCGTAGCTGTCGCCGTCGACCCGCGGGTTGGCCAGGCAGGCGACCGCCCGCTCGGCGCCCAGCAGCTCGCGGGCGTGCTGGGTGATCGTGTCGAGGATCTCGCGCAGCTCGGCGCGGCCGGTCAGCTGGAGGGCCACCGCATAGAGCGCGGCCCGCTCGTGCTCCTCGCGGCGGAGATCAGCGAGGGAGGTCGTCAGGGTCGCCGCGGTGCCGATTGTCCCGGCGAGGTCGACGAGGGCCGCCATCGAGATTGCCGGATCCGCCGAGGGGTGAAAGACGAGACGCATCGTCCCGACCGTGGCGACACTGCCGGCCAGCGGAAGGTCGACGACCGAGGCGTCGACTCCCGGACGCTGCGTCTTGGCGGGACGCGGGGCCTGGGCGGGGGTCTCGTCCAGGAGCGTGTGGGCCCATTGCATTCCGGCGCTCTCCCCGAGATCGTCCGGCCGGCGAACCGTCACCCACTGGCCGCCCGGCCCGCTGACCCGGATCTGGCCGGCGAGCGCGCCCGTGTGCTCGAGGACGCGGTTGAGCGCGGCCTCGAGGATCGCCGCGAGCCCCTGGTCGCCCTGCAGCGCAGAGTCCACGGCGTGCGTGGCGGCGAGGTCCCGGTTCGTGTCGACGAGCTGGCGCTGGGTGCGGTCGAGGATCGCGAAGATCCCGAGGGCGAACAGCACGGCGCCGCCGCTCATGACCAGGGCGGCGAACACGTGGGCGGAGTCGGCCGGGACGCTGGGGTCGATGAGGAAGTAGCGGGCGAGCTCGAAGGCCCAGATCAGGCCGATGGGGAGGAGGACGCCCACCCACTTCGCGCGCGTGAGCAGGCGGACATCGCGCTCTGGATCCACGCCCAAACCGTACTCCGCGCGACTGGGCCGAACGGCAGGGCCGATCGGCCCCATGCGTACGTGCGCATCGGGCCATATACGCACGCGAAATCAGAATGCGCACGCGGCGCGGAACGCGGTGCGTGCCGAACGGGCCCGGTCAACGCCGCCGTCTCGCCGAGCGAGTTGACGGGTTCCGCCGGCGCGGGATTCTCGTAGACTTCGCGCATGACGTTCGAAGCACCGATGCGAACCGTCCCGATGACGCTCTACACGGAGCTGTTCATCGTGCGCGGCGCGATCCAGACGCAACAGCATCGCGTCACCGACATCCTCAACGGCGCGGACCAGTCGTTTCTCGTTCTCGAGGATGTCTCGCTGGAGGAGTTCGGCTCCAACGAGCTGCCGACGCGCGCGGAGTTCGCCCAGGTGAACCTCGGGTCGGTCCTCTTCGCGGTCTCCCTCCAGGCCGTCGATCCGATCCGGGAACTCCGCACGCCGAAGATCTCCGAGCGTGCCCTCGTCTCCATTCCCCCGTTCCGGGTCATCGGGAACGTCCACCTGCTGCCCGAACGGAGCTTCCGGGAATCGCTCGCGGAGCTGCAGGCCCCGTTCGTGCCGGTGACCGACGCCGTCTTCTGGTCGGACCGGCTGGGCGAGGGCCGCCAGAGCGCGGCGATGGTCGCGGTCAACCAGGCACGTGCCCAGATCCTGGCACCGTACCGCGAGGTCGACCCTTGGGCCGGCATCGGCGCCGCCAGCCCATCCGCGTCGCCGACTCGGCTGCCGGGCGTCCCCGACGACCGCGTGCCACCCGCGCCCGGTTCGGGCTAGCGGTCGACCGGAAGGTCCAGGCGGCTTCCCCAGTCGGCCCAGCCGCCGTCGTACACCGCCACGTCATCGTGGCCCATGAGGGCCAGCACGAACGCGAGCTTCGCGGCGGCAACGCCCGAAGCGTCGTAACAGACCACGCGGCGACCGGAGGTCACCCCGGCCCGTTCGATCAGGGCCCGCAGCGTGTCGCCATCCGCGAAGCGCCCGGTGTCCGGCTCGGTCGTCATCGCCACGGGGAGGTTGACGGCGCCGGGCACATGGCCAAGGCGCCGGGCATTTCCCTGGAAGCCCCGGTATTCTGCCGGCGCCCGCGCGTCCAGGATCACGGCGCCGGGTGACCCAACGAGCGACCGCAGGTCACCCGTCGTGAGGCGGCTTCGCAGCTGGGCCCGTGGGGTGAACGCCGCGCGATCCGGCTCGTTCGCCGCGTGGCTGATCGGACGCCCCGAGGCGACCCAGGCGCCGTACGCGCCGTCCAGGATGCGCACGCACTCGAGGCCGTACGCGCGAAGGCTCCACCACGTCCGCGCCGCGTACAGGCTGGCCGTGTCGTCGTACACCACCACGGTGCTCCCGTTGCCGATCCCGGCGCCGGCGACGGCCGCGGCAACCTGGTCGGGCGGAGCGAGGAGGAGCACCCTATCGGCGTCTTCGGGATCCACGAACGCGGCGTGCCAGTCAAGGTAGGTCGCGTTCGGGATGTGGCCGGCGGCGAAGGCGAGCCGCCCGGTCCCGTCGGGACGCCAGCGAACGTCGAGAATCCGGACTTCCGGCCGGCCAAGGTTCTCCGCCAGCCAGTCGGGGGACGCGAGGAGCTCGGGTCGAACGTGGGCGCCGGCCATCGCCGCCTATCATACGGACCCCATGCACGATCCGACCGAGGCGCAACGAAGTGCCGGCCCCGACCGCGAATCGGCGGGCAGCCGCGACACGGCCGCCGACAGCGACACGCCCGCCGAACGCGACACGGCCGCCGACCGCGAGAAGCTCGCCGCGCTCCGCGCTGCGCTGCCCGCCACCCGGGCCGGGATCTACCTGAACACCGGCACCTGCGGGCCGATCCCCGCCGAGAGCGCCGCGGCGATGCGCCGTGCCCAGGAGCGGGAGCTCGCCATCGGCCGCGCCACCCGCGATGCCCACGAGGAGCTGCTGGACCGGATGGCGGAGGCGCGCGGCGCGCTCGCCGCGGTCCTCGGCACGGACATGGACGGCGTCGCCCTGACGCACTCCACGACGGAGGGGATCGGCCTGGCCGTCGGGACGCTGGACTGGCGGCCAGGCGATCGCGCGCTCACCACGAACCACGAGCACCCGGGCGTGCTGGGCCCGCTGGCGGCCGCCCGGGACCGGCACGGGGTCGACGTGCGCGTCGCGGAGATCGGCGATGGCGGTGACGACGACCGAACGCTCGCCGCGCTCGAGCGCGAGCTCGCCGAGGGGGGCGTGCGGCTCGTCGCGCTCTCCCATGTGCTGTGGACGACAGGGGCGGTCCTCCCCGTCGCCGAGATCGTGCGCCGAGCCCACGCGCACGGCGCAGTCGTGGCGCTTGATGGCGCCCAGGCGGGCGGCGCGATCCCGCTGCATGTAGACGACCTGGGCGCCGAGTTCTACGCGGTCCCCGGCCAGAAGTGGCTGCTCGGCCCGGAGGGCACCGGCGCGCTCATCGTTCGCCGGGACGTCGCGGCCGCCAGCCTGCCGGCGGTGCGCGGATACTTCAGCGCCGCCACACCGTACGGTGTCGGCCGCGAGGATCTCTGGCCGGATGCGCGTCGCTTCGAAGTGGCCGGCTTCCACGCGTCGTCGCTCGTCGGCCTGGCCCGAAGCGCAGGGTGGCTCGCCATGTATGTCGGGCTGCCCTGGGCGCACGCGCGCGCGTCGCGCCTCGCGCACGGCGCGGCGATCCGCCTCCAGGGGATGCCGGGGGTGGCGGTCGTGACGCCCCCGAACCGGATGGCGACGCTCGTCACGTTCCGCCTCCCCGGCTGGCCCGCGGAGCGCGTTGCGGAGGAGCTGGCGCGCCGCGTCTTCGCGACCGTGCGACCGATCCCCGGCCTCGACGCCGTTCGCCTGTCGGTGGGCTTCTTCACCACGGACGAGGAGCTCCGCCGAGTCCTGGACGCGGTCGCCGAGCTGGCCCGCTACACGCCCGCGTCGCTGCCGCCGCGCCCCGCGATCGAGTTCCTGGAGCGCCCGCCCACGTGAGCGAGCTGCATCCCCGCCCGGCCCGGCAGCGATCCTGGCTGGAGGTTCGCCGGCGCCAGCTCCGCAATGCGCCCCCTCCCGTGTTCCGCGCCGTCTTCAGCAGCGTCGCCGTCGCCGTCGTGCTCGGCGGGCTGTTCCTCGCCTACGACCTCGCTCTGGGCAACGGGGCCAGGCTTCCCGGCGGGGACCTGCGGACCCTGGCCGGTGTCGCCTTCGTCGTCGCCGTCACGGGGTTGGGGACGTGGATCACGTATCTCGTCGTGCCGCAGCCGGGCCGACCCGGCGTTCGAAGCGGGTGGAGCGCGGCGCTCGGCCTCTTCGCCGCCCTGCCGATCGCCTACCTCGCGCTCGTGGTCCTCTTCCAGGTGGTAAAGCCACTTCTCGCCCGGTAGACCGTCGGACGCGGGTCCGAGTCGGTCGAGTGGTGCGATGGCGCACCGCCTGCCGCGCTTGCATCGCGATTCGCGCTAGCACTATTGGCGTTGTCTGCAGTACCCTCGTCGAGCATTCTTTCGAGGCGCCCGGCACTATCGTCGGGCCGACCAACAACGCACGATCAGGAAGTTCACGTGGCTGTCCAGCCGGATCCGTTCTTCGCCCTTCCCAGCCTCCGCGGCGCGCCGGCGTACTCGCGCCCGCCGCGCCCGGCTGGCGTTGCCGAACGCTCGCTCAACCCGGACGATCTCCCGCTGGCGACCTACCAGACGGAGGAGGAGCGCCGCCTGACCAACGCACTGCTGGCGTTCCGCGGCCTCGATCCAGTCGGCGCCGGAATGGGGCACGAGCTCCCCGGCGGCGGTTATCCTGGCTACCAGGCATCCGGAAACGGCCAGCACGATCGCGCGCCCGAGATGCCCCCGCGCGGCCTGAGCCTTCGCGGGCTCACCGGCCGCCTCCGAATCCGCGGCTGACCAGCCGCCCGGCGGCCGCCGTTCCCGCGAGCCGCGCGACGCCATATCTGGACACGCCGCGCGCCCGGCGTCATCATCCCGCGGGATGAGCACACCAACGATCCGGATCGGCCAGGCCGCGGAGTTGCTCGGTGTCGGCGTCGAGACGCTGCGCCGCTGGGAGCTGGAGGGCCGGCTGGCGACCACGCGCACTGAGGGCGGGCAGCGGCGGGTCCCAATCGCCGAGGTGACACGTCTCCTTGCGGAGCGGCGCCGGGCCACGCGCGACCGGCCGATCGTCGCCCAGTCGGCGCGTAATCGCTTCGCCGGGATCGTGACCCGAATCGAGCGGGACGGCGTGGCGGCAGTGGTCGAGGTCGTGGCGGGGCCGCATCGGATCGTTAGCCTGATGACCGCCGAAGCCGTCGAGGAGCTCAGGCTCGCGGTCGGCGACGAGGCGATCTGCGTCGTGAAGGCGACGAACGTGATCGTCGAGGTCCCCCGCTGAACCCGGCTGGATCCGGAATCGTTCGCCCCGGGTGGGCGGCCACGGGGGTCGTGTCCGTGCTCGTCGCCGCGTCCGCCCTCCTCGTTGCCGGCTGTGGCCACGCCGCGCCCCGGACGACGCTCACCGTCCTCGCCGCGGCATCGCTCCGGGACGCGTTCCGGGCGGCCGGGACGGCGTACGCGTCGACGCACCCGGGCATCGGGCTGACCTTCTCGTTCGACGCCTCCAGCGCGCTCCGCGCCCAGGTGGAGCAGGGCGCGCCCGCCGACGTCTTCGCCAGCGCGGACGTCGCCAACCCGGATCAGCTCGTGAACGCGGGTCGGACGATCGGCCCGGCGACGCCCTTCGCGGGCAATCGCCTCGCGCTGATCGTGCCGGCGGCCAACCCGGCCGGGATCGCGGCACCGGCCGACCTCGCCCGCCCCGGCGTCGCGCTGCTCACCGCGAGCGCGAACGTGCCGATGGCGATCTACGCGATGCGCGTCATCGCGAATCTCGCCGCGGAGCCCGGCGCGCCGGCGGGATTCGCGGCCGCCGTCGAGCGGAACATCGTGAGCCGCGAGGACAACGCCGCCGCGGTCGTCGCGAAGGTCGTGCTGGGTGAGGCCGATGTCGCGTTCGTGTATGCGACCGACGCGCGCGCGGCCGGCGCTGCGGTCCGCAGCATCCCGCTTCCCGATCGCGTCAACGTCACCGCCTTGTACGCTGCCGTGGTCGTCCGGCAGGCGCACGACCCCGCCGCGGCTGCCGCCTTCGTCGCGTGGCTGGCTGGCGCGGACGGCCGGGCGGTCCTTGCCCCGTTCGGGTTCGCACCGCCGCCATGACCACCCTCGCCTCCCCGAGAGCCCGTCGCGACCCGCTCCCGGGCGGCGCGCTCCCGCGCTTCGTCGCCGCCGGCTGGGTGCTCTTCCTGGGTCTCCCGATCGCCGCGCTGCTCGTTCGGGCGGCAGCCGTCGGACGGCTCGACGACGCAGCGGCCGGCCGGGCGGTGCTCGACGCGCTCGTGCTCAGCCTGGTCACGACGGCCACCAGCCTTGGGCTCGCGGTCCTGTTCGGGCTGCCCGTCGCGTGGCTTCTGGCCCGCCGTCCGCCGCGTGGCGCCGTGCTCCTCGAGACCCTGATCGACCTGCCGATCGTGCTCCCGCCCTCGGTCGCAGGGATCGCGCTCCTGCTCGTCTTCGGCCGGCAGGGAGTCCTGGGCGGGCCGCTTGCGGCCATGGGCCTCAGCATCCCGTTCAGCACCATCGCGGTGATCATCGCCCAGACGTTCGTGGCTGCGCCGTTCTTCATCCGCGCCGCCCGCGCCGGTCTCCGCAGCGTGCACCGAGACCTGGAAGACGCTGCCCGGGTCGATGGCGGCGGAGAGGTTGCCGTGGCCCTGTCCGTGACGCTCCCGCTCGCGGCACCCGCGCTTGCGGCGGGACTCGTGATGGCCTGGGCGCGGGCGCTCGGCGAATTCGGTGCCACGATCATGTTCGCAGGCAACCTCGAGGGCCGGACCCAGACGCTGCCGCTTCTCGTCTACTCGGAGTTCCAGGCCAGCTCGGACGCGGCCGTCGTGGCAGCCTCGATCCTGGTCGTGGCGGCGTTCGGCGTCCTCCTCGGCGTGCGCCTGGCGCGGCGCGGCAGCGTCATGGAGCTCGGCGGGGCCGGCTGAGGAGCGCGAGCGGCTGAGGCCCGCGGTGGCGAACCCGCCGGGCAGGGGACGGATCAGCCCGGCGGGCCGGGGCAGGTCCAGCGGAACGTGCCGCGAACCTCGTTGACCTCGGACGAGCCTGCCGCGAAGTTCACCTGGAGCAGGTCGATCGCGATCGCGCCGGTTCGGTCGCCCACGCCACGCGCCGTCTCGTCGGGTGGCGGCGCGACGGCCGCATCGCCCACCGCGAGCAGCGTGGAGGACGCCCCGTCCGCGAGCTGGACCTGGCGGCTGAGGAGGTTGGCGGTCAGCACGTGGGCCGTCGGAAGCCCGCCGATCGGGGTGGTCGTCGTGAGCAATCCAACGCGCCAGCGCCCCTTTGCCCACTCGCAGGAGAGGGCGCCCTCGCTGGCCGGCGCCGCCGGCAGGGTCGCGGTGTACGTGTAGGTGCCCGCGACCGTCAGGGCCGGCGCGACCGTCGGCCCGATCCCCAGGCCCAGCGTGGCGCCGCCCAGCACGAGGCCCCCGACGATCACGACCCGGTCCACGTTGAAGCCCCGGAAGACGAGCAGGAGGACCAGGCCGATGATGAAAACGAAGCCCACGCCAACCTGGAGCAGGAATAGGAGGAACCCGAAGTCGATCGGCAGGCTCTGGGCGAACCGCATCGAAGCCCCCCACGCGATCCCCGCGAACAGGAGCGCACCGGCGATGGCGAAGTCGCGCCGGGTCGGCGGGAAGACGCCCCGTCGTGGCGCGGATTCCGCGCCGGACCAGCCCAGCGGGTCGATCGGCGGGATCGGGCGGCCACGCCCGTCGCGCGGCACGATCGGCGGAGGTTCCCCGTGGCCGCGCGTGGGCGGCTGCCGACGGGGGTTCAGCGACGGTCGAAGGGACGGCATGCGTTGGGATCGTCGCACATCCCGGCCGGGGCGGTGTACGCTCGCACGGCCCGGTGGGGGAGTAGCTCAGCGGTAAGAGCAGGCGTCTTATACACGCCACGTCGGAGGTTCGAATCCTCCCTCCCCTACCAATTCCATGGCGATAAATGCCACCCTGTCCAACTGCGACGTATCGCGGGTAGCAGATTCGCAGGGTGCGTTCGAGGCCCCGTCCTCCCGGCAGTCCGTGTGCGCCACGGCCGATTGGTAAGTCCAGTCCTGAACGAGCAAGGGTCGCTGTGTCGGCCGGGTCGGTAATACCTTGACATATTACCGCTGGCGGTAATACTCAGGACTATTACCCGGAGGCCTGATGCGATACCGACTACGCGGGCGATCCCTGACCAAGCCGCTCGAGGACCTCGATCAGCGGCGGTGGCTGTTCGAGAACCTGCCAATCGACCCGACGCATGCGGATTGGCTGCGCCAGCGCGCCTGGGTGCGCACGATCCACGGAACCGCCAGGATCGAGGGCAACACGGCATCGGACGTCGAGGTCGAAGCCCTCCTCCGGGGTGAGGGCAGCGCCAAGGTCAGCGACAAGGAGGCGCGCGAGATCATCGGGACGAGGGATGCCCTGATCCTCGCCGACGAACTGGCGAAGGCGCAGATTGTCCCCGACGAGGCTGTTATCCGCGAGCTTCACCGGCGAGTCCTGTGGAACCAGAGCCCCTTATTGACTCCCGGGGAGTATCGAAAGGGCGAGAACCGCGTCGTCGACGCTGACGGCAATCCGATCTTCCGAACTCCGGCGTCCGGTGACGTTCCAGAGCTCATGCGGGACTTCGCGGCTTGGCTGAGCAAAGGGGCGAACCGGCATTCTCCGCCAGTTGTGGCTGCGCTCACCCACCTCGAACTCGTGGCGATCCATCCATTCAACGACGGCAACGGTCGCACCGCACGAGCCGTCGCGCGCCTGATCCTGGTGCGCCACGGGTACGCTCTCAACGGTCTCGTCTCGCTTGATGCGCAGCTCGACCTCGACCGTTCGGCCTACTTTTCCGCCATCCGCCAGGCGATCGGTCAGGACGACCAGCCCAACTACGACGCTACGCCGTTCGCCCTCTACTTCGTCAGGTCGATCACGCGCTCCGCCGATCACGTGTTGGCGCGGCTGCGCGGCCTGGGCGAAATCATGGTCGAAATCCGCCGTGCGATCGCCCATGGAGCCATCCCCCCCGCCCTGATCGATGGTCTCGCGTTCGCGTGGGTCAATCGCCACGTGCGGGCCGGGGACTACATCCGACTGACCGGCCGCAGCGCGCAGGCGACGACCCGCGACCTTGCAGCCGCGGTCGACGGTGGCTGGCTGAGGGCAACGGGCGAGAAGCGGGGACGCTACTACGTGCTCGGACCGAAGCTACTGAGCACGCCTGCGCAGGGGGAGATCATCTCGCCCGCCTCCTGATGCGGATTCCGCGCGTTTCCGTACACCCCGGGGATCGCGCAGCTCGGCCGCCGGCGGCGGCTGTCCCGCTGCTACGAGGGAACCGAGGCGAGCGCGCGGGCCTGGCTCGAGTGGCCTCGGTCGCCTACTCGAGTGGCCTCGGTCGCCTACCTGTTCGCGCGAGCGTCGCTGGCGGGGACGATCGCCGTCGCGGGCGCTGTCGTCAGAGCGGCGTCGCGTCTGGCGTCGATTCCGGCGCCGGGTGGGTCACGACGGATGGGTGGCTGATCGCCTGGGTCCGCCGCGAGCCGGCCCATCGCGCCAGCTCCGCGAGGCCGATCACGGCGATCGCCGCAGATTCCCACACCGCCAGCTCCTGGCCGGCGAGGAGATCTGAGAGCGGAAGCCATTCCGGCAAGGCCACGCCCGAGGTCATCCAGATGGGCATCGCGAAGACAACGGGCAACCCTACGATCACGTAGATCAACCCGACGAGCGGGTCGGGCCGGCGTGCGCGCAGAACGACCCAGCCGAGCCCAAGCGCAACGGCGGCCGTCACGAGCTGCAACAGGCCGATGAGCCACAGCATGTCGCCGACTCGAAAGTCCGACGCGGCCCGGCGCAGGGCCTCGGCATGCCAGACGTTGAGCAGGTAGGCCGCCACGAGGGCGCCGACCATCCCGAGCACCGCCAACGCGCGCCGCATCGCCCACCTCCGCTACAGCTGGTCGGTCCCAGCGTCGTCCGTTATCGCTCCGGGGTCAAGGTCCACACGACTCCCCCCGGCCGGAGTGGTTTCATTCACAGATGCCCGCGGGCCTGCGGGCCCGATCGCGTCGGAATGCGGATTTCACGGGTTTTGGCCACCCTGTTTCGCGGCAAGTTCCGGATTTGGGCCGCCAGGTAGACGCCCAGCGTCGCTGCCTCATCGTTGCCAACCTCAGCTCCGAGCAACCGGCTCAGGGCGTGGATGGACGTGGAGCCGGGGATCATCGATCGATCGGCTGCGAGGTCGCGTTCGGCGATTTCGTCGAGCACGTCGCGGATGCTCAAGATGCCAGCCGTGCTGCCGAGGGCGACCGACGCACCCACTTCATCGTGCTGGTCCTCCACCGGTGACGTCGAGTGACGGGTGCCCCGCGAGCGGGTCGTGATGCCTGGTGAGCGCGTGGGGGTCCGCGCCGCCATGCCCGCACGGGTTCACGTGAATGACCGCGGTGTCGAGCCGGCGGACCTCGTGAAGCAGGCGATGGCGAACCTCCTCCGAGACGCGGTGGCCTTCGCTGACGGTCACGTCGCAATCGACCGTAATCGCCATGGAGGCTTCGAGGGCGTGGCCCAGCCAGCGGAGACGCAGGCGATCCACCGACTGCACCTCGGGCACCGACTCCGCGATCGCCTCGACCTGCTCGACGAGCTCCGGCTCGACCGCGTCCATCAGGCGCCCCAGCATCTGGCCCGTTGCCTGCTTGAGGACGACGAGGATGACCGCGGTGATGAGCAGCCCGACGAGCGGGTCGGCGAGCGGATAGCCTGCCGCGACGCCCAGTGCGCCACCGACCACGGCCAGCGAGGTCAGCCCGTCCGTGCGGGCGTGGTAACCGTCGGCGACGAGCGCGGCCGAGCCAATCGAGCGGCCTACCCGGATCCGGTAGAGCGCGACCGCCTCGTTGCCGAGGAAGCCGATGAAGCCGGCCGCCAGAACGATCGGGATGTTCGTGATCGGCTGCGGGTTGACGAGCCGGCTGATCGACTCGAACGCGGCGAGCACCGCGGAGCCCGCGATCATGAGAAGGACGAAGAGACCCGCAAGGTCCTCGGCGCGCCGGTAGCCGAAGGTGTAGCGGCGGGTCGCCGCCCGGGCGCCGAGCACGAAGGCGGTCCACAGCGGGATCGCAGTGAGCGCGTCGGAGAAGTTGTGGATCGTGTCGGCCAGGAGCGCGACCGAGCCCGAGACCAGCACGACCGCGAGCTGCGCGACCGCGGTGATTCCGAGCAGGAGGAGCGAGAGCTTGAGGGCGCGGATCCCGCGGGCATCGCTCGTCAGCGCGTCGTCGAGCGAGTCGCCCGGATCGTGGCTGTGACCGACGATCACCTCGACCAGGCGCCGCAGGCGACCCCCGGGATCGTCGTGGTCGTGGGGATGCTGGTCGTGACCGGGAGCGGGGTCGTAATCGTGCGACCGGTCGTGCTCGTGCCCATGCATCTGGTGCGTATGCTCGGTCATCTGGCCTTCGTCGATGCTCGCCTGGCTCTGCTCGACCGCGACGTTGGGATCGCGCCGCTCCATGGTCGGCGCTGGCCGAGCATCGTCAAGAGCCGCCCGGATGCCAGAGTTCGCCTTGCCCTGGGCCGGAGGGCCCGATTCCCCGCCCGAACACCTCCCCGGCGTCGCCCATGGTCTCGGGCGGCTTCCGTGGGCCATGTGCCCGGTGTTGGGAACACGATCGCGCGACACCGGCCACCTGCGCGAGCGAATCGAGCGCGGGGCGCGCGCGGGGCGAGCGGCGATCCCGTCAGTCAGAGCATCCTCCGTGCCACCGGGAGGACTTTGAGGGGAGCGCCTGGATGCTGCGTGCCCAGCTTTAGTGGGTGAGGGCCAGACGAAGGACATCGGCAAGGGCGCGAAATACGGCCGCGGCGCTGGTTGCCTGCGCCGTCCGGATCAACGCGTATCACGCCGACGACGCGTCGATCCCGTGGGGCGGGTACAAGCAGCCCAGCTGGGGCCGCGAACTCGGCATCGAGGGGATCAGCGACTATCTGCTGACAAAGGCCGTCATCACCGCTCTCTGATGGGCTGCGGCGGGCGTTCGCGTTCGCCGTCACCCGGCGCAGGACGGGAGTGGCAGAATGGAACTCATGACGTACGTTCCTGCTCCCACCCGCTACGAGCACATGCTGTACCGGCGATCCGGGCGGAGCGGGCTTCACCTGCCCGCGATGTCGCTCGGGCTATGGCAGAACTTCGGACACGATCGGTCGATCGACAGCCAGAGAGCGGTGATTCTCCGGGCCTTCGACCTGGGGATCACCCATTTCGATCTGGCCAACAACTACGGGCCGCCGTATGGCGCCGCGGAGGAGAACTTCGGTCGAGTCCTCGCGGCGGACTTGTCCGGCCATCGGGATGAGCTGGTCATCTCGTCGAAGGCCGGCTACGACATGTGGCCGGGACCCTACGGCAACTGGGGCTCGCGCAAGTACCTGACCGCCAGCCTCGACCAGAGCCTCCGTCGAATGGGCCTCGAGTACGTCGACATCTTCTACTCCCACCGGTTTGACCCGGCGACGCCGCTCGAGGAAACGATGGTTGCTCTCGACACTGCGGTGCGGCAGGGCAAGGCTCTCTACGTTGGGATCTCGTCGTACTCGGCATCGCAGACGCGCGAGGCCGTGGCCATCCTGCGTAAGCTCGGAACGCCGCTGCTCATCGCGCAGCCGTCCTACTCCATGCTCAATCGCTGGATCGAAGGGGGCCTGCTCGATGTCCTCGGCGACGAAGGAGTCGGCTGCATCGTTTTCTCGCCGTTGGCTCAAGGGCTGCTGACCGGCAAGTACCTTGGCGGCATCCCCGCCGGCTCGCGTGCCGCAGCGGGTGGCTCCCTCCCGTCGACGCTCCTCAGCGACGACACCCTGGCCAAGGTACGGGCGCTCGCCGATCTCGCGAAGGGCCGAGGTCAGAGCCTGGCGCAGATGGCGCTCGCCTGGACACTCCGCGACCCGCGCATGACCTCGGCGCTCGTCGGGGCGTCCAGCGTGGGGCAACTCGAAGAGAACGTCGCCGCCCTCCAGCACCTCGAGTTCTCCGCCACGGAGCTCGCCGACATCGATCGCTACGCGACGGAGAGCGGGATCAACCTCTGGGCGCGATCCGGCGAAGCGTGAGGTGATGCGCCGCCGGGCGCTGGCGGACTGACAGCCAGGCTGACAGCCACCGCGCTGGATGTCTGGCTCCCGTACCAACATCCGCGCCGACGCCCGAACCGGGGCCCGGTTGCCAGCACCGGCACCCGGTGTTCGGGAGCCGCCATCTCTCGTGCACGGTCCCTGACGGGCGAGCCCGCCGCCGGGGATCCGGGGCGGGCTCGCGGGACGGCGCGGTGGCGAAACGGTCAGATCGCGCGCGTGTACCAGTCGGCCAGCCAGCCGAGGCGGCCCCCGACGAGGACGCCGTACCAGGTCCGACCGGACCGGTCCTTCGCGACGCGGACCACGCCCACCTTCGCGTGTGCGGCCAGCGTGGAGATCACGCTGGTTGCCGTGGAGGGGCCGGACCGGAGGCGGAGCGCGGTCGTCGTGACGCGGCGGGCTGTGACGGTCGCGGCCTTCGCGACCACCGCTGTTGGCTGCGCCGTGCGCGGGACCGCGGTCGTCGCCGTACCGGCGATGCCCGTATGGAGGAACGCCGTGAACCGCGCGGTGGTGGCCCGGATCGAGTGGACCCGAACCCCGTTCACAAGCGTCGAGATGGCCATGCCGTTCCCAAGGTAGATCCCGACGTGGGTTCCGCCGCCCCAGATCACCAGGTCGCCGGGCAGCCCGTTCGTGCCGCTGGCGAGCCCGCGGTCCCGGAACCACGCATACAGCGCGCGGGCGCTCCGGAGACGGCCGAACCCGACGATGCTGGCGACGCCGGCCTTCTTGAAGCTGTAGATGACGAGGCCCGAGCAGTCGAAGACGCCGGGGCCCGCGGCTCCATAGGCCCATCGGTCGCCGAGCTTCGACTTCGCGATCGCGATCACCTGGTCGGCCGGCGTGGTGGTGGTCCGCGCGGACGTGGTGGTCCGGGCCGCCGTGGTCGCCGCGATGGGTCCCGGTGCGGCGGTGGTCGCCACGATCGTGGG
The DNA here is from genome assembly GCA_025351245.1 of Chloroflexota bacterium. Classification (GTDB taxonomy): domain Bacteria; phylum Chloroflexota; class Limnocylindria; order Limnocylindrales; family CSP1-4; genus CTSoil-043. The sequence continues at coordinate 11,401 of JANXWH010000004.1, read as the reverse complement.
TGTCGCGATAACGGTCGTCGCGGTCGCTTCCGGCCCGGTGGTCGTCGCGATCGCGTCAGCCACAGTGGAGGTAGTCGGCGTGGCGGCAACGGCGGCTGGGGTCGCCGGCCCGACGCTGACGAGGAACGCAGCCGCTGTGGCCGCGACAAGGTACGCCCTGAGGCGCGCGTTTCGGGGCAAAGGTGCTCCCTTCTACCAGGACACCGCGCGTTGCGCGAGGTGGCGATGGATTGAGCCGCCTAACGGCAGGAGGGAGGACCCACCGGCGCTGGGGGCGCCGGGTCGGGTCGGGAAGGGGCCGCGGCACAGGGCTCGCGGCGGACGACAGGACGGGCCTGCCGTGAAGGCGGCAATTCTTCGGTTGATCCCGTGTGCGTCGCGTGGCTCTCCGGCGCGGACCTTACACGACCACGCCAGATCGCGCCTTCAACCGGGTTTGCGGCTCCGGGCCGGGGGACGGGGCTGGGGGACGGCGCCGGTAGACGCGCCGAGCTGTCTCAGGGCACCCGCGCCAGCAGCACGCTGGCGTGAGCCGGTGCGTCGATGGTGTAGGCGGAGGCGGCTGCCGAGACCACCGCGGTCTCCAGCCCGCCCAGCACGATCGGCTCCGAGCGGGGCCACGTGCCGCCGGAAGCGGCCGGCAGGAGGCGAACCGGCCCGTCGATCGCGGTCAGAACGTGGACAGACTCCCCGTGGGGGTCGAGGACGGCCGGACGGTCCGGCCCAACGATGAGCCGCTCCAGGACGAAGTGCTCGCAGGCAACGAGCGTTGCGCGGTCGCTCTTCGGCGCGTGTCGCAGCCGCGGCCGGCTCGCGGGCCGGACAGAGGCCAGCGCCTGGGAGATGTGCAGCGGCCGCTCGGGCGTCGCGGGCCTGCCCCAGTCGTCGCATCGGTAGGTCAGGTCGGAGGGTTGCTGGACTTCGTAGAGGAAGACGCCCGGCCCCACCGCGTGGAGCGTTCCGGCCGGAATCAGGACGGCGTCGCCGGCGCGGGCGTGGTGTTGGGCCAGCAACGGAGCGAGCGTGCCGGACCCGTCGGCGATTGCCGCCCGGACCGCCGCCCCGCCGATGCGACCGCGGACGCCGATGAGGAGCTCGGCGTCGGGTTCCGCGTCGAGGACGTACCACGCCTCTGCCTTCCCCAGGGCCTCCGGTCCTTCCAGCTGCCGCGCCAACGCGTCGTCAGGGTGCACCTGGACGGAGAGCCACGCGGCGGGATCGAGGAGCTTCACGAGCAGTGGGAAGCGGTCGCCTGTTCGCGCGCCGGCGTTCCGACCGACGAAGGCCGCGCCTTCCCGGGCGGCGACCTCGGCCAGCGTCCGGCCCGCGTCCGGCCCGTCGGCGATGACGTTGGACGGACCCGCGACCCACGCCTCGCCGATCGGCTGGCCGCGCGGCGAGCCCAGGCGGCGGCCGCCCCAGACGCGCTCGCGAAGGTCCGGAACCGGCCGGAGGATCGTCGGCATCGAGGCCGAGCCTACCACGCCGCAGCCTGCCATTCCCGGGTCCGTTCTCGGTGCTCCGTGGTGCCTGGCGGGCTGCCCGCCCTCGCGCCGGTAGCTTCGGGCGGTGCACCGGAGCTGCCTGCTCCCCAGGGGGCACGATCCGCCGCGCAGGCGAGCCGGACGGCCTGCGCCGGGCTCCCGGCAAACGGCTCGCCGTGGCCGGGCAGGAGGACGCGGGCTTCCAGCCTCTCCAGCCGTTCAAGCGATTCACGGGCGCGCTGCACATCCCACCTGAACGGGCTCAACTGCGGGCCGGTTCGTCCGGTGGCGGCGCTCAGCGTCACCAGCGAGTCGCCTGCGCAGAGCGCGCCCCGATCCTCGAACAGGAATGCCGCCGATCCCGGCGTGTGGCCCGGCACGTGAGCGTGCGGCCGATTCCCGCCAGACCGGCCACCAGGAGCGGCCAGTTGCCCGGGAAGCTCGTGTCTACCACGGTCAGCTTCCCGGCCCGGCCGCCTGGCCCGGCCGGCCGCCTGGCCCGGCCCGGCCGCCTCGCACCGAGTGTGCACCGGGTGGGCACTACGACCGCCCGCGAGCCGGCAGGGAGCGACTCTGTGTCATGGGATGCACCGGGTGACCGCTGAACGGTTGTTCCGGTCACCGGGCGCACGCCGGAACCGTGCCGTGCGTCCTCGCCGGTCGCAGTGGTCACCGGGTGCACACGCACCGGCCCCCGGGCGCACACGCACCGGCCCCCGGGCGCACGCGCCCGGCCCCGGGCACCCCACGCGCCCGGCCCCCAGACCCCTGGCGCCCGGCGCCCGTGCACACGCTCGGCGCCCGGGCGCACCCCTGGCGCCCGCCCGCAGCCCGGGTCAGTCGCGCGGCGGAACCACCGGTCGCGGCGCAAGGGCCTCGTGGAGAATCCCTCGGAGGATGACCGCGAGGGCGTCCCACTCGGCCAGGAAGGCGTCGTGGCCCTTCGTGGATTGCAGCTCCAGGTATCGCGCGTGGGCGCCCTCCGCGGCGGCGGCGGCGACCAGGGTCCGGACCTGCTCCGGGCCGTACAGAATGTCGCCCGAGATGCCGACGCCGGTGAGCCGGACGCCGTGGTCCGCCAGCCACGCGAGCGCCGGCCCGACCCCACCGCGCCCGGCGCCGATGTCGTGGCGATCCATCGCGCCGACCAGCGTCCGGTACGTGTCGGGGTCGAAGCGGCGCACCAGCTTCTCGCCCTGGTAGCGGAGGTAGCTCACGATCGACGGCGTCCCGTCGGCCTCGGCCGCCCGGCCAAATCGCTGGTCGAAGTCGGCCTCGCTCCGATACGTCGTCATGGCGAGCTCGCGGGCGAGCGCCAGCCCGTCCTCGCCGAGCCGGTCCACGAGCGCGCACTGGATCGCGTTCCAGGCGACCGCGAGTGCACCGGTCGCAGCCGGCGCGGCGATCGGAGCGACCGAGCGCACGGCCTCCGGCCGCTCGAGCGCCACCTCCAGGGCCACCATCCCCCCGAGCGACCCGCCAACCACGAGCGCGAGCCCTGGCACGCCCAGCGCGTCCAGCAGCGCCCAGTGCGCACGGGCCTGGTCGCGCGTGGAGATCGCCGGGAAAGCCGCGCCGTACGCGCGGCCGGTGGCTGGGTCGGGGCTGGTCGGCCCGGTGGTGCCGTAGCGGCCGCCGAGCAGGTTGGCGCTCAGGACCCCGACCCGGTCGGTGTCGAGCGCCAGGCCGGGCCCGATGAGCGGCGACCACCAGTCGCCCGCGGCGTCCGCGGACCCGGTCAAGGCGTGGATCACGAGAACCTGCGGCGCTTCCGCGGGCCCGGGGCCGTCGTGACGATAGGCGACCCGGAGCGCGGCGAGCTGCGTCCCGGACACGAGCTCGAACGGCCCCAGGTCGCGCCCCAACACGCGCCCCGCGCCGAAGGGCGAGACAGGCCGGGGTTGCGCGCCGGCCCCCAGCAAGACGTCGCCTGCCTCCCGCGCGCCGGCCGCCAGCGAGATGGGCGACACGACGCGGGCTTCCCGCGCGCGCATCGGTCAGGCGCCCGCGCCGACGGGCACGCTGCTCGTGGCGATTGCGAGCCCCCGATCGAGGTCCGCGATGATGTCGTCCACGTGCTCCAGGCCGATCGAGAGCCGGACCAGGTCGTCCGTCACGCCGGTCGCGAGCTGGTCTTCGGCGCTGAGCTGTTGGTGCGTCGTGGTCGCGGGGTGGATGATCAGCGACTTCGCATCACCGACGTTGGCGAGCAGGCTGAAGAGCTGGACGTTGTTGATCAGCGACTTCCCCGCCTCGCGGCCGCCGCGGATGCCGAACGCCAGCACGCCGCCGAAGCCGCCCTCCAGGTACTTCTTCGCGTTCGCATGGGCCGGGTGGGACTCCAGGCCGGGGTAACTGACCCAGGTGACGCGAGGGTCCTGCTCCAGCCAGCGCGCGACCGTCAGCGTGTTCGAGGCGTGCCGTTCGATTCGCAGCGGAAGCGTCTCGAGGCCCTGGAGGAAGAGGAAGCTGTTGAACGGGCTCAGGGCGGCGCCCAGGTCACGCAGTCCCTGCACGCGCAGCTTGACGATGAAGGCGAGATTCCCGACGGCCTCCACGTAGCTGACGCCGTGATAGGACGGGTCCGGCTCGACGAAGTCGGGGAAGCGCCCGGAGGCCTTCCAATCGAACGTGCCGCCGTCCACCACGATTCCGCCGATCGACGTTCCGTGTCCACCGATCCACTTCGTGGCGGAGTGGATGACGATGTCCGCGCCATGCCGGATCGGCTGGCAGAGGAGTGGCGCGAACGTGTTGTCGATGACGAGCGGGATCCCATGGGCGTGCGCCACGTCGGCGATGGCGGCGATGTCCGGCACGTCCAGCCGCGGGTTGCCGATCGTCTCGAGGTAGATCGCCTTCGTGTTCGCGTCGATGGCCGGCGCGAAGTTCGCCGGGTCCGAGCCATCCACGAAGCGCGTCGTGATGCCGAGCTTCGGGAGCGTCCAGGCGAACAGGTTGTAGGTGCCGCCGTACAGGCTGGTGCTGCTGACGAGGTTGTCTCCGGCCCGGGCGAGGTTGAGGATCGTCAGCGTCTCGGCCGCCTGCCCGGACGCCACCGCGAGGGCGCCAACGCCGCCCTCGAGCGCCGTGACCCGCTCCTCGAAGACAGCGTTCGTGGGATTCATGATCCGGGTGTAGATGTTCCCGAACTCCTGCAGGGCGAAGAGCCGGGCGGCATGGTCGGCGTCGTTGAAGACGTACGAGGTGGTCGCATAGATCGGGACCGCCCGCGCGTTCGTCGTGGGGTCCGGCTTCTGGCCGGCATGGATGGCAAGCGTCTCGGACCGGTATTGGGGCTGGTCGGACATCAGGGTCACTCCGTCGGTGATCTGGGACTGGTCGTCGGCGGGTCCCTGGTCGGCTGGTCGGCGAGGGACGCCCTCGCCGCCGGGCCTGCTTCGGCGGCTGCCGTCTCGCTTCCCGGAGAACAGAAGAGCCGCAGTCCGTCTGGACTGCGGCCCCGGGACCCGGTCTCGGACCCCCGGCTCGACCCACCCAGGTCGATCAGGCGCTCGAGACCCCATCCTCCACGTGACGGGGCCGCCAGCGCATACACATGAGCCAGGCGACGGTCGTGATTTGCATTGCCGGCGCAGTGTGGCGCAGGCGGGCGCCGCGCGCAAGTGCCTCTGCCGATGGGGTTGCGGCCGGCCGATCTGGTTGCAGCGGCCGATCTGGTTGCAGCGGCCGATCTGGTTGCAGCGGCCCGGGCCAGGAGTGGCGTGGCGAAGACCACCTCAGTTCCCCTTCGGGGCATGCGCCGCGCGAATTTGGCGGTGCGCGGGGTCACCGATAGGGAGATGCCCATAGTGGGCTGGTGCCACCGGGTACCCGCAACCCGGACCCCAGTACCATTTATCTGGGCGGCGCAACCGACGATGCTCCTCGGGTCCGGGGTTTGCCCAGGCTCGCATGCAGCAGGATCGGGGAACGTGGCGCTCCGAACTTCCACTCGCTCGCGCGGACGCACCGTCTTCGGCGTCATCGCGGTCGTCGCTCTCTGGCTGGCAGCCCTCGCGGCTCCGGTCGGGGCGAGTTCGGGGTCCACCGTGCTCACGAGCCCGTCGATCTCGCCCGCTGCGGGCACCCCGTCGACCCCCATCACGTTCTCCGTGGTCTACCGGAACCACGAGGGATCGGGGGCGGACTGGGTCCACGTCTCGATCGACGGGATCGCCTATGACATGGCGCCGACCAGCGGCACGGCGAAGAGCGGCGTGGAGTACGCGTACACGAGCACCCTCCAGGCTGGCGCGCACGAGGTCGTCTTCAGCTCGAGCGGGCGTGGCAAGTTCGAGGGCTCGCTCTCGGGCGGCACTGTCACGATCAGCTCACCGACTCCGACACCCGCTCCCACACCCACTCCCACACCCACGCCGACCCCAACCCCGACGCTGAAGCCCACGCCAACGCCGGCCGCGACCCCAATCCCGGCGCCGAAGCCCACGCCAACGCCGGCCGCGACCCCAACACCGAGCGTGCCCGGCGTGCCGGCCGTCGGAGGCCCGACGATCCCCAGCGGCGACGGCACCGGCTCGGGTGGCGACGCGACCGCGGGCGGCTCCGCGGGCGGCTCCCCGGGCGGCTCGCCTGGCGGCGACCTGGGGTCGGCAGGCGGGGGCACACCGTCCGGCTCCGGCCCCGATTCGGGCGCGTCCGCTCCATTGCAGGGCGACCCTGCACTTGGCCTGGCAGCTGGCGATGGCGCGCCGGGCAGCGACTCGCTGAACTCCGCCGTCAGTGCCGCGAGCGCGGATGGCGGGCGCGGCACATCGCAGGCGGCGCTCGAGGCGGGCATCCCGGGCCTGCCTGGAAGTGACCAATTCGGCCGGCTCTCGCGCCTTGCCCCGTTCGCGACGCTCCTCTCCACCATGACGACCCTCGCGCTCGCCTTCCTGCTCTTCGGCAAGAAGCGCCGCGACGAGGAGCCAACCGGGTCCGACGCGCGCCTCGCGGCGGCCGCTGCCTCGCCATACGAGACCTTCGGGGCCGGCCTGGCCCCCGCGTTCATCGGGGTCGATCCCGGGCGGGTCGATCCGGGGACCGGTGGCACGGACGTCGACCTGCCGCGCTGGCGCCGCCCCTCCCTGCTGGCCGCCCGCAAGTCGGACCCCATCCGAAACGGTGCCGAGCACGTCAACCTGACCTTCGAGCTCCTGGGTGTGCCAACGGCGGGGGGCGAGCGCCAGGTGGTCCGTTACCGGCTCGTTCGGCTCCTTGATCGTCCCGATGAGCTCCTCGGCCAGGCGGTCGATTCCCTGGACGAGGGCGACGAGGTGGAGGTCCTCGAGCGGCACGGCACCTACCGCCGCGTGGTGACACCCGACGGTCGGCAGGGTTGGCTCCACCGGATGACGCTTGGCGACATCGTGAGCGACGACCTGGCGTCCATGCCGGGGTCGGGCGGGCTGGGCGACGATTTCCTGACCGCCTACCTCTCGGCGCGCGCGCGCGCCTGACGCCGCCGGCCGGCTCCTTCCGCAGCACCCCGATGTGCTGGTGCGCGATGTTCGGAACGAACGCCCGCTCCATCAGCCCGAGGTAGGCATCGTGCGACGGCGCGTTGGCAGGGTCGGCCGGATCCTCGGAGACCATCGCGCAGGCACCCGGGGTGTCCACGCTCGGCCGTGTGCGGAGGTCCGTAGAATGCTGGAATGACGAGTGGTCGGGGCCCAGGGCGCTTCATCGGCCGTCAGCGCGAGCTGGAGCAGCTCGATGCGGCCGTCACCGACGTGGCCGCAGGGCGCGGCGGCGCGCTCCTCGTGGCGGGCTCGAGTGGCCTGGGCGCGAGCCGGCTGCTCGACGAGCTGGAGTCCCGGATCGTCGGGGCGCCGGGACAGCCGCTCACCCACCTTCGGAGCGACCGGCTGCCGGCATGGCGGGGCGATCCCTACCGGCCCGTCCGGGCCGCCCTCGAGGGGCATCTGCGGGCGCTTGCGCCATCGCGCGTGGCCGCCCTCTTCGATCCTGCCGCGGAGCTCCTCGGCCCGCTCTTCGCCGGCATCCCGGGGGTTTCGACGGTCGACGTGGGACGGCCGGGCGGCCCGGAGCGGCGCACGGAACGGACCCTGGAGGCGTTGCGCGGCCTGCTGGGCCGGCTCGCCGCCGACCGCCCGGTCGTCCTGCTCCTCGAGGATCTCCATCAGATCGACGCGGCCACGCGCGACCTGGTGGCCTTCCTGGCCCGAACCGCCGGGCACCTGCCGCTCCTCCTCGTCGGGACGTACCAGCCCGACGCACTGACCCGGACGCATCCGCTTCGGGCGACCCTGGAGGCGATCGAGAGCGGGCCGCGCGGCGTCGCCCGGGTCGACCTCGGCCCGTTGAGCCAGCCGGAGGTGGGCGCGCTCATCGAGGCGCACCAGGGCGAGCGTCCATCCGCCCCGCTGCTCCTCCTCGTGGCGGAGCGATCCGGCGGGAATCCGCTGATCGCAGAGGAGGTCCTCGACGCCCGACGTGAGCTCTCCGGGGCGTTGCTGACGGCGCCGCTGGCGCAGCTCGTCCTGGGCCGAGTCGCGCACCGATCCGCGGACTGTCGCAGCGTCCTGCGTGCGCTCGCCATGGCCGAGGGCCCGCTCGCGCCCGACGAATTGGCCGCAGTGGCGGCCGCGTACCAGGCGGGCGAGGGGCGACAGGCTCGCATCTCGACGGGCGGCGCGCGGACCCGCCACGGGATGCTGGAAGGCGACCTCGCCGCCGGGCTCCAGGAAGCGCTTCGCGAGCGGTTCGCGGTGGCGCTGCCGCGCGCGGCCGACGACACGATGGGGGGCAGGGTCCGGATACGCCATGAGCTGATCGCCGCGGCGCTCGCCACCGACCTGCTCCCGGACCAGCGGAGGCGCATGCACGCCGCGCTCGCCACCGCGCTCGCCGTCCATCCCGCAGAGGCCGCACGCCACTGGCTTCGGGCCTACGAACCCGCTCGTGCGCGTGCCGCGGCGCTCCAGGCGGCTGCAGCCGAGGAGTTGGCGGGAGCGGGCGCGGACGCCCTCCGGCACCTGGAGCTCGCGATCGAGCTCGCCGTCCCGGCCGCCCCGGCACTCGACGATGCCGCAGACCACCCCGACGTTGCGCTCCTGCGACGGGCCGCCGAGGCGGCGCTCGCGGCCGGCGACCCGGGCCGGGCAGCCGCATTCGCGGAATCGGCGCTGGCCCCCGGGATTCCGACCGGGGACCGCGTGGCGACAGCGGCTGCCTGGGATCGCCTCGGCGTCTTCCGCTGGGAAAGTGGCGACCGCGAGGGAGCGCTCGGCGCCCACGCCCGCGCCCTCGAGATCCTGCCGCGGACCGAGACGCTGGAGCGGGCGCGCGTGCTGGCGACCATGGGCCAGATCCGGATGCTGGAGGGCTCCTTCAACGAGGCCCAGCACCTGGCAGCGGAGGCACTGACGCTGGCCGAATCCAGTGGGCCGGGTGGCGACGCCTGGCTGGGGCACGCCCTCTGCACGCTGGGCGTCGTTGACGGCTGGCTGGGTCGGCCCGAGTCCGCCGTGGCGCGCCTGGAGCGGGCGCTCGCGATCGCCGTCCGCCTCGACAGGCTTGACGATGCGTTCCGGGCGCGGGCCAACCTCGCCACGATCCTGGACCTTGAGGGTCGCCGCGAGGAGGCGGTTCAGGTCTCCGTCGCGGGGATCGCCGCCGCGGAGGCGGCCGGCCTGGAAGCCGTTCACGGTAATCGCCTGCGGGCCGGCGCCGTTGACTCGCTCTTCCCGCTCGGGCGCTGGCGCGAGGCACGCGCGCTCGCGTTGCATGCGCTCGCGTGGGCGCCGGCCGGGATCGCCTTCGTCCATGCCGCGGTGGGGTTCATCACCGTCGAGACGGAGCTCTCCGCCGGGGAAGAGGCCAGCCGGACGCTGGGCCGCCTGCTCGTGGAGCTGGAACTGATCGCCGACACCCAGTTCGCCGTCCCCACCTACCAGGCCGCGGCCTCCCTTGCGCTCTGGCGGGGAGACCAGGCGGACGCTCGCCGGGTGGCCGACGCCGCGTGGGATCGCATCCGGACCACCGAGGACTGGGTGATCGCCGCATGCACCGCCGGCACCGTGCTCGAGGTGGCCGGTGACGTCGCGGAGGCCGCCCGCGACCGACGCGACCTCGCGACGCTCGCCGCGATCCATGCCCGGGCGGACGTCGTCCTGGGCGAGGCGCAGCGGATGGTGGAGGCATCCGGGGTTGCCGCGGACGTCTTCTCGCGCCGTGAGGTGGACGCCGAGCTCGCAACCGCCCGGGCGCACCTGCTGCGGGTGATCGGGCGCGACGATCCAGCGGCCTGGTCCGCCGTCGCCGAGCGGTGGGTCACGCTCCGTCATCCGTACGACACGGCACGTGCCCGCCGCCGACAGGCGGCCGCGATCCTCGCCGGCGGGACCGCCGACGGCGAGCGGCGCGAGCGGCGCGAGGAGGCGCGCGAGCCCCTGCTGGAGGCCGCCGACATCGCTGCCGGCCTGCCAGCGCTCCCGCTCCTGCGGGCCGTCGCGGACCTCGCCGCCCGCGCCCGGATCACGCTGCCGGCGGCGGCCCTGGAGGTCCTGGCGGCTCCCGCGGCGCGAGACTCAGAATCCGATGGCAGGGCCGTCCCGACCGACGCGCGACCGGCCCGCCCTGACTGGGGCGCGTCCGCGGCGGAACGGCGGACCGCGGAGACGTTTGGCCTCAGCGTCCGGGAGCGAGGCGTGCTGGCGGAGGTCGTGGCCGGCCGCACGAACCGTGAGATCGGTGAGCGCCTCTACATCAGCGAGAAGACGGTCGGCGTCCACGTAGGGAACATCCTCGCCAAGCTCGGGGTCTCCGGCCGGGTCGAGGCAGCAACGGTGGCGCTCCGGCTGGGGCTCGTGGATGACCTGGCGGCGCACGCGAAGAGACCCGGGCCGGCCGGCCCGGGTCGCGTTCGGCGTGGGCGGGGCGCCTGATCGGTCGGCGGGAGGGCTCCGCGTCCCGGGCGTTCCCGGAGGGAGGACTTACCAGCGCTTCCCGACCATTGGCACGACGAACGCGGCGAACACGGAGAGCGTGATCGCAATTCCGAAGAGGCGGGACTTCAGCGACTGCTTCACGGGGGTACTCCTGGCGCGAACACAACCAATGGCGTGGATCAGAGTGGTGCGGCCCTCTCGCGCCTCTCGAGGGTCGCTGGTCTGGCGCGTACCCGGAACGTAGCCCGGGGCGCCATGGCTGGGCTACGGGACGTTCGTACCAGGTGGTCCGGGCTGACCCCGTACTTCGGTACCGGTTCGGTGCGCCGGCGCACCGGTTCCGTCGTGCGGTGCGATCAACGACGCGTCCGCCCGGGTGGCGGTACGATTTCGGCGGCCCAAGCGGCCGAACTCGAGCGCGCCGGAGCATGTCCGGGGCCCGAGCCGGATTCGAGCCGGATTCGAGACGGATTCGGGCGGGCCACTCCCCGGATGGCGGATCGCGACCGCGCCCGACCCAGCGCCGATCGAGGTCGACCCAGGCCGGGGGTCACTTCAGCAGGAGGAAGCAGCCCGCCCATGCGCACCCGCCACGCAGTCGCCCTCATGGCCATCCTCGCCACGTTGCTCGTCGCGTGCTCGTCCGGCGCGCAGCCGGGGTGGACGTTCGCCCCGACGCCCCCGCCGAGCGCGGCCACGAGTGGTGCTCCGTCGGCCGCCCCGAGCGCAGGGGCGAGCGGCGCCCCGGGCGCGGCGGCGAGCGGCGTGCCGAGCGCAGGGGCGAGCGGCGCAGGAGCGAGCGGCGCCCCGAGCGCGGCGCCCTCGGGCAGCCCGGCCGCCTCGCCGGCCGCCTCGCCCGCCGCGTCGGGCGGCGCCGCCGGCACGGTCCTCGAGCTCACGGCGTCCGGCATCGCATTCGACAAGGCCGACCTGACCGCCCCGGCCGGCGTCCCGTTCCAGATCAAGTTCACGAACAACGATGCGGGGATCCCGCATAACGTC
>JANXWH010000197.1 GCA_025351245.1 Chloroflexota bacterium | reverse complement strand
CTCGAGCACTCGGGAGAATACGAGCGACGACGGGCCGATGCCGCGAATGCCCTCTCTTGCCGTCGACGGAGGTGGCCACCCTCGCAGGAGAGGAGGCCGGCTCAAACTCCGCCGGCGTTGCCACTGGCCCCGACTCAAGCGAGCGACGAAGCCCCCGGGCGACCGCCCGGGGGCTTCGAACGACTGGGCCGACGGCTCAGCGCTGCGGGTTGAGCTTCCCGACGGGGATGAGTTCGGCCTGGGCGGCGCCGTTGGCGTCATCGAGGCTGACCACCATCCAGCCGAGGGCGGGTGCCGTGTCGAAGCGGTGACGATCGAGCGTGAGGCCAAGGGTCGCCGACTTGCCGGCCGGGATCGTCAGGAAGTCCCCGGTCGAGATGGTGGGTGCGAAGGCGTTGAACTTCGCCGTGCCGGGGACGAAGTCCGCCGAGCCGTTCTCGACCGAGAAGCCGGCCGCGGCGTAGCTGAAGGTGGGCTTCGCGGAGCTCAGCCCGAGGTCGCTGGCGAAGGTCGGAAGCTCCACCGTGGAGCCGTTCATAGGCGCGTCGGCGAGGAATGCGTCGACAATGTTGCCCGCGGCGTCGAGGGTGAACGACGCGTAGCGGCCGTCCCACGAGCCAGACAGGAATTGCCCGAGGTCGAAGCCGACGACGAAGAAGTCGGTCTTGCCGTCGGCGTTGGTATCAATGGCGACGTCGAACTCGTTGGACGACGGGGTGGACCAGCGGCCCCAGGTGTTGATCGCGAAGACGAGCGTCTTATCGGACGCCGTCGCGCCACCGGCCAGGGACTGGACGCCGACCGCCCGCACGACCTCGGTGTCGTCAAGACGACGGACCGTGTTCGGGCCCGTGAGACCCCATGCGTAGACGTCGGCGGTGCCCGCGAAGACCGTGCTCGAGTTGGTCAACGGGCTGGTCGCCGAGAAGACGTTGGCGTGGTTGGTGTAGGGCGTGTGCGCACCGGCGGTGACGTTCGAGAGCGGGCGTGGGGCGAGCAGGAACGGGATGCGAAGGGGGTAGATCCCGGTCCCGCTGCTGCTCGGCATCGCCACGACCGCACCCCGAACCGTGGCGACGGCACCTGGGCCGACCGCGAAGGTATCGGCCGACGGGAGGGCGGAGACGGCCGCGGCCGAGAGGCTGATCGTGACGGCAACGTCGGCGCTCGCCCCGCCCGGGACGGTGACCGTCGCCGGCGAAAACGTCAGGGCGCTGCCGAAGCTCCCGGTCGACGGCGATAGGCTGTACGTGATCGGCGATGTGCTGGTGTTGTGGAGGGTGAACGACTTGGTCTCGCTGAAGGCCCCGCCGAGCGGCTGATAGCCGAAGGCAAGGCTGTCGAGCTGGTCGGACGTGGTCGCGTAGGCCACGGTGGTCGTTGCGCTCTGGTCCTGGATGACGCCAGCCCCGTCGAGGCGGGCGTTGAAGCTCTTCATCAGGCTCGCCGATGCGTCGGCCGTGCCGACCAGGGCAGCCTTGACCGCGTTCGGTGTCCAGCCCGGGTGGGCCTGCCGGACGAGTGCCGCGCTCCCGGTGACCATCGGGGCGGCCATCGACGTGCCGGACATGAAGACGCCGCCGGTGCCGGTGCCAACGCCCGTCGAGAGGATGCTGACGCCGGGGGCGACGACGTCCGGCTTGGGGGCGCTGTCGCCGTTGCGCGGACCGCCGGAGCTGAAGCTGGCCGTCGACTGGTAGGCGGGGTTCGGGACCGTGGCCGCGGTGATCGTGACCGTTGCCCCGTTGGCGGCGACGAGCTTCGGTCCGTCCGCCTGAAGGACGCCGATGAAGGGGATCGTGACGCCCGGGATGGGCCCCTCGAAGGGCGGCAGCCCGGCGCCGTTGTTGACCATGATCACCGCCGCGGCGCCGGCCGCCTGGCCGAACGTCGCCCGATCGACCCGGGCGCATGTCCCGCGGGCCGTGACGACGATCGTGCCGGTCGCCCCCGCGTACTCGGAGGCGCCGCACCCGAGGGAAATCGTACCGTCCGTGTTCTTGAGGACCTTGATGGGGCCGGTAACCGGCAGCGGGCCGCCGTTGGCATCGATTCCGGTGATCGTCCCGGCAGCCAGTCCGATGGCCGCGCCGTCGAAGGTCGGCCGCGAGGCGTCCATCGCCGCCACAGAGATGACTCCGTTGGCGGTGGACGGCGAGCCGACGAGGTAGGCGTTGGGGCCCTGGTTCCCGGCCGAGGCGACGACGACGACACCGCTGTTCACGGCGTTCTGCGATGCGACGGCAGTGGGATCGTCAGCGCGGCCGAAGGGCGAGCCGAGCGACATGTTGATGACGTTGGCGCCGTCCTTGACGGCCTGGTCGATAGCCTCGGCCACGACGTCGCTCGAGCCGCTGCAGCCGAAGACTCGGTAGGCGTAGATAGTCGCCTCGGGAGCGGCACCAGGCGCAACGTTGAAGGTGTTGTTGGCGTAGATCGTTGAGTTGTAGGGACCGCTGAATGTGTTGCCGTTAGCGACCACGCCGAAGCCGGCCGCGGACCCGGCGGTGTGCGAGCCGTGGCCGCCGCCGAGGTTGGCCGGGCAGTCGAGCGGGTTCGGGTCGGGATGCGGGATGAGCTTGGGCGAGCCGGCCGGCGCGGCGGCGTCGTACGCATCGCCGACGAAATCGAAGCCGATGGGGACCTTGGCGCTGGGGAACGCCACGGTGGTGCCGTTCGCATCGTGGGCGGGCACGGCGGTGCTGTGGGCGAACCCGTAGGTGAAGTCGCCGGGCTTGCCGGAGCCGCCGAAGTTGGCGTGGTAGTAGTCGATGCCCGTGTCGATGTCGGCAATGATCACGCCCTTGCCGGTGAGGCCGCTCGCCGTCCACGCCTGGGGAGCGCCGACATAGGGTACAGCCGCGCCGTTGTCCGGTTTGAAGACCTGGACGGCGTGCACGGCGACCACGCCCGGTAGCGTCTCCAGCTGGGCCAGGGTCGCGAGCG
>JANXWH010000193.1 GCA_025351245.1 Chloroflexota bacterium | reverse complement strand
CTCGTCACGATCGGCGTGGGCGGCGATGTGCGCGTCCTCGCGGCGCCGGCGGCCGCGAGCCACCCCACGCCGCTGCGCGGCGCGGGCGTCGCCAGGGGGCCGCTCCATGGCGCTGGGGTCAATGTCCAGGATCTCGGCGTCCTCCGTGCCGACTGGCAGTCCTCCCGTGCACGCGGGGCGGTCTGTCGGCCGAATGCCACCCCGGCGGACGGTGACGCCAACGGCGACGGCTGCGTGGACATCGCGGACGTACAGGCCATCGCTGCCGCCGGCGGTCTGGTCGGAACCTCCGGCAACGCCCAGGCGGCGTCGCTGCCGGCGGGCCGGACGGCCGCGCCTCTCCTGGCGGCAACGTTCGCACACACGTTCACCGTCACGAGCACCGCCGACACCCCGGACGCGGCGCCCGGAGACGGCGTCTGCGCCGACACGAACGGCAACTGCACGCTCCGCGCGGCCTTGACCGAGGCCGACTACCAGATCGGCACCGACCGCATCGCGTTCAACCTTCCCGGAACGGCCCCCGTGAAGATCCAGCTCACCGGCGGGCTTCCGCTGATCACGTCCACGAGCGGCGGCGTGATGATCGACGGGTACTCGCAGCCCGGGAGCTCGCCGAACACGGCGACCGTCGGGTCCAATGCGGTGCCCGGTGTGATGATCAGCGGCAACGGCCCGGCGGCCAAGGAGGTGGCCCTCTACCTCACGAGTTCCGGGAGCACCATCCGCGGCCTGATTCTCAACAACATCTGGCGAGGCATCTTCATGGACGGGGCGATGGCGCACGACAACCAGGTCGTCGGCAACTGGGTCGGCTTCAACCCGAACGGGACGCCCAACGGCAGCACCGGGTTCGCGATCATCCTCAACGTCGGCGCGAATCACAACGTCATCGGCACGCCTGCGCTTGCCGACCGGAACGTCATCGGGAACTTCCAGAAGGGCGTCGACAGCTACGGCCCGGGCACCGACTTCAACGTGATCCAGAACAACGTCTTCTGCATCGGGCCGAGCGGCTTCACGAAGGCCACCTGCAACACCGGCGTCGATCACGACTTCGGGCCGAAGAACGAGCTCCTCGGCGGCTTCGGGACGAACGAGCGCAATGTGTTCGGGCCCACTCTCTTCCAGGGCATCGAGTACTCGCACGGCTGGAACCCGAGCCTGCCGCCGCGCCAGGACGGGTCGATCACCTACCAGATCAACAACAACCAGGCCTTCGGCAACTGGGTCGGGTTCCGCGGCGACGGCAGCTACGACCCCGCCTATCGATCCGGCCTCAACTTCTCGAGCGCCGACAACGACCAGGGTATCAACGTCTACGACGGCACGAACTTCAACGTCGTGGACGGCAACTACATCGCGTCCGTCTTCGACGGCATCCAGATCGAGGCTCCCAACGCGACCGGCAACATCGCGCGCAACAACATCATCGGCGTGTCGCCGCTCGGCGAGCCGGCGCCGCTGACCGGCTGGGGCTTCAAGATCCGCTGGAACACGACCCACGACACGATCCAGGCCAACACGATCCGCAACGCCGCGCTCGGCGGGGTCGGGATGGTCAACACGACCAACACGGGCGGGGCGTTCAGCGCCGCCTTCAACATCCGGATCACCCAGAACATCATCACCGACACGCCCGGCCTCGCCATCCAGCTGTTCGGCGGCGCCAATGACAACATCCTCCCCCCGGTGATCTCGTCGGCGACGACGAGCGCGGTGACCGGAACAGCGGTTGCGAGCGCGACCATCGAGGTCTACCACGGCACGCGAGCCGCAGGCCAGAACGGTCTACCGGATGTCTACCTCGGGTCGACCGTCGCCGGCACGAGCGGCGCCTGGACATTCAACCTTCCGGCAGGGCTGCCGACCGGCTACGTCATCACGGCTCTCCAGATCCGTCCGGATGACACAACCTCGCAGCTCGCCGCCAATGTTGCCCTCGGAGCCGCCGCGCAGACGGCGCCGGCGATCACGAGCGCGGCGAGCACGACCTTCTCGGTCGGAGCCGCCGGGACGTTCAGCGTCACCAGCACCGGGTCGCCGACGCCGGCTCTCTCCGAGACGGGAGCCCTCCCGGGCGGCGTGACGTTCACCGACAACGGGAACGGCACCGCGGCCCTCGCGGGGACGCCGGCCGCCGGTACCGCGGGGACCTACCCGATCACCATCACCGCGGCCAACGGGGTCCTCCCCAACGCCAGCCAGGGCTTCGCGCTCACGGTGAGCGCCGCGCAGACGGCGCTCGCGTCGGACACCTTCGCTCGAACGACAACCAGCTCGTGGGGCAACGCCGACATCGGCGGGTCATGGGTCGTCAACTCGACGGCCTCCGACTACAACGTGAATGGTTCGGCGGGAACGATGCTCATCCGGTCGGGCGGGACGACACGCTTCGCCGCCCTGACCGGCGTGAGCGCCACCAACCTCGACGTGTCGGCCCGGATCAGTCGGAGCGCGGTGGCGACCGGGGGCGGCGAGTTCGCCTATCTCGTGGCGCGCCGGATCGATGCGTCGACGGAGTACCGGGCCAAGGTCCGCTTCGCCGCCGACGGCGGGGTCTACCTCCAGCCGACCCGGGTGACCGGCGGCATCGAGACCTCCCTCGGCAGCGGCGAGGTCCGGGTCACCGGGCTCACCCCGGTGGTCGGGAGCTTCATCTGGCTCCACGCGACCTTCAGCGGGACGAACCCGACCGCGATCACGCTGCGTGCCTGGGCCGATGGCAGCCCGGAGCCCGCCACCGCGCAGGTCAGCCTGAGCGACGGTACCGCGGCCCTCCAGGCTCCCGGCACGGTCGGCCTGCGGGCCTACCTCTCCGCGTCGGCGACCAACGCGCCGGTCACCATGACCTTCGACGACCTCACGGCTCGCTGATGATCGGCC
>JANXWH010000050.1 GCA_025351245.1 Chloroflexota bacterium | reverse complement strand
TCTGGGTGCGCGTGCACGCACGTTGCGAACGCAGCCACCAGCTCCGGCGGCGACTTCTTCCACGATGAGCCGGCCATTCCGCCCTCCGCCCGCGAGTCTACGCGAGCGGCGGAGGATCGCCTATCACAAGGTCGATCGCGGCCGGCGCGCCCCGGTCCGCCGGGCGGCGGCCGCGTGGGGTCGCAGCCGACAACCATCGCCAGTCGTCAATTGGGGCATGGAAGCCTCACGCCGTCGGCGTAGGGTGTGACTGGGATCTGCCCACGCGATGCAGTCACTCCTACCGACGTCGCCGCCCAGGCGCGGGAGAGGCCAGGCGACGCTTCGCTTGGGAAGCAGACACTCTGCCAGCTGCCTTACTCCCGTTCGGGAGGCCCCGGCGAGCCGGGTGCCGGTCGAATCCATCGGCGGGTCCCTGGTCGGGCTGACCTGCACCGCGACCGGCACGGAGTCCGCGACTCCGGGTGTCAAGATCAACCAGACGGCTTATCCGGCGGGCCGCTCGCTGGTGCGGCAGGGTCTTTTGCCTCGGCCGTCACAACCGGCCGCTGCGGTACTCGATCCGGAGCCCCAGGTCCTGCGGGTAGTTGCCGAACTCGCGGCCAAACAGGTTCATGCCGCCGACGTTGTGGGCGTCCGGCCGGACGCCCATCCGGACGACGATCGGCCCTCCGGGGATCAGCCTCAGCGTCTCGAGGTTGACGGTCGACAGACTCACCCCGTCGATCGTCGTCCCGGTGCTCGTCACGAGCCAGCGCTTGAGCACGCCGAACTGGGAGTCCTTCTCTTCCCACCACGACGGGGTCAGGCGTCCACGTTGGCCCCCGAAATCGGACGGGGACGTCCACTCGCCCAGCAGCACGCCGTTGATCCAGACTCCGATGTCGCTCGGCCAGTCGAGATCGTGGAGCGGCGCCTCGCTGCAGACTTCGGCGGTCAACTGGAGCGATTCTGCCCGGGCTCCCGGAGGGATCCTGTTCGGGAAGCGATACTCGACGTAGCCTGAGCGGAACCAGAGCAACTGGGCGTTGAGCCGATCCGGCTCATAGAAGGCCGAGGGATCGTCGAGGAAACCGATCAGGCCGGTAGCGGTCACCAGGCCACAGGTTGGCTCGACCGAAAAGTCGGAGAAGCCGCCGATCGGCATCTCGACGTCGACCGCGTCGCGGGTGTGGTGCGAACCGCGCGGCAGAGCGAACACGAGCTCGTCATACGTTCGGGCGCACACTTTCTGCAGGCCGCGACTCGCCGGCCGGAGTTCTGTGTGCAGCAGCCCCGCCCGCTCGAGGATCGTGATGTGCATCGTCGCGGTCGAAGATTTGAGGTTCAGATCCTGCGCGATCTGGTTGACGGCCACCACACGATCGCCAAGGTAACGCAGGATGTCGGTCCGGGTGTCACTGGCAAGCGCTCGAAAGACGTCCACCACGGGTCCGTCTCCGGTAGTGGCGTCGATGTGGAGGCTCTTTCGGACGTTCCGCAGATTGTCGCCGAGCATCTCTTCCAGACATTCAATCATGGCGGACTCATTGATCGCCGGAAATGATACACGAGCCGAAGGAGTCGCACCGAACCATGTCTTGCTGAGGCATTGACTTATCGTGCTATGGTGACCCGGTTCGATTCAGCAAAAGCTGCGCCCCACACCCTGAGGAGGAATTCATGGGAGTTCGCGTCGCCAGCTATCTCAAGGCGGGACCGATCATCGCGAGCCTTGCGCTCGCGGTCGCCGCATGCGCTAGCCCCGCAGCCTCGGCGCCGACAGGGACTGGCGGGGCACAGGTGGTGCAGAGCGCGGCCGCCGGGAGCCCGGCCGCGGGTGCGATGTGCACGTACGCCAAGTACAACAGCGCGGGCGTTCCGAAGCTGGACCTGAAGACCGCGACCATCGGATTCGCCCAGTCGGAGAAGGAAGCGAACCCGTTCCGGATCGCCGAAACACAATCGATCAAGGACGAGGCCAGCAAGCTGGGCATCAAGCTGCTGACCACGAATGCCGAGTCCGACCTCAACAAGGAGATCTCGGACATCAAGGGCATGATCGATCAGGGCGCCAAGGCGCTGATCATCTCTCCGCTGAACTCCGAAGGCCTCGACCCGGCTCTCGACTACGCCAAGTCGAAGAACGTGCCGCTCATGACCATCGACCGGTTCCTGACCACGAAGACTGCCTGTGCGGACTACATCGGTTGGGTGGGGTCCAACTTCGTCGAGCAGGGCAAGCGCGCCTTCGACGCGCTCAGCGCGGCAACCGGCGACAGCTGCAACCTCGCCATCCTCCTCGGCGCCGCCGGGGTGAACGTCACGAATGACCGAGAGAAGGGCTTCGAGGACGAGATGGCCGCCAAGGCATCCAAGATCAAGGTGGTCGCCAAGCAGGCCGCCGACTATGAGCGGGCGAAGGGCCAGACGGTCACCGCACAGCTCATCCAGGCCCATCCAGAGATCAACTGCATCTACGCCCACAACGATGAGATGGCGCTGGGCGCCGTCGCGGCGCTGAAGGATGCGGGCAAGAAGCCCGGCGACGTCAAGATCCTCACCATCGACGGGACCAAGGGTGCCGTGCAGGGGATCGTCGACGGGTGGATCAGCGGCGTCATCGAGTCGAACCCCCGGTTTGGTCCGCTTGCGTTCCAGGCGCTGACGGACTTCTACGCTGGAGCGGGAGTCCCGGCGAAGACCATCATCTCGGATAAGGCGTACACGAAGGACAACGCTGCGAGCGAAGTCTCGAACGCGTACTGACCCGGCATCCGTCCCATCCGCTACCGGCCCGCGTGACCACGGCTCCTCCTGGGTCATGCGGGCCGGTCCGGATTCCTGGCACCATCTGGCGGTGAGGGAATCGTGACCGCCGCTTCCGTTGGGGAAACCGTCCTCGAGGTCCAGGACGTCTCGAAGCGGTTCGCCGGCGTCGTCGCACTGGACGGCGTCTCGCTGGGACTACGCACGGGGGAAGTCCACGCCCTCGTCGGGGAGAACGGCGCCGGCAAGTCCACGTTGATCAAGGTCCTGACTGGCGCATACCAGCCGGACCATGGCCGGATCGTCTATCGCGGGGAGCCGGTGACATTCGCTCGACCCCTGGACGCCCAGGCGGCAGGGATCAGCACGATCTACCAGGAGGTGAACCTCGTCCCCGTCCTGAGCGTGGCCCGCAACCTCTTTCTCGGGCAAGAGCCGACGAACCGATTGGGCTTGATCGATTTCGCCCAGATGCACCGTCACACAACCGCGATCCTCCAGCGTTATGGCATCTCCGTCGACGTTCGCCGCCCCCTCCGCGAGCTCGGCCTGGGCATGCAGCAGATGGTCGCCATCGCGCGCGCCGTGTCAGGGGACCATCGAGTGGTGATCATGGACGAGCCCACCTCGTCGCTGGAGCCACGCGAGGTGGAGCGACTGCTCGAAGTGGTCGACCTGCTCCGTCGCGGCGGCGTCGCCGTCGTGTACGTGACACATCGGCTGGAAGAGGTTTTTCGGCTGTGCGATCGGGTGACCGTCCTGCGTGACGGACGCCTCGTTCATACCGGTCCCGTGGCGGATATCAGCCGGCTCGAGCTGGTCTCGCGGATGCTCGGTCGAGAGGTGGCCGAAGTAGCCCGGGGCGAGACGCGCTTCAGCGATCGCAAGACCGACCAGGCCACCCAGCCAATCCTCCGGGCGACCGGCCTGACGCGCCGCCATGTCCTGGATCACGTGTCTGTCGAAGCTCGTGCAGGTGAGGTCGTCGGGCTTGCCGGCCTGTTGGGATCCGGTCGAAGCGAGACCGCGAAGGCGATCTACGGCGCGCAGCCGCTCGACAGCGGGTCGGTCGAGGTCGAGGGTGCGCCCATCCGTCCCGGATCGCCGCGCGCGGCGATCGCGGCCGGCCTGGCCCTGATCCCCGAGGATCGCAAGGCTGAGGGGATCGTCCCGATGCTGTCCGTGCGGGACAACATCGTCCTTGCCGCCCTCCCGAGGATGTCGAGGGCGGGATTCGTGTCCGAGCGCCACCAGGACGCCGTCGTCAAAGGTCTGATCACACGACTCCGGATCAAGGCATCCAGTCCGGATCAGAAGGTCAGCGAGTTGTCGGGTGGCAATCAGCAGAAGGTGCTCCTGGCGCGTGTGCTGTGCCTGGACCCGCGCATCCTGATCCTCGACGATCCGACGCGCGGCATCGATGTCGGCGCCAAGGCGGAGATCCAGATGCTGATAAGCGAGCTCGCGGAGCAGGGAATGGCGATTCTGCTCATCTCTTCGGAGCTGGAGGAGGTCGTGGAAGGGTCCGACTCGATCGTGGTGCTGCGAGACGGCGCGGTCGTCGGGCAGCTGAGGGCCGAGGAGGTGAGTCAGGACGGCGTGATGGGCCTGATCGCCGCGGCCAGACGCGAATCCGACAGCCTGCCGGCAAGCGGAGGAGGGATCGAGGGCGACGCGACCGAGGTCGACGGGCATGTCGGCGACTGATCTCGCTCCAGGCCGCAGGGCGATCGGACGCGCGGATGTCGCCGACTGGGTGGCCGCACGCGGCGTGTACCTGGGTCTGCTCCTGCTCGTCGTGTTCAACCTCGTGTTCACGCCACGATTCGTGGAAGTCGACAACATCCGCCTGCAGTTCGTCCAGGTAGTACCGGTCGCCATCGTCGCCCTCGGGATGGCCGTGGTAATCGGAACGAGCGGGATTGACCTATCGGTCGGTTCGGTCATGGCGATCGCGTCGGCGCTATTGGCGCTCTACATCGGCTATGGGCCGCTCGTCGCGATCACGATCGCCCTGCTCGCAGGCGCGGCGGTCGGCGTGCTCAACGGCGTGCTCATCTCGCGCTTCGGGATCCAGCCGATCGTGGCAACGCTGGCATTGCTCGTGGGCGGCCGTGGGCTTGCCCTGGTTATCGCGCAGGGCCGGTTGACGGAGATGTTCGACCCGGTCCTCGGCGCCATCGGCTCCGGTCAGTTCTTCGGCGTCCCTATCGTCGTTCTGATCGCCCTGGGGGTCGCGCTGGTCGTCGCCGTCCTCGTCGCGCGCACGACCTTCGGGCGATACGTCGTCGCGAGCGGTGGGAACCCGGACGCGAGCTTCCTGGCCGGCGTACCGGTGCGGCGCACCCTCTTGTCCGTGTACGTCCTGTCTGCGACGCTCGCCGCCTCGGCCGGGATCATCCAGACGGCACGCCTCAGCGCGGCGGATCCGTCATTCGTGGGGAACCTGATCGAGTTGAGCGCGATCACCGCGGTCGTGGTCGGAGGAACTCCACTTTCCGGCGGGCGGGTGCGGATCGTCGGCACGCTCGCGGGGGCGATGCTCATGCAACTCATCGCCGCGACGCTGATCAGTCACAACCTGCCGGATTCGGTGACGCGCATGGTCCAGGCCGTCATCATCCTGGGCGCGGTCTTCATCCAGCGTCCGCGGATCGCCGCGTGACGGCGACCACCAGCGACCGCGACCCGACGCTGCACTTGATCGGCGATCCTGGTGAAGCCACGCGAGCCGCTAACCGTCGTGAGCGGTTGGCCCGGATTCTCCAGCGGGGCGGCGCCTTCATCGTCCTCATCGTGGTGACGCTCCTCGCATCCCTGGTCTTCGGAACCCGGTTCGCGAGCATCGACAATTTCCTGAACATCCTCGAGGCCAGCTCATTCCTCGGTCTTGTGGCTGTAGGGATGACGTTCGTCATCATCGGCGGTGGGATCGACCTGTCGGTCGGATCCCTCCTCGCCCTGTCGGCGGTACTCGCGGCGTTCGGATCCCAGTACGGGACTGTGGTTGCGATCGCGCTGCCACTGGGTGTGTGCGGGCTCATCGGCCTGTTCAACGGTGTCCTGATCGCCCGGGCCCGGATGGCATTCTTCATCGTGACCCTTGCGGCGCTGCTCTTCGCGCGCGGTCTCGCATTTGCCGTGTCGAACGAAGGGAACAAGATCTTCCACATCAACGAGGACCTGGCCGTGATCTGGCTCGGCCAGGGCTCGGTCGCGGGTATCCGTGTCCCGATCATCATCGCGGGCATCGCGTTCCTCGTCGGCTGGGTCGTCCTTACGCGGACGCGCTACGGGATGGCGGTCACTGCGATCGGCGGCAACGAGGATGCCGCCCGACTCATGGGCGTGCCGATCGCACGCGTGAAGACGGTCATCTATCTCGTCAGTGGTCTGCTCGCCGGACTCGCAGGCCTGCTCGTCGCGGCTCGCTCGTCGTCGGGTCAGTCGACGATCGGCGTCGGCCTCGAGCTCCAGGCGATCGCCGCGGTCGTCATCGGGGGGACGCTCCTGACGGGCGGCTCGGGGTCGATCGCCGGCACCCTGGCGGGCGTGCTCCTCTTGAATGTCATTAACAACGTCATCAACCAGGTGGGCACCCTCAACTCGTATTTCCAGCAGGTTGTCAGCGGCGTGTTCCTCATCATCGTGGTCCTCGTCCAGCGCTACCTCAGTCGGGAGCAGCGACTATGAACTCGTGGACGACCCGGAGGTTCTGGACGTGACCAACGCGCCGACGCCGCGCTGCCGGCTCTTCATCGAAGGCTGGATCATCTCAGGAGCGACCGGCAAGGTAGTCGTCGAGCAATGAGCGACACGTACTCGGTCGCCCCAACCGTTCGGAACGAGGAGATCTCGCTCGGTGAACCGCGCCTTCGGGTCGCGGTCGTTGGCACGGGGACATGGTGGGGTCGCCAGCACCTCCGCGCGTTCGCGGAGCGGCCGGACGTGGAGGTCGTGGCAGTCGTCGGCCGGTCGCCCGAGAAGACCCGCACGCACGCAGCCCTCGTCGGAGCTCGCGCATACACGGACCCCGTGGCGATGGTCGAGCGGGAGCATCCTGATCTCGTCAGCGTCTGCCTCCCGAACCTCGGTCACTTCGAGACGACCCTCGCGCTGATCAGGACCGGCACCCCGCTGCTCGTCGAGAAGCCGTTCGTATTCGACCTCGCCGAAGCCGACCGATTGCTCGCGGAAGCCGACTCCAGGGACCTGTTCCTGGCCATCGACTTCAACCACCGAACCGCGACGCCGGTGCGGATGGCGCACCAGGCGATCGAGGCTGGGCGACTCGGGCAGCTTGTCTACGCGACCTGGCGCTTCGGCGGGGAGGGATCGAGCCCCCACCCGGACGCCAACCTCATCGAGACACAGTGCCACGGCTTCGACATGCTCGAACACCTGTGCGGGCCAATAAGGTCGGTCGCCGCCGAGATGACGGAGTTCGCGGATCGGGGTCACTCGACGGTCGCAATCGCCCTCCGCTTCACGAACAGCGCAGTCGGGACGTTGCTCGGCAGCTACGACTCCTCGTACGCGTACCCGGACACGCACCGGCTGGAGATCGGCGGGACCCTCGGCCGTATCGTCGTTCGCGACACCGTTCGGTCGTTCGAGTTCCAGGCAACCGGGAATGAGGTGCGTGAGGTCTGGGAAGCCGGGTACTTCAACGACCTCGGCCGGATGTTCCACCGAACCCTGGACCGGCACCTCGACGCCATCCTGGCGGCACTCCGAGCGGGTGGCCCGCCGCCCGTGCACGCGCGTGCGGGACGTCGCGCCCTGGAGCTGGCCCATGCAAGCATCGAGTCGTTCCAGACCGGTCGAAGAGTCGAGGTGGCCTGATCACGATGACGGGCGCTGGCGCGAGGTGCCCGGACGATGGCTGCAATCCGGTGACGTTCACCAACCGGAGATGCTCGAGCTCGAAACCCTCGGGCCGGTGTCCCGGATCGAGCCCGGCGGGTACATCGATCACGACGAGATCTGGCAGCTCCGGAACGCGGCCGTGACCGAGAGCGAGGCCGACATCGACGCGTTGATCACGGGATGATCCAGCGTCTCGCGATCGACCACCCTGCTACCACGCGGCCTACCAGTTCGCCACGTGCCAGCGCCACGGCCGGGTGGGTGCGGATGGCAGGACGGGGTCAGCCCTCGGGGGCGAACCCCGCACCGGCGACCGCGTCCACCGCGTAGACGCGGGGCGTCAGGCCGGTCCGGCCCGGGTAGTCCGCCATGACCCTGTTGGTCAGTACCGCCACCGCTCCGCGCTCCACCAGGTTGATCGTGCAGCCGCCGAACCCCGCGCCCGTCATGCGGGCCGCGGCGACGCCCGGCACGGTCGCCGCGATCTCCACGAGCGCGTCGAGCTCCCGCGAAACGACCTCGAAGTCGTCCCGCAGCGACGCGTGGCTGGCCGCCCAGAGCCGGCCCACCGCCGCGAGGTCGCCGGCGGCGAGCGCATCGATCGTCTCCACGACGCGCCCGTTCTCCGTGACGATGTGGCGGGTGCGGCGGAAGACGTCGTCAGCGACCAGGTCGCGCATCCGCGGCAGCATCGCGGGCGTCACGTCGCGCAGCGATTGGACGCTGGGGTCCTCGGCCCCAAGCGCCGCTGCCGCGGCCTCGCATTGGGCCCGCCGGACGTTGTACTGCGACTTCGTGAGGCTGCGCGTGGAGCCGGTGTGGATCACGACGAGCGTGTGGGTGGCCAGCGGCAGCGCGACCGGCCGGAAGTCGAGCGACCGGCAGTCGAGGAGGACCGCGTCGCCCGCCACGCCGCAGGCGCTCGCGAACTGGTCCATGAGGCCGCAGTTGACCCCGACGTACGCATTCTCGGCGCGCTGGCAGATCCGCGCGAGCGACAGTGGCGCCACGTCCCCGCCGGGCGCATCCGCGAGCGCCCACGCCGACACCAGCTCAAGTGCGGCCGAAGACGAGAGGCCCGACGCGGTGGGCAGCGAGCTGACGATGATCCCGCGCAGCCCGCGCATCGCGACGCCTGCCTCGGCAAGCGCCCACGCGGTGCCGGCGACGTAGTCGATCCACGCCCCGCGACGCGGCCCGATCGTGTCGAGCTCGAAGCGGGCACGTTCGCCCGTGGCGCCGCTGACCAGCTCCACGCGTCGGTCGTCGGTGGGCACGAACGCGATCTGGATCTCCAGGTCGATCGCGGCCGGGAGCACGAAGCCCAGGTTGTAGTCCGTGTGCTCGCCGATGAGGTTGACGCGCCCCGGCGCCCGCACGATCCTGATCGCGTCCGGGTCGGCGGCGGCACGCGGCTCGACCGCGACGAGCGCGGCGCGCATGGCGCCGGGCGCGAGATCCGCCGGCTCCGCGGCCGGGGGGCGGGTGGACGTATTCACGCCCGGATGTCGACGACGAAGCCCGGGTGCACCTCGCGTGGCGCCAGCGGGATCGCGGCCAGCCGCTCGGCGCTCAGCTCCGGGAGCGTGTCGTTGATGAAGAGCGCGGTCGCTGTCTCGACCGAGGCCCGGATCTTCGTCAGCCGCGCGGAGCGGTGGGGTGGGTAGAATTCGACCGCCAGGTGCCAGTCGCCAGCGCCCGCCGGCGCCTCGTGGACGATCAGCATGTACGGCAGCTCGAAGCCGAAGAGGTCGTTGTACCGGGCGACGACCCCGTGGAGCGCGTCGGCCAGCGAACGCGCCTCGTCCGGCCGGAGGTCGGCCAGGCGACGGAGCCCGTGCCGGATGGCCCGCACGTGGACCTCGAACGGCCAGCGCGGCGCGAACGGGACCCCGATCGCCCAGTGCTCGTTCGCTGCCAGGACGCGCGTGGAGGCGCGCTGCTCCGCGACCACCGCGCAGGAGAGGCACGCGCCATGCGCTCCCCGGTGCTCCGCCAGGGCGGCCACGCGTCGCTCGATGATCGGCGGGAGGTGCCCGAAGGCGTAGATCTGGCCGTGCGGGTGCGAGAGCGTGGCGCCGACCTCGGCGCCCCGGCTCTCGAACGCCATGACGAACGCATGGCGCGGATTCGCCCAGAGCTCGCGCGTCCGGTCAATCCAGACGGCGATGACGCGCGCCGTCTCGGCCGGGGTGAGCGTCGCGAAGTTGCCCTGGTGGCGCTCCGTGAACATGACGACCTCGCACGCACCCACGGATGGGGCGAACCGGGGATCGTCGGGGTCCGGGACGGGCGGCGGGTTGGCCACGAACGACGGGAACCGGTTCTCGAAGACGGCCGCCTCGTAGCTGAAGGCGATCTCCGGCCCGCCCGGGCAGAGCGGACAGCGAAAGCGCTCGGCCGGGCTGCCGGCGACCATCCCACTCCCGCTCGGGGCGGACGAATGCGGGCGCACGTTCCGGGCGGGACTCACCACGATCCAGCTGGCCGTGAGCTCGTCGCGGCGCATGTGGAGCGCGGTCGGCTCGGAGTGGGGAGCATCGGCCGACGGGACGCCGCGGACCTCGCCGTAGACGTGGATCCGGCGCCCGTCAGGCAGCTCGAACGTGGTGCGCGGAAGCGAAAGCGGAGCGGTAGGCTCGGTCATCGGTGCCCCAGTGTACGGCGCTGCGCACGTGCCGCGCGCACGCTGGGCGGCCGGGTGGGCCGCGGCACGGCGTCCACGAACGCGGTCAGTCGTCCAGGTTCGGCGCCAGCCAGCGGGCCATCTCCGCGAGCGGGCGACCCTTGCGCCGGGCGTAGTCCTCCAGCTGGTCCGGCCCGATCCGCCCGATCCCGAAGTACGCGGCCTCCGGCCGCCAGAGGTAGATGCCGCTCACCGATGCCGCGGGGAACATCGCCATCGACTCGGTGAGCGTGATCCCGGCGCGCGCCGGAGCTTCCAGGAGCGCGAAGAGCGTCTCCTTCTCCGTGTGGTCGGGCAGCGCCGGGTAGCCGGGCGCGGGGCGGATCCCCTGGTATCGCTCGGCCATGAGGTCCACGTTCGAGAGGGACTCGTTGGGCGCGTAGCCCCAGAGCTCCCGCCGGACCAGCTCGTGGAGCCGTTCCGCGAACGCCTCGGCCAGCCGGTCGGCGAGCGCCTTCACGAGGATCGCGTGGTAGTCGTCGTGCGCGGCCTCGTATGACGCCGCCGTCTCGGCGACGCCGTGGCCGGCAGTGACGGCGAACGCGCCGACGTAGTCCAGGACGCCCGATTCGCGCGGCGCGACGAAGTCCGCGGCGGCGAGGTTCGGCCGGCCGGGCGGCTTCTGCTGCTGCTGGCGCAGGGTTCGCAGGACGGCGACGAGCCCGGCTCGGTCCGCGGAAGCGTAGAGCTCGATGTCGTCGCCCACGGCGTTCGCCGGCCAGAAGCCGACCACCGCGCTGGCCCGCAGCAGCCGGTCCGCAGCCAGGCGTTCGAGGAGCGCCTCCGCGTCGGCATGGAGCGAGCGCGCCTGGGCGCCCACCCGCGCGTCCGCGAGGATCTCCGGGTAGTGGCCCTTGAGCTCCCAGGTCTTGAAGAACGGGGTCCAGTCGATCCGCGGCACCAGGTCCCCGAGCGGATGATCCACGAAGGAGCGGACCCCGGTGAACGTCGGGACCGGTACGGGCACGCCCAGGTCCACGCGGAGCGCGTTGGCGCGCGCCTCCTCGATCGATACGCGGGGCTCCCTCGCCCGGCGGTCGCCCCGTTCGCGCCGCAGGGTCTCGTATTCGGCGCGGATGCCGGCCGCGAAGGCCTCGCGCTCCCCACCGAGCAGCGCACCCACGACCCCGACGGCCCGCGACGCATCCGCGACGTGGACCACCGGGCCCGGGTAGCCCGGCTCGATCTTCACCGCCGTGTGGATCCGGGACGTGGTCGCCCCGCCGATCAGGAGCGGGATCGTGAAGCCCTCGCGCTCCATCTCGGCGGCCACGTGGCGCATCTCTTCGAGCGACGGCGTGATCAGCCCGGAAAGCCCGATCACGTCGGCGCCGACCTCCCGCGCCGTGGCGAGGATCTTCGCCGCCGGGACCATCACGCCCAGGTCGATGACCTCGTAGTTGTTGCAGCCCAGCACGACGCCCACGATGTTCTTGCCGATGTCGTGGACATCGCCCTTGACCGTCGCCATGACGATCCGGCCCTTCGCCCGCGGCGCGCGGCCGCCGGCCGCCTGCTCGGCCTCGATGAACGGGACGAGGTGCGCGACCGCGGTCTTCATGACCCGCGCGCTCTTGACGACCTGCGGGAGGAACATCTTTCCGGCCCCGAAGAGGTCGCCGACGCGGTCCATCCCGGCCATGAGCGGCCCCTCGATCACGTCGAGCGGGCGCGCGGCGCGCTGGCGAGCCTCCTCCACGTCGGCAACGACGAACTCGGCGATCCCCTCGACCAGCGCGTGGGTGAGCCGCTCCTCCACCTGCAATTCCCGCCAGGCAAGGTCCGGGCCGCTCCCGTGGGCGCCGCCGCGAGCCGTGTCGGCGACCACGAGGAGTCGCTCCGTAGCGTCGGGGCGCCGGTTGAGTACCAGGTCCTCCACCCGCTCCCGGAGCCCCGGCTCGATCTCCGAGTAGATCGCGAGCGCGGCCGGGTTCACGATCCCCATGCTCATCCCGGCCCCCACCGCGTGGTACAGGAAGACCGCGTGGATCGCCTCGCGGACCGGGTCGTTGCCGCGGAACGAGAACGAGACGTTGCTGACGCCGCCGCTCACCAGCGAGTGGGGGAAACGGCGCCGCAGCTCCCGGGTCGCCTCCATGAACGCGGTGCCGTAGCCGGCGTGCTCCTCGATCCCGGTCCCGATCGCGAAGACGTTCGGGTCGTGGACGATGTCCTCGTCGTCGAAGCCGGCCTGCTCCACGAGCAGCCGATGGGCGCGCGCGAGGATCTCGACCTTGCGCTCGACGCTGTCGGCCTGGCCGGACTCGTCGAAGGCCATGACGACGACGGCGGCGCCGTACCGGCGGGCCAGCCGGGCCTGGGCCAGGAACGGCGCCTCGCCCTCCTTGAGCGACAACGAGTTGACGACCGGCTTGCCCTGCACGGACCGCAGGCCGGCCTCGATCACCGACCACTTCGACGAGTCGATCATCACGGGAACGCGGGCGATGGCCGGCTCCCCGGCGATCAGGTCCAGGAAGCGGGCCATGGCCACCTCCGAGTCCAGCATCGCCTCGTCCATGTTCACGTCGATGAGCTGGGCGCCGTTCTCCACCTGTTCCCGGGCGATCGCCACCCCGGCGTCGAAGTCGCCGGCGAGGATCCGCCTGGCGAAGGCCCGCGAGCCCGTCACGTTCGTCCGTTCGCCCACGTTGACGAAACGCGACTCGGGTCCGATCTCCACGGCCTCCAGGCCGGCCAGCCGCGTTCGGCGCGGGAGCGTCGGGATCGTTCGCGGCGCGATGCCTCGGACGGCGGCGGCCACGGCCCGGACGTGGGCCGGGGTCGTCCCGCAACAGCCGCCGACCAGGTTGACCAGGCCATCGCGCGCGAACCCGGCGAGGACGCCCGCGGTCTCGTCGGGCGCCTCGTCATAGCCGCCCAGCTCGTTCGGGAGACCCGCGTTCGGGTAGGCCGTGACGCGCACGTCCGCGACGCGACCGAGCTCCGCGACGAACGGCCGGAGCGCCGCCGCCCCAAGCGCGCAGTTGAGGCCGATGCTCCACGGCCGGGCGTGGCGGACGGAGTACCAGAACGCCTCCGGCGTCTGCCCGGACAGCGTCCGGCCCGAAAGATCGACGATCGTTCCGGAAAGCATCACCGGCAGCCGCAGCCCGGAGGCCTCGAAGACCTCCTCGAGCGCGAAGATCGCGGCCTTCGCGTTGAGCGTGTCGAAGATCGTCTCCACCAGGAGGAGGTCGACGCCACCGTCGATGAGCCCACCGGCCGCGTCGGCGTAGGCTGCGCGGAGCTCCTCGAAGCGGACGTTGCGGGCGCCCGCGTCGGCGACGTCCGGGGAGATGGAGGCGGTCCGGTTGGTTGGTCCCAGCGCACCGGCGACCCAGCGCGGCCGGCCATCGCGCGCCTCCGCCGCGTCCGCAGCCGCGCGGGCCAGGCGGGCAGCGGCCTCGTTCATCTCGCGCGCGAGGTGGGCCAGCCCGTAATCGGTCTGGCTGATGGCGGTGGCGTTGAACGTGTTCGTCTCGATGACATCGGCGCCTGCGTCGAGGTAGGCGGCATGGATCGCGGAGATGATGTCGGGTCGCGTCAGCGAGAGCAGGTCGTTGTCGCCGCGTAGGTCGCGCGGATGGTCCCGGAAACGCGCCCCCCGGAAGTCGGCCTCGCTGAGCAGGTACTCCTGGATGAGCGTGCCCATGGCGCCGTCGAGGACCAGGATCCGCTCCGCCGCCGTCGCGTCGAGAAGGGACCGCCGGCGCTCGCGGGTGAATGGCTTCATCGACCGAGTGTAGCCCGCTCCCCCCGCTCCGGGGGCGGAGCCGAGTCGGGCGTGAGGTCCGGCCGGCGCGACCGCGGACCCCTTCTCAGTCGCGATCGAGCTCGAGGTCCGCGGTCAGCTGCTCACCGGCCTCCCAGTCGGCAGCGTGCTCCTCGCGCATGCGGCGCGCCTCCCGCGAGGCCCAGGCGGCAATGACCGGATGCGCCTCGCGCAGCGCCTCCGTGTGGGCGTAGCGCCGCTGGAGCGCCGCCAGCATCGCCCCGTGGAGCGCTCGGGGCGACATGGCCGCGATCCGCTGCTCGACGCCGGGCTGGAAGTCGATCGGCACCTTTATCCGCGCGAAGAACGCGCCGACCTCGCCGGTGAGTGGGTCGACCGACTGGCTGTGGCCGGTGGAACGCACGATCGGCGCCGGCGACTCGAAGACGACGATTGTCGTGTCGGTGTCGAGCGCCCCGACCGTGACGTCGCCGCCGAAGCTCAGGAACGAATTGAACGCCTCCACCCGATCAACCACGCGGATCGTGCCCCAGCTGACGGGCTCGTGCCGCGGGATCGGCGTCGCGCGGGTGAGCTCCACGGTGCGCCCGCGGCCCCCGCTCGCCACCCAGTGCTCCACGAGCTCCGGGTCGAAATGCTCCTGCGTGGGCCGGCTGCGCAACGCCACGAGGAGCTGGGCCGTCCCCGTCTCCTCCGGGTGCGATCCGTTCACGACCACGAAGCCCAGCCGGGCGAGCCGCTCGGCGGCCTGGCGGAGGGCGGGGCCGGTGGCCATCGAATCGCCGGTCTGGCTGGTCATGGGCGCCAGTCTGGACCCTCCGGCGGGTCGGGGCAGCCGCCGGATCGGCCGTTCCGGCGGGCCAGTCGGCCCGGATTGCGACCGACGGGCGGGAGCCGGACCCCGGGGCCCTTCGGTGCGCAGCCCGCCCCTGGCGGACTCGGCCCCTGCTAGGCTCCGGCGGTGATGCCGCGTGCGCGACTCCTCGCATTCCTCGCGGGCGACCCGCCCGAGCACCCGCCCGGCGCCATCGATCGCCGGACGTTCAACCTTCTTGGGCTTCGGCTCCCCGCGCTCGCGACCGCTGCGCTCCTCCTGGTCAGCCTCTTCCTCCTCCTCGATCGCACCCACGACGTGCTGCCCCGCTTCGGCCCGCTCGACCCGCGTAGCCTCCGCAACCAGGCGATCGAGCGGTTCGTGCTCTTCGGGATGGTTCCGCTGGCCCTGCTCCTGGCCGTGCGCGAGGATCCGCGGCGCTACGGGCTGCGCATCGGGGACGCGCGGCGCGGGCTCATCCTGCTGGGCGTGCTGTCGGCCGTCACGCTGCCGGTGATCGTGCTGGCGGCGCGGCTCCCGGAGGTCCGCGACTGGTATGCGCCCTCGATGTCGACCGCAGGCGACGTGACGCTCTCCAACGCCCTGGACCTGGTTCCGGCCGAGTTCCTGATCCGGGGATTCCTGCTTTTCGCCCTGCTCCGCGTGGTCGGGCCGCTCGGGGTCGTGATCGCCATCGTCCCGTTCGCGTTCACGCATATCGGCAAGCCGGACCTGGAGATGCTCTCGACGCTCGGCGGCGGGCTCGTCTTCGGCTGGCTCAACTGGCGGACCGGGTCCATCTGGTACAGCGGCATCTACCACGTGCTGGTCCAGACGACCGTGATCGTCGCTGCGGCGGGATGGGCGGCCGGCGGCTGACGCGCGCGGGTCGCGGCTCCGCGGGCGGACGGACCGGCGGGCGGGCGCCACGCGTACGCTTTGGGGCTGTCCCGGTTTCCATCAGGAGCGCTCCGGCGCGTGCCGCGATGAGGCGGGCCGAGGGCTGCCGGCTGCAGCACAGCGGCACGCGCGTGCCTCGGCCGCGAGCGCTCGCCGCTGCCTGTGCGGCCGCCAGCGCCGCTGCCTGTGCGGCCGCCAGCGCCGCTGCCGAGGCGGCCGCCAGCGCCGCTGCCGAGGCGGGCTGTGAGCGCGTGCCGCTGCGGCCGGCTGTGAGCGCGTGCCGCGATGAGGCGGGCTGTGAGCGCGTGGCGCTGCGGCCGCTCCCCGCGAGATTGCACGTCAGGTGCACATCGAAGGTCCCGGCGGCGCGTTCGGCGGCAAATCCGGCCGAGGCACGCGCGTGAACGCGACCCGCCGGTCCGCCCCGGACACGTCGGTATGCACGCAATGTCCGAATCTCGCTCGCGATCCCGCTCGCCACCGACCGGCCGTTGGGCCCAGGCCGGCCCGTCGCCCTGTCACGTCCGTCCGGGAGGGCCGGTATGTTCACTTCACGTGCGATATCGCACGTGGGCCGTGCGCCATCGATCCCGCAGCTCGCGGCTCCGCCCGCGGCTGACGCGCGCGGGTCGCGGGTCGCGGCTGACCCTCCGGCTCCGCGCGCGGGTCGCGGGGTCGCGGCTCCGCCTCCGCCTCCGGCTCCGGGGGCAGACGGACGGACGTGCGGTACGGACGGGAAGATGCCACCGGCACGAATCCCGCCCGTGAAGTACCCTCTTCCCATCGTGTCGTGAATGGACTAACGTGCACGCGTAAGCCCGCCAGGCGGGCACAGAATTTCCGGCAGACACGATCGCTCCCACTCACGGACTCCCGCGAGACAGTCGGTCAAGGGTCGCGGGCGCCGGCGAGCACAGAGGAGCGGTTTTCTTTGTATAGCGACAAGGTGATGACCTGCGCGGATTGCAGCCAGGACTTCGTCTTCACAGCACGTGAGCAAGAGTTCTACGCGACCCGCGGCTTCACAGAGCCGCGCCGTTGCCCGTCCTGCCGCGCAAGCCGCAAGGCGGCCCGCGGCGACACCGGTGGCAGCTACGGCGGCGGCACCGGTTTCGGCAACCGTGGCGGCGAGACCGGCTACGGCGACAGCAGCGGTGGATACGGCGGCGGCGGCGGCGGTGGTGGCGGATATTCCCGCGGACCCCGCGAGATGTTCACCGCGACCTGCTCCAACTGCGGCAAGGAGGCCCAGGTCCCCTTCCGCCCCACGAGCGGCAAGCCCGTTTACTGCAGCGACTGCTTCGCCCTCCGACGCGCCTGAGCGCCGGCGCGAACGCGCAGCCCCGAAGGGCCTCCGGCATGCCGGAGGCCTTTTCGATTGTGCGCCCGGCGCTCCGGCCGGCGGAAGCTCCGCGGGCCGCGCGCGTTCGGGCCGGCGGGCGAGTCCGGTGACCTGCCGGTAGCATGCCCGCCATGCTCCGTACGTCTCCGCCTGCCCGGCCCTGGTGGGAGCGCCCTGGCCTGGACGCCCCGCATGGTCGTCTCCGGGTCGCGGGCCACGACCTCGCGCCGATCGCGGCCGCCATCGGGACCCCGTGCTTCGTCTACGACCTCGACCGGGTTGTCGAGAACGCCGAGCGATTCGCGGCGGCCCTGCGTGGGACCGGGATACCGTTCCGGCTGCGCTTCGCGCTCAAGGCCAACCCGTTCCCCGACCTGCTCGCGGTCCTGCGCGGGATCGCTGCGCCGGGACGGCCGGGCGCGGTCGGGATCGACGCATGCTCGCCGGGCGAGGTGAAGCACGCCCTCACCCACGGCTGGCTTCCGGACGAGATCAGCTTCACCGGCACCAACCTCTCGGGCCGCGACCTCGACGTGCTGCTCGCCGCGGGGCCGATTCGCCTCAACCTCGACGCCGTCAGCCAGGTCGAGCGGGTCGGGCTGCGCGCCCCCGGCCGGGCGATCGGCCTCCGGGTAAACCCGGGCGCCGGCGCCGGCTACCACGAGGGCCTTGCCTACGCGGGCGAGCGGCCCACCAAGTTCGGAATCTGGCCGGATCGCATCGACGACGCGGTTACCGCCGCCCGCCGCAACGGGCTGACGATCACGTCGCTGCACTTCCATGCCGGCTCCGGCTGGCTCGCCGACGGCCTCGGGGCGTTCGAGACCGCGCTCGTCCGGGCCGTCGAGATCGCGCGGCGGCTCCTGAACGCGGGGTGTCCGATCGACGAGCTCAACGTGGGCGGCGGCCTGGGCGTACCGGCACGCGCCGAGGAGCAGGCCGTCCCGCTCGACGCCTACGCGGCGCTCCTTGCGCGCCACGTCGGCCCGCTCGGCATCACCGTCGCGTGCGAGCCGGGCGACTACCTGGTCAAGGACAGCGCCGTGCTGCTCGGCGAGGTGGTGACCGTGGAGGGGCGTGGCGGGACCACGTTCGTGGGCCTGGACCTGGGCTGGAACGTCAATTGCATGTACTTCATCTACCGGTACGCGCAGGAGATCGTGCCGGTGATCGCGCCGGACGCCGCGCGGACCAGCACGGTCACCGTCGCGGGCAACATCAACGAGGCGGGTGACGTCTTCGCCCAGCACTATCCGATGGCGCCGGTGGCGGAGGGCGATCTCGTGGCGATCCTCAACGCCGGCGGCTACGAGCAGGCGATGCAGTCCACTCACTGCCTGCGGCCGCCGGCCGCCGCCGTCTTCCTCCGGCGCGCCGAGACGCCGGTGCGCTGAGACACGCCGGAGGCCCGCCCGGGCCGCCCTACCCGTCTACGCGGGCCGCTCTCGCCACGGTCCCCGATACACTCGCGCCATGTCGACGCGTCCGCAAGCTGACGACGGTCCCGATCGCGCGAGCTCGTCCCGCCGGATCGTGACGGTCCGTCCGGGCCGGGCCGACGAGCGCGAGGATCTGCTGGCGGGCGAGGAGCCGATGGCAATTCGCGTCGCAGGCCCCGGCCAGGTCCCGACGGACGTCGCCATCACCATGCGCACGCGCGGCCGCGACGAGGAGCTCGCCGTCGGCTTCCTCGTGAGCGAGGGCCTGGTCGCCCCGGCCGATGTCGTCGCCGTCGAGGTCGGCGACCCCAGCTCGACAGCGCTCCCGGAGAACGAGCTCGTCGTCCGCCTCCGTCGCGCGTTCGACGCCTCCTCCGTGACCGCGCGTGCCTTCGTGGCCAGCGCGAGCTGCGGGATCTGCGGCAAGGCCAGCCTCGACGACGTCGTCCTGCGCTGCGATCCGCTCCCGGCCGGGCCGGTCGTCGCGTCAGGAGTACTTCTCGGGCTCCCGGAAGCTCTCCGCGCCGGCCAGGCGGTCTTCGCGCGGACCGGCGGCCTGCACGCCGCCGGGCTCTTCGACCCATCGGGGCAGCTCCTGGCGCTCCGCGAGGACGTAGGACGGCACAACGCGCTGGACAAGCTGGTCGGTGCGGCCGCCCTGTCCGGCGAGCTGCCGCTGCACGGCCGGCTGCTCCTCGTCTCCGGTCGGGTCAGCTTCGAGATCGTCCAGAAGGCCGCGGTCGCCGGGATCTCGTTCGTCGCGGCGGTCTCGGCCCCAACCGACCTGGCCGTCGAGGCGGCCGAGCGGGTTGGGATGTCGCTCGTCGGCTTCCTCCGCGGCGACACCTTCAACATCTATGCCGGCCGCGAGCGGGTCCAGATCGGCTGAGCTCGCGGGTCCGAACAGTGTCTTCAGCATCGTGGGTGCGAGGAGGCGCCAGGTTGCCACGTCGTGGCCGCCGGGGACGACGACGGGGTCGGCAGCCATTCCCCGGCCGGCCAGGCGCGTCGCGAGCGCGCGCGTTGCGTCCTGGATCCAGTCGTAATCCCGGTCCCCATACCCGAGGAATACACGGAGGCTCCCGGCCGGGACAGTCGCTACCAGCGCCAGCGGGTCGTTCGCGGGGGCGTCGTCCCCGTAGATCCACGACCGGTCTGCGGGCGGCGAGACGAAGAATGCGGGGCTGAGGGCGCCGACCGATCCAAATACGCCCGGATGCCGCAGCGCTGCGTGGAGGGCCGCGAACGCGCCCATCGAGAAGCCGCCGACCGCGCGGTGGGCTGCGTCGCCGCCCACGGGGTAGCGGGCCTCGATTGCCGGCACGAGGTCCTCGATGATGTAGCGCTCGTACGGGCCGTGGTCGTAGCCGTCCGCGGCGGGGAGGGAGTCCACGCCGTAGCTATCGTCGATCCGGGCGGCCACGATGACGAGCGGCCCGATGGTCCCGGCCGAGATCATCCCGTGCGCGACCGCATCGACACCGACGCCGGATCCGTCCTGCCCGGCCATCCAGCTGCGTTCGTCCCCGCCCCGGCCGTGGAACAGGAACAGGACGGGGGCCCGGTGCCGCGGGTCCAGGTTCGGCGGCAGGAAGACCTGGGCCGCCATGTCTCGACCGAGCGCCGTGCTGTGGACCGTGATGGTCGTGGTCCACGGGTCTGGGGCGACCCGGGTGACCGGCTGCGGCCCGACGATGAACCGGCCGCGGACGGCGAGGATGCCGACCGCGAGGGCGACGACGGCGAGGCTCGCGACCAGCCGCGCCGCGCGCCGACGCCTGGACCTGCGCATCGTCTTCGCATCCCCTCTGCTCGCGGACGGCGCTCCGGGTCCGCCCGAGGTTGGACCCCCGACCACGTCGATGTGTGACTTCGACGCGCGGCTTGACGCGTCCATCGCGCGGCATGACGCGTGCGGCCCTCGCGTGCGGCCCTCGCGTTCGGCCCGCGCTGCGCTGTCAGCCGCCGTCCCCGCCGCTCCCCACGAACGTGAACCCAAAGCGGCCCTTGACGCAGAGGTGGCCCTCGGTGATCGACGCGTCGAGGGGCGAGGTGACCTTCACGATTGCGCCCTGCTGGACGTGGAGAGTGAGCGTGCAGCCGACCCCGCAGTACGGGCAGATCGTGTCGGTCCTGCTCTGCGCCGCCTCGTCCCAGGTCCCGGCCGCGCGCATCTCGTGCTCCGAGCGGAACATGAGGGCGCCCGTCGGGCAGACCCCGATGCAGTTGCCGCAGTAGACGCAGGCGGAGGCCGGCAGCGGCGTGTCGTACTCGGTGGAGATGTGGGCATCGAACCCGCGCCCGGCAACGGCGATCGCGAACGTGTTCTGGGCGTCGACCCCGCAGGCCTCGACGCACTTGTAGCAGAGGATGCACTTCGCGTAGTCGCGAACGAAGAGCTCGTTGTCCACCTTGACCGGTTGGGCGACCGTCGCCGAGGCGGCCCCGTCGGGCACGTGGTGGTGGCCAGGCTGGCGGGCGTCCCGCTCGCCGGCCTGCGCCGGCGGGGCGGCCGGGCCAAAGCGAGCCGGATCCGCGCCGTACTCGGCGAGCATGTCGGCGACGCCCGGCGCTGTCGAGAGGTCGACCGACGAGGCGAGGAGCTCCAGCACGAGCCGGCGGCTGTGGCGCACCCGCTCCGACGCGGTCTGGACGGTCATCCCCGCCTCGACGGGTCGCGAGCATGCCGGGACGAGCGTGCGGGCCCCCGCCACCTCCACCACGCACACGCGACACGCGTTGACCGGCGTCAGGTTCTCCAGGAAGCAGAGCGTCGGGATGTGGATCGACTCGGCGCGGCAGGCATCCAGGATCGTGGCGCCCGCCGGGACGCTGACGGTGCGCCCGTCGATCGTGAGCTCCACGGCCGCGGGAGCCGGCACCGGCGGCGGACCCGGGATCCGCGTGGAACGTGCCGGTGGCTCGCTGAAGATGTGGGCGATCTCGCTGCTCACGCGCGCGCCTCCCCGTGCCCCGCGAATGCCACCAGGCCGGCCCGGACTGCCGACTCGATCGCCGAGGACGCGAACTGGCCCAGGCCGCAGATGCTCGCGTCGCGCATCGCCAGCCCCAGGTCCGCGAGGAGCGCCAGCTCATCGGCCACGCTCCCGTTGGGCCGGCCGTTTGCCAGCCGCGCCAGGAGCTCCTCCTGGCGGACCGTCCCGACGCGGCAGGGAACGCACTGTCCGCAGGATTCGTCGCGGAAGAACGCGGCGACCCGGCGGAGTGTCCCGACCAGGTCGGCGGTCTGGTCGAAGACCATCACGACGCCCGACCCGAGCGTTGCGCCGGCGGCCCGCGTCGCTTCGAACGTCAGCGGCAGGTCCAGCGAATCCGGCCCCATGAAGACACCGGCCGCGCCGCCCAGCAGGACCGCCCGCAGCGCGCGACCGGGCGTCACGCCGCCGGCGAGCGCGATCAGGTCGCCAAGCGAGGCGCCGAACTCGACCTCGTAGACGCCGGGGCCGGGGACCGAACCGGAGATGCAGAAGAGCTTCGGTCCGCGCGATCCCTGGGTGCCGAGCGCGGCGAAGGCCGCCCCGCCATCCGCCACGATCCCCGGGATGTTCACGAGCGTCTCGATGTTGTTGACCGCGGTGGGCCGGCCGAACAGCCCGACCTCGACGGGGAAGGGCGGCTTGTTGCGCGGCTCGCCGCGCTTTCCCTCGATCGAGTTGAAGAGTGCCGTCTCCTCGCCGCAGACGTACGCGCCGGCGCCCCGCCGGATCTCGATGTCGAACGCAACGCCGGAGCCCAGGATGTCCGCCCCGATGTAGCCGGCCGCGCGCGCGGTCGCGAGCGCGTGGGCCATCCGCGCCGCGGAGAGCGGGTACTCGGCCCGGATGTACAGGAAGCCGTGGGCGCTGCCGGTGGCGAATCCCTCGATCGTCATCGCCTCGACGATCGCGTACGGGTCCTCTTCCATGAGCACCCGGTCCTTGAACGTGCCGGGCTCGGACTCATCTGCGTTGCAGACGGTGTAGTGAGGCTGACCGGGCTGGGCGGCCACCGCGGCCCACTTGCGCCCGGTGGGGAACGCGGCCCCGCCCCGGCCCAGGAGGCCGGACGCCGTCACCTCCGCGATCACGGCCTCGCGACCGATCTCCATGGCGCGCCGAAGCCCACGGTAGCCGCCCGTGGCGAGGTAGTCGTCCAGGCTCCGCGGGTCGGTGACGCCGACCCGGCGGAGGATTCGGAGGCCCGGCCCGCCGGCCTGGGGGACCGAGCGTCGGACGTTGGCAAGCCGTTCCTCGTCCGGCTCCGTGTCGGTGGGCGCGGGGACCAGCCGTCGCCCGGCGGCGGTCCGCTCCAGACGCGTCACGATCCCGGCGGCGTCAACGGGCGCGGCCGCGATCGTCTCCGGCAGCGTCCCGGCGACGGTGAAGAGCGCCGCCGGCGCGCGCTCGCAGCGACCCAGGCACGGGCTCCGGAGCCACGTCGCCTCCCCGTCGAGCGCCGGCTCCCCGGCCGGCCCAAGCGCGCGCCCCAGGTCCGCGCAGACGTCCTCCGCGCCCGCCAGCCGGCACGCGATGTCGTCACAGACGTGCGCCACGATCGGCGGCCGGAGTGTCGTGGAGAACAGTCCATAGAACCTGGCGACGCCGTACGCATCGGCCGGCGGGATCGACAGCCGTCGGCACGCGTACTCGAGCGCGGGGCGGCTGATCCACCCGACGCGTTCCTGGATCGCGTGGAGGACGGGCAGGAGGAGATGGCGCCGCTCGCGCGCCGCATGGCCGCCGCTTGCCACGTGCCCGCCCTCCGGGTCCGCGCGCTCCCCCCCGTCCCAGCGGCCAACCGGCGCACCGAGGACGACGTCAACCGCCGCTCGCTCGTCGGGCGTCGCGCGCGGGGCCAGCGTGACGAGGTCCATGGGTCAGGGCTCCTTCGCGACGGCCGTGTCAGCCGCGACGGCCGTGTCAGCCGCCACGGGCTGCGACCAGCTTCTCGATCCGGATCGCGGTGGCCTTGAACTCGGCGGTGCCGGACTTCGGGTCGGTGGCGTCGATCGTGAGGAGGTTCGTGGCCACGTCGTCCTGGAAGTGCAGGGTCATGAACGCCAGGCCGGGTCGCAGCGACGGGTCTGTCCGGACGGGCGTCTCCACCGCGCCGCGGCGGCTCACCACCCGGACGCGCTCGCCTTCGGTGAGCCGGTAGCCGGCCACGTCCTCCGGCGACAGGTCCAGCGACTCTCCACGCCGCAGGGGCGAGCGGTAGCGGCCCGACTGGACGCCCGTGTTGTAGCTGTCCAGCCGCCGGCCCGTGGTCAGCCGGATGGGGAAGTCCGCGTCCAGGCGGTCGACCGGCGGATCGTGGTCGACCGGCACGAACGGCGCGCGGTTGCCCGGGACCGGGTCCTCCCAGAGCCGCGAATGGAGGAACAGCTCTCCCGGGTGGGTCTCGTCGTAGCAGGGCCACTGGAGCCCACCCTGGGACTCGAGGCGCGCGTAGCTCATGCCGGCGTGGACGGGCGAAAGCCGGCGTAGCTCGTCCCAGACCGCCTTCGCGGAAGGCTCGCCCCAGTCGGCGCCGAGACGGCGGGCGAGCTCGAAGATGATCGCGAGGTCGTCGCGCGCCTCGCCCGGCGGTTCCAGGGCCTTCCGGACGCGCTGCACGCGCCGCTCGGAATTCGTGACCGTCCCTTCGGTCTCGGCCCACGCAGCGGCGGCCGGCAGGACCACGTCCGCGAGCTGCGCGGTCCGGGTGAGGAAGATGTCCTGGACGACGAGGTGGTCGAGACCCGACAGGAGCCGAATCGCCTTTGCCTGGTCGGCCTCGGACTGGACCGGGTTCTCGCCGATGACGTAGAGCGCGGTCAGCTCCCGGTGCTCCATCGCCTCGAACATCGCGGAGAGGTGCTTCCCGCGCTTCGGCGGCACGGCCACGCCCCACTCGGCGTCGAACGGGGCGCGCAGCGCATCCTGCTCCACGTGCTGGAACCCGGGCAGCCGGTCGGGGAGGGCGCCCATGTCGCCGCCACCCTGGACGTTGTTCTGGCCGCGCAGCGGGTTGAGGCCGCTGCCGTAGCGGCCCACGTGCCCGGTGAGGAGCGCGAGCGAGACGAGGGCGAGGACGTTGTCCACGCCGTTGTGGTGCTCGGTGATCCCCAGCGTCCAGCAGATCATCGCGCGCGGCGCCGTCGCGTAGGCGTGGGCGAGCTCGCGGATGCGCGCGGCCGGCACGCCAGTCTCCCGCTCCGCGTACTCCAGCGTGTACGACTCGACCTTCTCGCGATAGGCGTCGAAGCCGCTGGTCGCGCGGTCGATGAAGCCGCGATTCTCCAGCCCGGCCGCGATGATCTCGCGCCCGATCGCGTTCGCGAGGGCGATGTCGCTCCCCACGTCGAGCCCCAGCCACGTGTCGGCCCAGGCGGCGCTGCTCGTCCGGCGCGGGTCGACCGCGTAGAGGCGGGCGCCACGCCGGATGCCTCGGAGGAGGTGGTGGAAGAAGATCGGGTGGGTCTCGCGCGCGTTGGAACCCCAGAGGATGACGAGGTCTGTCTCCTCGATCTCCCGGTATGAGCTGGTGCCGCCACCGGCACCGAAGACGGTCGCCAGACCGGCGACGCTCGGGGCGTGTCAGGTCCTGTTGCAGCTGTCGATGTTGTTGCTGTGCAGGACGGCTCGGGCCAGCTTCTGGGCGGCGAAGTTGACCTCGTTCGTCGCCTTTGAGCACGAGAAGATGCCGAGCGCCGTCCCTCCGCGCGTGTCGCGGGCGTGGCGCAGGCCGGCGGCGGCGCGCTCCAGCGCCTCGTCCCAGGTTGCCGGCCGGAGCGTGCCAGTGGCGCGATCGCCGTCGCGGACCAGCGGGGTGGTGAGTCGGACGTAGCCTTTTGTCATGGCGTGCCTCCGTGCCGTGCCGTGCCGTTCCAGGCTGCGGGGTGCGGCCCCGCCTCCGTGCCGCGGAGTGTAGTCCTCGGGCTCCCCGGAGCACGGGGAGCGGCGCGGCGGTGTTCGTGCCGCCCCGGAGCGGCGCTTTGCGCCCGTGGCCGGCGCCTTCTATCAGATGCTCGCCCTGCGATCCGTATGCCTGGATCGCGCACGGCGAAGATGCCCCGCGCAGGTGCTCACGCCCTGCGCGGGGCAAACGCATTCGCGGCTGGCCGCCGGCTACGCTCCCGCTGCCCGGTAGCCGGGCATCGCCCTGACGGCGGCGTCCATCTCCGCGGCGCCGACCAGTGTGGTGGTCGTGACCCGGAACGAGCCGGTCAGCCCGAGCGCCAATGAGAGGGCCGTCGCCTTCTCCGCGCTCGGCAGGTCGACGACGATGAAGACGTCCACGTCGCCATAGGCCCAGTAGGCAGCTTCGGTCTTCCCACCCAGGCCCTCAACGGTCTTGCGGAAGAACGCCTCGCGGCTGACGAAGCCTTCCTTGACTGTTCCTCCCAGCCCGGCGCTCGTGTACTGGAGCGTGTAGAGATACTTCCCCATCAGGCGGTCGTCCTTCCCGGGCGCGCACGCAGCCCCCCTGGACGGGTCGGGCTCGCCAGTGGCTCAGCGCGGCTCGGGCGACCGAGTTGGGAGCCGCGCGTCCTTGCCTCCCATCCGATTGTTGTATTTGCGGGCACCACCGCCGGCATGTCAAGGACTAGTCGCACGTGCGCATGGGTCATGGCGTATGCGGAGGCCTGTCGGAGGCAGCTCCGGGTCGAAGGGCTAGGAGCTGTTCAGGCGCCGAAGCGTCGCCAGCGCGACGCGCTCCTCGTCCGATAGCGGGATCGCCGGGCGGACCTTGACGCCGAGGCAGGCGCCATCCTCGTCGAGGATGATCCTCCGGACCTGCTCGCGGAGGTGAGCACCCGAGTCCGGGACAGGCGTGTTCTCGGCCAATTCTTCCCCCCAAATACATCGGGCCGCCCCGGGTACGGTAGACACTCGGACGGCCGCGGGTGGAGTGTATGCGGTTCGCTCCGCGTTGCGACGTCGAGTGGGCCACGGCGTACGCCCGGCGGCGGCGTGCCGGTGCAATGAGCCACCTGGAGTCATGAGGGACGGGGCGTCACGCTGGCCGAGCGTGCGCAAGACGCCCTCGATGGGCATCGCTCGTGCGACGCGACGCGGCGACGGCAGGGTTGGCTACGGCAATGGCGTCCCGACGGCGAGTGCTCCGCCATCCGCGGCTCACCGCCCTCGGCCCCTGAGGCACGCACCGGCAGTCAG
This sequence comes from Chloroflexota bacterium, assembly GCA_025351245.1. GTDB lineage: Bacteria > Chloroflexota > Limnocylindria > Limnocylindrales > CSP1-4 > CTSoil-043. The sequence continues at coordinate 3,997 of JANXWH010000050.1, read as the reverse complement.
CCGTCGGCCGGCGGCTGCTCCTTGCCCAGGCCGGGAACCACCTGCTGCCTCGCTGCCGGGTCCCCACCCAGCGACTCGCCGACGACTGCAGCGTCCCATTCCAGTTTGCCGAGCTGGGCGGCGATCTTGTCGTCGCTCCAGATCGGGAAGTCGGCCCGAGGGGCGAGCATCGTCTCGACCACCGCCAGGTCGTCGGAGAGGTAGTTCGCCTGCACGACGCGCGGGTCCCCGTCGGGTAGCGAGGTTGCGGTGGCGATGGTGTGCTCCTCGGCGCTGCTGCCCTGGTCGAAGGCCGTCTTGTAGTCCGGCTTGTCGTCGCTCATCGCGTTCGCGGCCGCGTGGAGAGGATTCTGCACCGAGATCTTCCAGAGGGCCGCGATCACCGGGTTGGGGGTGGGCAGCTGCCCCGCCCCCGGGGCCGCATCGGCGCCAGCGTCGACATCGTGGCGCTGCACCATGACGTCACCCAGGCTGGCCGCTACGGCGGCGTTGCCCGCCCCCGCCTGGAGCCGAGCGATCTCTCGCAGGATCGGCGGGCCGCCCTCGACGCCACGTCGTCGTCGGGCCGTGCGGTCGCCCGTCGTCTGCGAGGCGTTCGACTCGAATTGCTTCATTCCAGGCCCTCGTCTGGTGCGGCAGCCTCGATTGTTCGACCGCGGATGCTGGCGGGTCAATGGCCCAACGGGCAAACCTATCGGCAGCTTGCGCCCAGTAGTCCGCCGCCTGGCCGTCGCCCGCATCAACGCGTCGCGAAAGGCGTCGCGCCTTGCGCCCATCGCAACGAGGCCGCCCGCCGAAGCGAGCGGCCTCGCGGTGCGGACCGGAGACCTGGTCTCCGGTTACCTGGCTGGTGCGGCCACCTGGGCGGAGTCCAGGACAAATTCGGACGGAGAACCGGTCATCGGCACGGCCAGGTCGACGCCGTGGATCGCCTTGGCCCGCTCGAGGAACCACGTGGTGAACGCGTCGCCGGCGCCCACCATCTGACCGAACGCCCGCCCCGGATCGTCGCCTTCGAGCGTCACGATCACGAGGTCACCCATCGGGGTCGGCTGCAGGAACGTTCGCTCGTGGACGCCTGCCCGTCGTCGAGAGTCGGCGAACTCCTGGTGGCGCGGGCCGCTGAGCTCACCGATGAACTCGCGCCACTCAGCGGTCTTTCCGGGCAGGATCGGGAACGCGACTGCCATCAACGGCATGGGACCTCCACGGGCACGTGCGTGCCCGGCGACGGGGGGTCGGACTCGCCATTGGCCCTGCGCGACGGTCTAGGCGACCGTGTGAGGACGCCGCGCTGGTGAGAGCCCGAAAGCTCCCGTGCCTCCCCCCAATGCATGGAGTGTGCGCGCTCCGGCGCCGAATAGATAGAGGGGCCCAGGACCCGGCGGCTATCGATACGAGTGCCCTTGCGCGGGCGGGCAGTCCCAGCCCCGGGGGTCCGACGTGAGCTCAGGAACCGCTATCGTCGGCGCCCTTGGTCTTGTCCGCGCCCTTGGTCTTGTCCGCGCCGGCGGCGTGTCCCTGGCCCTTGCCATGCCCGCCGCTCATGATCCAGCCGATGCCCGGGTGCAGGCCGAGCGCATGGGCGATCTCGCCCCAGCCCTTGCCCCCCTGGAACATGGCGAGGATCTCGGCCGTGGACTTGCCGCTCGCCTTCGCGAACGCGAGCACGCGAACCGCCCCGCCGACGCCGAACTTCGCGGCCAGCGCCTTGAAGTCAGTCACGCTCACGGCAATACCCGCAGCCTTCAGCTTCGCGACGAAGGGTGCCGCCTGGCTGTCAGAGAGCGTGGCGCCCGATGCCTCAGCAGGTTCTGAGGCCTCAGCGGGCTCGGCCGTCTCAGCGGGCTCGGGCGTCCCCGCGGCCGCCGGAGACTCGGTCGGCTCCGGGGTCTTGTCGGCCGTCTGAACCGGCTGGGCACCGAGAGCGTGACTGCTCCCGGTCAAGCTTGTCGGTGCCGGGCTCATGGCGAACACTGTGCCCACGGCGAGCAGCGACACGAGGACGGCGATGGCGCCGCGGCCCAGGATGCTCGGCTTGATCATGTCGTCCCCCTGATGGGATCGGTTTGCGGCAGCATGCCACCAACTGTGGGCAGCATGCCACCAATGTGAACGGCTGGCGAGTCACCGCACCACGTTGTGCGGCGGCGTCACTCAAGTGTGGTGCGCGTGCGCACCGGAGGCGGCACAACCACCTCGTGGCACGACGTTCGGGAATGTGACTCGCTCCGGATCACGCACCAGGACCAGCGGGTCGCTTCAGGGTGTCAGGAGAACTGGAACCGGAAGTCCCTGCTTCACCTCGAGCACGGCGCGTCCACCGAGAGGCGCGGCCAGCTTGACCGAGGTGGTGCGCCGGGCACCGACGGCCGTACACGCCTCAAAAGCTCCGTGTGGTTGCTCCGTGACGATTACGACGACCGCCTCTGGGGATTCGACCGCCTCGGCGCTGTAGTCGGCACCGCAGCCCTGATCACCCGGCAGCGGCGCACCGACGAAGGCGACCGTGAGCTCGCGCCCGCCAACCGTCCCGCTCGCCGAGTCGACCGATATCCCGACGGGTGCGTCATCGGCGTTCCAGGGAGGAGGAACGACGGTGATGCTGTCGGCGATCGCAACGCGAGTCATTTTGACGGCCGTGCCCTGGAGGGTGAACTCCCATATGGGGGCCGTCGCGGGACCGCGGCTGGTTTCAACCCGCCCGGAAGTCAGCCGTGCTGCCGTGATCTGCAAGGACACACAATCTGGGCAGGGCTGTGCGGAACTGGCCCTGATCTCCGCCACGGCCTGTTGCGCGGAGATCACCCGTACCGCCTTGGTGGTGCCGTCCTGCCACTGAACCTCCCCCTCCGCCGGCGCCTCAGCCGGCAGGCTGACGGCTGCCTCGAAAAGGCCGCTCATCAGCGCGCGTTTGTTGTTGTCACCAACCGCCAGCTCCCAGTCCCCGACCTGACCGGTCGGCTCCCCCACGAGAACGACGCCCTGTTGGCCGCCCGCGCCTGCGAGGGCGTCGGCCCATCGGGCGAGCGCGGCCTGCGCCTGCTGATGGAGCTTGGGATTCTGCGCCCCCTGGCAGCCGGACACCGCGGCTGCGACAGCAACCGCGGCAACGATGGCGAACTGCCTTGCCCATCGAGCCGCCCGGCCCACTGGATGCATCATGCCGAGACCCTCAGCCGCGCCCTGAAGTGCGTCAAGTGCCAGAGGTCAGACGTGCGCGAGGGTGCGCCAAGAACACTCGACGAGCCTGACGAGATAGGAATCTGCTCCCCGCCGGGCGCAGCGCCCACTGCTGTCAACGCGCCGAGGGAGCCGGGGCCGGTGTCAGGACAAGGTCAGCCGGGGGCCATCCCGCGCCAGCAAGAAACCCCCACGCATCATCGGGGACCGATTGGAAGCGCGCGAAGCGATCCCGGGCTCTACGCTCCCTGTTCGACCTCGAAGAGGTGCTGCGCCTCCAGCCCGTGCGCCTCTCGGTGGACCCGGGCCGCGGTCTCCTTGTCCGGGGCGTCAACCAGGCAGAACACCTTGCCGGCGGCTTCGTCGACCCAGTAGTGCTTGTAGTTCACGCCGTACTGGCCCTGGACTCGGAGGTCAGCCTCGTGGGCGCCGACCACATCCGCTGCCTTCACCCCTGGCAGATCGTGCATGTCCATGTACGTCGGCATAACTCCCCCCGAAGATCGCGATGGCAGCCCTCCGGACGCTCCGGAGGGTCGGTGCGGATCATGCCACGCGCATACAGGGTCGGCAAGGCGGGAACGCGCCGCGGCACAGAATCGCCCCAGGACGCCCGGTGTGCCGCCCACCCCGCGAACGGAGCGGAGCCGGGGCGCTGTGATGAGAGGTCGGGGAGCTGCCGCAGCGTGCGTGAAACACACTAGACACAGAGCGGCCCCCGGTCGCCCGGTGCGCGTCCCATCCCGCGAACGGAACGGGAACGCCCGGTGCGGAGCCGGGGGCCGTGATTAGCCCTGCCGGCGTCGGGCCGATC
>JANXWH010000079.1 GCA_025351245.1 Chloroflexota bacterium | reverse complement strand
GCGCGGGTCAGCAGCACGTGGAGTCGGTTGCGGTCCGGGCGGACGTCGGTGACCTCCACGATCGTATGCTGACCCGACGCGCGGGACAGGCCGCTCGCTCGCCGGAGGGAGTTCGTTCATGGCGTACCTCGACATGCCGCTCGCCGAGGTCCGGTCCTACCGCCCGGAGCTCGCCGTCCCGGCGGACCTCGACCGGTTCTGGTCGGCCACGCTCACCGAGGCGCGTGCCCACCAGCTCGGCGCCACGTTCAGGCGCATCGACAGCGGGCTCACCGTGCTCGACACGTATGACGTCACTTATGCGGGGTTCGGGGGGTCGCCCGTTCGGGCCTGGCTGCACGTGCCCGCGGGCAGCCGCGGTCCACTGCCCACCGTGGTCGAGTACGTCGGCTACGGGGGCGGCAGGGGCCTGGCCCACGAGCGGATCCTCTGGGCGGCCGCAGGCTACGCCCAGTTTGTCATGGACACGCGCGGCCAGGGATCGAGCTGGGCCGTGGGGGATACGCCGGACCCCGACGCGACCGGCGCCCCGTCCCACCCCGGGTTCATGACCCAGGGGATCCTCGATCCCCGGACGTACTACTACCGGCGGATCTATACGGACGCCGTCCGCGGCATCGAGGCAGCCCGCGCCCACCCGGCGGTGGATCCGACGCGCGTGGCGGTCACGGGCGGCAGTCAGGGAGGTGGGATCAGCCTTGCCGTGGCGGGCCTGGTGGACGACCTTTCGGCGGTCGCGCCGGACGTGCCATTCCTGTGCGACTTCCCCCGCGCGATCACGCTCGTCGACACCGACCCGTACGCGGAGATCGCCCGGTACCTCAAGGCCCACCGCGACCACGTCGTCCAGGCCTACGAGACGCTGTCCTACTTCGACGCCGCGATCCTCGGTCGCCGGGCGACCGCGCCAGCCCTCTTTTCCGTCGGCCTCATGGACCAGGTCTGCCCGCCTTCGACGGTCTACGCCGCGTTCAACCACTACGCCGGGCCCGCGGAGATCCGCGAGTATCCGTTCAACGATCACGAGGGCGGAGAGGGTTTCCACGACCTCGTGAAGATGCGCTGGCTCGACGGCCACCTCCGCCGCTGAAACGGGCCCGGCCGCTGCACGCAATCGTCCCGGCAACGGGCACCGACCCGGCCCCGACGCCCCGCACAGCCCGGGCGCCCCGCACACCCCGGCGCCCCGGGGCCCAAACCAAATATCGTGCCAGCCGATCGCCAGGACCCACCCGGAGCGTGGAAACGCGGCCAACCCGGGGTTTCGGCGCGTTTCCGAGCGTGAGTGGGCCCGTCCTGATCGGGTAGGGCGACATTGCCGCCCAGTCGGGGCCGGCCAGTCGGTGCCGGTCGCCGGTGCCGGTCGCCGGCGATCCCCGATAGACGCAGGTCAGGCGCCGACATCGGCGCCGCTGACAGGGACCCGGCCGCCGCACGGACTCGTCGGTCATGCGATAGTTGCGGACGCAATGATGACGCCGAAGACCCCCGCATGGCTGAAGACCCCCGCATGAACGACGCGATCCGCAACGACGCGATCCGCGCCGCCCTGGCCCGGGGCGGGATCATCGACCTCACCACTACCGGCCGGAAGAGCGGCGAGCCGCGCCGGATCGAGATCGTCTTCCACGCGATCGACGGCCGCATCGTGATCAGCGGGATGCCCCGCGGGGAGAAGCGCGGCTGGCTTGCCAACGTCGACGCAGACCCGCGCGTGACGATCCACCTGAAGCAGGACGTGGTCGCCGATCTCTCCGGGGCGGCGCGGGTCATCGTCATCGAAGAGGAGCGTCGTGCGCTCCTGGCCCACGTGGCTCGGGCCTGGGGTCGCGACGACCTCGAGGTGATGGTCCGCGATAGCCCGCTCATGGAGGTCGTGCTGGACGACCCTGCGACGGCCTGGTAGTCGCGCCACGCCGGACTATCGGGCCATACCGCGGCCGAGCTTCGCGAGCGTACGGTTCGGCGCATGTCGATGCGCGCCCGATTGCAGGGACCGCTGCGGATGGTCTTTCACGCCGCGCCACACGCGGTGGTCGCCGAGCTCCCCACGCCTGAAGCGCCGCCGGTCCCCATGGTGGAGTTGACCGTCTACGCGGATGACTCCGTGGCATTCGGCCGCGTGGCGCTCACCGCGGACCGGGTGACCGACCTCATGAACGACTGCACCGAGTTCGAGTTCGTCGATACGTTCCTGCAGAGCCTCGACGACAGCCACGGGCTGCTGGTCAGGACGGTCGTCGTCGCGCGAGAGGAGATCTTCGCCGTGGCGGTGGCGGGTCCGCGTGGCGATCCAACGCGCCGGATCCGGACTCGCCCGATCCCCGTCGAGCTGCGGCTTGGACGGTACGACGTCAGCGGGAACATCCACGTGATCCCGGGCACTGACCCGATCATCGGCTTCCGTCGTCGACGGGTCATGGTTCCGCTCACGGAGGCGACGATCGAGTTCGACTCGCCGGACGGACGGAAGCTCGCCCGGTTCGGGACCATCCTCGTGAACCGGGATCTCACTGACTGGATCGCACCCGCATCGCGGTCGGACGTTCGGCCGCCCGAGCTGGTCCCGGAGCTCGAAGGTCGCGGCCTCGCGAAGGACTTCACCCAGCCCCTGCTGGTTCACGAGGCGTAAGTCGGGCGCACGCGCACGTAAGTCGGGCCCACGCGCGCCCCGCCTGGCTCGTGCCGCCGGCTATTCCGCGGGCACCCCGCGCAGCCCGATCGGGCACGCGATGCCCGTCCCGTGATCGGGGCAGTAGCCTGCGGGATTCTTGTCCAGGTATTGCTGGTGGTAGTCCTCGGCGAAGAAGAACGGTCCGGCCAGCGCAATCTCGGTCGTGATTCGGCCGAACCCCGCCGCGGCAAGGCGTTCCTGGTACGTATCCCGCGATGCTTCGGCGAGCGCCAGCTCGTCGACGTCGGCCACGTAGATCGCGGATCGGTACTGGGTGCCCATGTCGTTGCCCTGGCGCATTCCCTGCGTCGGGTCATGCGCCTCCCAGAACGCACGCAGAAGCGTCTCGAACGAGACGCGCGCGGGGTCGTAGGCCACGCGAACCACTTCCGCATGCCCGGTTCGGCCGGTGCAGACCTCCTGGTAGGTCGAGTTCGGCGTGCTGCCGCCAGCGTACCCAACCGCGGTGCTCACGACGCCGGGGATCGCCCAGAAGCCCTTCTCGGCACCCCAGAAGCAGCCCATTCCGAAGGTCACCACCCGGGTGCCGGCCGGCCAGGGTCCATCGGTCAGCGTACCCAGGACCGTGTGGCGCCCCGGCGCCATGATCGGCTCGGGGCGGCCGGGCAGCGCGTCGGCAGGGGAGGGGAGCTGTTGCTTCGCCGGGTCGGCGAACAGGAAGTCGAGAATGCCCATGCGGATCTCCGGGTTGCGGGACGTCAGGGCGGATCGTACCGCGAGTGACGTGACGGGCAGATGACGCCGCCGCCGCCGGCCTGCTCGGCTCGCCGCCCCGCCGCCGGCCCGCCTGCGGCGCCTCAGTCGCCGAGGCAGGTCCCGACGTGGCGCGCCGCGGTGACCCAGCCGTGGTCCGGCGGGACCGGCTTGCGACGCCCGGCCACGGCCTCCAGCGGGACCGGCTCGGTCCCATCGGCGCGGGCGGCGACCATGACACCGAAACGGCCGGCCTGTACCAGGTCCGCGGCGGCGCTCCCGAGCCGGGTCGCGAGCAGCCGGTCGACGCCCGAGGGCGTCCCGCCCCGCTGGACGTACCCCAGGATCGAGACGCGTGACTCCAGGCCGGTCAGCGCCTCGAGCTCGGCGGCGAGCCGGAGCGTGTTCCCGGCGTGGAGGGCGTCGAGTGCGATCAGCTCCGCCTTCGCCGCGTCGCGTTCCGCCGGCTCCTTCGCGGCGGCCAGCCGCTTCTCCACCGCGTGGAACGCCGCCGCATCCTGGACGTTGCGGGCGCCCTCGGCGACGGCCACGATGCTGAAGTTCGTGCCGCTCCGGCTGCGCCGCCGGATGGCGTCGGCGATCTTCTCGACGCGGTAGGGGATCTCCGGGATCAGGATTACGTCGGCGCCACCGGCGAGCCCCGCGCCGAGCGTCAGCCACCCCGCCCGGTGCCCCATCACCTCGGCGACGATGATCCGGTGGTGGCTGTGCGCCGTGCTGTGGAGCCGGTCAATCGCCTCGGTCGCGATCTCCAGCGCCGTCGCGAACCCGAAGGTCGCGTCCGTCAGGGCCACGTCGTTGTCGATCGTCTTGGGCAGCGTGATCACGTTGAGCCCGGCGCGCGCGAGGCGCAGCGCGTTCTTCTGGGTCCCGCCTCCGCCGAGGCAGACGAGCGCGTCGAGGCGGGCCTTCCGGTACGTCTCGACGATCACGGGCGTCATGTCGGTCACCCGTCCGTCGACGAGCATCTTGTGCGGCTTGTCACGGCTGGTGCCGAGGATCGTCCCGCCGACCGTGAGGATGCCCGACAGGGCACCTTTGTCCAGGCGGACGCGGCGGTCCTCCGCGAGCCCGCGGAACCCGTCGCGAAAGCCCACGACCTCCATCCCGTACGTGCTCATGGCGGACTTGCCGAAGCCGCGGATAGCCGCGTTCAGCCCGGGGCTGTCCCCGCCGGCGGTGAGGATCCCGACGCGCATGGTCCTGGGCACGCTGGGAGGTTACTCCTGCGGAAGGCGGGCGAGCCGCTCGCCGGGAATGGTGCGGGGCAGGGGGACCCGCTCACCGTTCACGCGACCGGCGTCGCGTGCCCACGGCGGGCGCTCCACGGGGACCTCGGCGCGCGCCGCGCCCGCGTGGCGTGGGTCGGGGTGGCGTGGGTCGTGGCGTGCGTCGTGGCGCCCCAACGTCGGGCGCATTGACCCCGGGCGGCCGGTGGCCGCGGGCCGGGCGGGCATTGGCCGGCCGATCGACATCCGCGTGGGCGCCGCGGCCGGCAAGCGTCCCGCCACGGGCGTCCGTCCGCCGACAGGGAATCGGCCCGGCGCCGGACGACCAGGCGCGGCCCGCCCAGCCGGCCGGGCCGCGCCTCCATGGCCCGGCTCGCCCGAGCGCAGGCGGATCGGCTCCGGCCGGATCGTGAGGTCGGGAGTGAAGCCGGGGATCTCCTGGGTCTCGACCCGGCGCCCGAGCATGCCCTCGATGTCGCGCAGGAGCTTCGCCTCGTCCACGCAGACCAGCGAGAGCGCGATCCCGTCGACCCCGGCGCGCCCGGTCCGGCCGATCCGGTGGACGTAATCCCCCGGGACCATCGGGAGCTCGTAGTTGACGACGTGCGGAAGCGCGTCGATGTCGATTCCACGGGCCGCGATATCCGTCGCGACAAGGATGTCCACGCGGCCGGCCTTGAAGTCGTTGAGAGCGCGAACGCGCTGCGGCTGGCTCCTGTTGCCGTGGATCGCGGCCGCGGCGATCCCGTCGCGGACCAGCTGCTCAGAGAGGCGGCTCGCGCCGTGCTTCGTCCGCGTGAAGACCAGCGCCTGGCGGATCGTGCCGGTCCGGATGAGGCGGCTCAGCAGCTCGCGCTTGCGCTCGCGGTCCACCGGGTGGACGACCTGGCGGACGAGCTCGGCCGGCGTGTTGCGTCGTGCTACCTCCACCGAGGCGGGTCGGTCCAGGAGGCCGTCGGCCAAACGCCGGATCTCATCGGAGAAGGTGGCGGAGAAGAGGAGGTTCTGGCGTTTCAACGGGAGCAGGGCGAGGATCTTTCGGATGTCCCGGATGAAGCCCATGTCCAGCATCCGGTCCGCCTCGTCGAGGACGAGGATCTCCACCCGTGAGAGGTCGATGGTGCGCTGGCCGACGTGGTCCAGGAGACGCCCCGGCGTGGCGACGACGATCTCCGGGCCGGCGCGCAGGGCGCGGACCTGCGGGTCGAATCCGACGCCGCCGTAGATCGTGGTGGAGCGGAACCGGTGGCGAGCGCCGTATGTTCGGACGCTCTCCTCCACCTGGAGCGCCAGCTCGCGCGTCGGTACGACGACGAGGACGCGGATCGGCGCTCGCCGGTCGCCCGCCGGCGTGGCGGTCCCCAGCCGCTGGAGGATCGGGAGGACGAACGCGGCCGTCTTGCCGGTCCCGGTCTGGGCGCCCGCAAGCACGTCGCGCCCGGCGAGCACGAGCGGGATCGCGGCCGCCTGGACGGGCGTTGGCTCGGTGTAGCCCTGGTCCGCGACGGCGCGGAGGAGCTCGGGCGACAGCCCGAGTTGATCGAATGACATGGAAGTGACGCTCCTGGCGAGGCCCTCCCGCGCGATGGCGGGGCCCGGTCAGGGCGCTGGATGGATCGGGATCGCGGCTGGCAAACCGTGGCGCTGACCGGAGCGCCTGTCGAACACGTACCCGCGCAGCATACCCGGAATCACCCGGGTGGCCCCCGGGCGCGCGGCGCCCCGCCTGACGCGCCGCCCGGGGTAGAGGATCTGGTCGGCCCCGTGCCGACTGCCGGACCCTGGCTTGCCGGAGGCATTCCACCCGATGAGCGGAGTGCCATCGGCCCGGGCGGGACGGTCTTGTTCCGGGCGCGCCGCTCCTCGCAGCGATCTTCCGCGTAGCTCTTCTGGCAGGGGTGCGATCTGGCCCTATCGGGTGATGGTTCGCGGTTCGTGGAGTGGACACGCTATGGGCCTGAAGAGAGGAGGTGCCCGGGTTGCTCGATCTTGCCCGACCTGCCGTTCGCCCCGCCAGGCCCGCGGCCTTCCTGGCCGCCCTCCTGTCCGCCTTCTTCTTGTTCGGCCTGACGTCCGCCTTCATGCCCGGGAACGTACTGGGCGCAACAACGATGGCCGCCGCCTGCGGCGTGAACCTGCGAACGAGCGCCTCCGTGAGCGGCGCAATCCGTTCGACAGTCGGGACGGGCACGAAGATCACCGTCGTCGCCACCGTGACCGGCGGCAGCTGGCGGGCAACCTGTGGCGGGCGGTCGGTGTCGGGCAACCGCTGGTATCGGATCAGCGCGATCAACGGACGGAGCGTCGCCTCGCTCTACGGGCGCAGCTACCTCTACGGCGCCACCGGGCTGATCAAGGCGGTCCTGGTCATCCCAATGCCCACGCCGAGCGCAACTCCAACAACCTTGCCGAGTCCGACACCGGCCCCGACGCCGAGCCTTGCGACTCCAGCGCCCACACCAAGCCCGACTCGAAGTCCCACCCCGACGCCGACGCCGACGCCGACGCCCGCTCCCACGCCGAGCCCGTCCCCGAGCCCGTCCACCACGACGCTGGCGGCCGCCTGTGACGGGGTGAACCTGCGAACGAGCGCCTCGACGAGCGGCGCCATCAAGACGAGCGTCATGACGGACACGACGATCGCCGTCGCCGCCACCGTCACCGGCGGCAGCTGGCAAACTCCCTGCGCCGGCGCATCCGTGTCCGGCAGCACGTGGTACCAGATCAGCGCGGTCAACGGGACGAGTGTCTCCGCGCTGTACGGCGTGAGCTACCTCTACGCTGCGACAGGGTTGTTCAAGGTCGTCGCCGCCCCGGCGCCGACTCCCACCGGCAGCACGGCTCTCGGCGAGACCGTGACCTTCTACGGCCGTGGATGGGGTCACGGCGTCGGTCTCTCACAGTACGGGGCCCGCGGTCGGGCGCTGGCCGGCCAGGATGCCGCGACCATCCTCGCCCACTACTACCAGGGCACGACCATCGGCACGACTGCGAACACAGACATCCGCGTCCTTGTCCTCGAGAAGTTCGCCGCGACCACCACGAGTCCGCTCTCCATCTATGGGCGCGGCGGGGAGTGGACGATCGATGGCATCGCCGCCGTCTTCCCGGCCGACGCCCGCCTTCGAGCCATTCCCGACGCATCGACGGGCACGACCACCTGGCAACTCATCGTCGACGGCGCGGGAGGGGCCGTCCTCTGGGACGCCCCGTTCTCCGGCGACCTGCGCGTGCGGCCGGCCGCCAATGACACCCGTCTCCAGCTCTGGTCGAAGCCGTCCTCGTACGATCGCTATCGGGGCACCCTCCGAATCATCGCCACCGCCAGCGTGAATGTCATCAACGAGCTCCCACTCGACACGTACCTTCGGAGCGTCGTTCCGGCCGAGATGCCCGCGAGCTGGCCGACCGAGGCACTCAAGGCCCAGACGATCGCCGCTCGCTCGTACGCGGCGGTCCAGCTGCGCCCGGGCACGTCCACGTTCGACGTCTACGACGACACCCGCTCCCAGGTCTACCTTGGCTCCCTCCACGAGGATCCGGCAACGGACGGGGTGGTTGCCGCGACCATGGGACAGGTCCTCCGAAGCGGATCGGCGATCGCCAACGCGCTGTTCCATTCGACTGGCGGCGGCGCAACGGAGAACAACGAGAACGCCTTCGTCTCGTCCACGGGGTCGAAGGTAGCCGGGCCCGTCATCTACCTGCGCGGCTCGTCGGACCGCGCCTCGAATGGCACCGCCTACGATGCGGGATCGCCGTACGCCACGTGGCAAACGGCGACCTATCCGCGAAGCCAGCTCGCGGCGATATTCGCAGCCGACAGTCGCACGAACGTCGGCGCGCTCGTGGCTCTCGACCTTCGTGACCGGGGTGTCTCGGGCCGACTCATCAGCGTCACGCTCATCGGCTCGACGGGGACCACGAGGAAGGTTTCCGGCGATGTCTTCGGCGCCGTCTTCAACGCTCAGAAGCCGACCGGCGATCCGATCCTGCGCAGCAACCTCCTGAACGTCGCGCCCATCCCCTGATCCAGGCGATCGATGGCTCGGGTCATCGCGGCTGCAGCGTCGGGGGGTTTCTCGACGAGATGGCGTAGCAGCGCGCCCGCGGCGGGGGCGCCCCGCCTGACGCGCGGTCGTCAGGCCAGCTCGGCGCCTGACCCGCGGGCGTCGGCTGCGAACGACGCGAGGGCGTCATCCGACGTCGCCGACTCGCGAATGAGCGTCTGGACACGGCGGATCCCCGCCTCGCGATATGCGGCCAGCTGGTCCACGCGGGCGTTGCCGGCCGCGGCGAGCTGCTCCGGCCCGATGTGGACGGAGACCGGCAGCGTCGCCGGGTCGCGCCCGATCTCCTCGCACCGGGAGCGGATCACCGGCAGCGCCTCGTCGAGCTCGCCGGGCTCCATTCCGTCGAGGTTCAGCTCGTCGGCAAAACGGGCGGCCAACCGCCACGTCACGTTCGGCCCGTTGCCGCCCACCATGATCGGCACGCGCGGTTGCTGGACCGGCTTCGGCACGTTGATCGCGTCGCGAACGTGCGCGTACGTGCCCTCGAACGTCGCGTGCGTCGATCGTCCCGGCTCCAGCATCCGCGTGATGACCTCCAGGTCGTCGGCGAGCCGGGCCAGGCGCTCCTTCGTTTCGGGGAAGCCGTAGCCGTAGGCGAGCCACTCGTCGCGCTTCCAGCCCGCGCCGATGCCCAGCTCCATGCGGCCGCCGCTGATGGCATCCATGGTGGAGATCATCTTCGCGGTCAGGGCCGGGTTCCGGAACGCCGTGCAGATCACGAGGTGGCCCAGCCGGATCCGCGACGTCAGGGCCGCGAGCGCCGCGAGCGACGTGAACGATTCGAAGGTGATCTCGTCGGTCGGCCGCGGCACCGTGTGGAGATGGTCGAAGAGCCAGACGGACTCGAACCCGAGCGCCTCAGCCTGCCGGGTGACCTGCACGGTCCGGAGCCACGCCGCGACTGTCTCCCAGCCGTCGTACTCGCCCATCCAGCCTTGCGGCGCGATGATCCCGATCTTCATGGTTCCTCCGACCCGTTCTCGACCTGTCGGGCAACTGTATCGCCGCAGGGGGAGGCCGGACGGAACGACGCGGGCCGACACGGCACGCTGACACGACACGACGCGGTCCTGTTCCGCGGTCGGCGGCTACGGGATCAGAACCCTCGCGAGGTCAAGGCCGTTGTAGCGGTCGAGGTCGACCCGCCCGGCGATCCCTGGTACCGACCCGTCGGAGCTGTACTGCCAGAACGTCCAGCCCTTCCCGCCCCAGTTGCCGCCCGGCACCGTCGGCGCCGCCGCCAAGGTCCAGTGCGCCACCCACAGGATGGCGTACCCGCTCGTGGCGAACCAGGTCGTGTCGCCCATGTAGGTCTTCCAGAAGTTCGGCGAGCCGTAGATGACCCCGCGCACCCCGGTCCGCTGGTAGACCTGCTCCATGTACGCCTGTACCCAGGCGATCAGATCGGGCGGGGCCAGCACGCCGCTGGTCTCGAGGTCGAGCACCGGGAGCAGGTCCCCGCTGGCCGGCCGCGCCGTGTCGACGAAGTGGTTCGCTTCGGCGACCGCATCCCCGATATCGAGGCTCGGGTTCGCGAAGTGGTAGGCCCCGACGTACAGACCGGCCGCCCGGGCCTGCGCCCTGTTCGTGAGATACGTCGGATCGACATACGTCGTGCCCTCGGACGCCTTCATGTACGCGAAGCGCTTGCCCGCCGCGCTCACCTGGGTCCAGTTGATCGGACCCTGCCAGTGGCTGATGTCGATGCCCTCCAACGTGGTCGCAGGCGATGCGCTCGGCGTCGGAGTGGGTGTCGGAGTGGGCGTCGGGGTCGGCGATGCGCTCGGCGTCGGAGTGGGTGTCGGGACAGGCGTCGGGACAGGCGTCGGGACAGGCGTCGGGCTCGGTGTCGGGACAGGCGTCGGGCTCGGTGTCGGGACAGCCTTGAAGAGTCCGGAGGCCGCGTACAGGTAGGTCACCCCATACAGGGTGGTGACGCTCTTCCCGTTCACGGCGCTGATCCGGTACCAGGATGTGCCGGCGTCCGCCTTGCCCAGGCACGTCGTCGTCCAGCTTCCACCTGTGACGCTGGTCACGACCGTGATCTGGGTATCGGTTGCGACAAGGGCCTTCGAGCTGGCTGTGGTCGCGGCGCTCGTGCGAAGGTACACATTGCAGGCCGCGTACTTCGTCACCACCGGCGCGGCCACCACCGGTGCGGCCACCACCGGTGCGGCCACCGCCTTGAACAAGCTGATGGCAGCGTACAGGTAGGTCACGCCGTAGAGCGACCTGACGCTCCTGCCGTTGATCGCACTGATCCGGTACCAGGTCCTGCCCGAAACCGACTTGCCCGCGCACGTCGTCCGCCAGCTTCCACCGGTGACGCTGGTCACGACCGTGACCGTGGTGCCGACCCTGATGATCGTCCGGGTCCTGGCGCTGGTGGAAGCACTGGTTCGCAGGTTGGCGCCGCAGACGGCCGCTTTCGTCACGGTGGCGCCCAGGACATTCCCGGGCATCGAGACGGCGGTGACGCCGAACACCAAGAAGGCCAGCAGGATCGCGGTCGCAAGGATGGTCGGCAGGGATCCTCGGCCGGAGCGACGGGTTGCGTCGGGCAGCACGGTACCTCGCTCAGCTACTGGCAGGTTGATGCCCAATATAGCCAGCCATCCTCGTGCGTCAAGGTCGGAAGGGCCTGCTCGGGCGTTTCGATCCATTCACAGCCGCTCTGTTCCGCCGAAGCCCGACGTTCCGCCGACGCCCGAGCTTGTCCTGGATTGCGCTTCCCTTTTCTGCCGAAGCGGCCCGGACTGACCGGCGCGCATCCGGTCAGCGAGGCGCTGGATCGGCATCCGCCACGAGCAGCGTGCGTAGCCGCGTGACCGCCGCGTCGACCTCGCGGCCGCGCGCCTCGATCTCGTCCAGGAGCTCGATCGGCGTGCGCGTGTCGCCGGCCACCTTCGCGGTCGGGTTGACCGCCTTCAGGTCGTAGCCGCGCGCCTCCACCTGTGCCCGGGTGACCGTCCACGACCGGGGTGAATCCGCCCGGGACGCCAGCAGCGCGAACAGGTCGTCGAAGCGGTCCAGCGTCAGCGGCTGCTTCTTCGTCACCTTCATCCAGCGGCGTGGAGGGCGGGGTCGAGGAGGGCAAGACGGGTGTCGCCTTCCAGCGGGGTCACCTCGCGAATGCTCCGCGGCGGGCCGCAGCGCTGCGGGTGTGATGGCGACGGGTCCGGTCGCGCCACGCCGACAGCCGCCCTCAACCGTGCCCGGGCATCAACCCCACGATTAGCGGACACGGTTTGCTCGGGCCGCAGGTGGCCGAGGCCCCTGTGCGGCATGGTCGTGGCCCCGCTCATCCGTCCGGAGGAGCGCACGAGTGGAGACCAGCGTGTCACGCACCGTCGCGTGCCGTCGCGCGCCCGTCGCGAGCGCTCGCGGCCGCCACGCGGGTCCGCGGCGCCTCGGGGATCGCGTCCGACAACAGTGGGGTTGATATTCCGACGGGAGGCGACGGGAGACGGCCGACCTGCCGCCGCTGGCGGCCGCACCCCGTTCTCGGGTCGGCTGTTCCGGCCAGGTGCACCCCAGGCGGGCGCACGTCACCGCGTCGCGGCTGGCTCACCGGGAGTCTCGGTCGGGCCACGCACGAGCCGGGTCCCGGACGCCGCGGCACCAGACGCAAGACCGGTCATGTGACCGCCTGGGGCGCGCCTGACGAGAGCGGCGCGACGAACGCCCGCGTCGTGCACATTTGGCAGGCCCTGCCGGGCGGCCCACGCGATCGTCCGGCGCGAGCCTGATACGAGGAGGCCCGGCCTCGCGGCCCGGCCTCGCGGCCCGGCCTCCGGTTCAGCGTCGCGCTGGCGGGTTGCTCAGCTGCAGCCGCTCGTGGAGCCGCAGTTGAGGCACTTGTAGCAGCTGCCGTTGCGGACCATGATCGAGCCACAGTCGGCGCAGCTGGGCGCGTCCTCCTGGATCTTGAACGCGGTTCGCTCCGCGCTCAGCGATGCGGCGATGGCGCTGACGCCGGCGGCCTTGCCGTTGCCGTTCGCGCGGCCGTTCCTCGCCTCGGCGACCGGCAGGTCCGCCTTCGCGGAGGCCGTGGGCGGGTCCGCCCGGGATGGCGCGACGGCCGTCGCGACGGCCGTCGTCGCGGTGGACGGCGGCTCCTTCGCCTCGTCGATCGCCGACGGACCCTCCTCCGGTTGCGGAGCCAGGGCCGCTCCACCGAAGGCGAACGGGGCCGCCCCGACGACGACGCCGCGGTCCTGGAGCCCCAGCGCCGCCCGGTCGTCACCGGCCAGGAACCGCGACCCGAGCCAGCGGAAGATGTAGTCGATCACGGACTTCGCGATCGGGATCTCCGCGTTGCCGGTGAAGCCGGACGGCTCGAACCGGACATGGGCGAACTTGTTGACCAGGTCGCGGAGCGGCACGCCGTACTGGAGCGAGAGGCTGATCGCGATGGCCAAGGTGTCCATGAGGCCGGAGACCGTGGAGCCTTCCTTCGCCATCTTCAGGAAGATCTCGCCGGGCTGCCCGTCCGGGTAGAGGCCCACCGTGATGTAGCCCTCGTGGCCGGTGATGTCGAACTTGTGGGTGAGCGCGGCCCGCTCCGCCGGGAGCCGCCGACGATGCGGCTTGAGCGCCTCCACCTGGGCAGCGGCGAGCTTGCGGCGGAGCTCCTCGACGACCTCGGAGGCCGCCTTCGTCTCGTCGTCGCTCTTGAGCTT
>JANXWH010000058.1 GCA_025351245.1 Chloroflexota bacterium | reverse complement strand
GGACGCCGTCAGTCATCGGGTATCGCGAGGACACTCCCGCCTGCTCGATTGCGCGCTCATCCTCGCGCTCGCTGAGTCGCACTGGGTGCCGCCAATCGAACCGTGCTCATCGTGAGCGCCTGCGGCGCGCAAGACCTAGGGACGCGGGCCGGAGAGCACCCTCTTCGGGGGACCTCCTCCAGCTCCTGACGGGGTAGTCTGCCACGCGCCAATCGGGCTCCTCGGGAGCCCCGGCCATGGCTGCGGCGCCAGGTCCGCCCAGGTCTTGTCGCGCGGGCGACGCATCGACTCGCGGCGCAGTTTCAGGCGGACGGCGTTTGGGGACGAGGCGGTCGAGGATGGCGTCGGCGAGGGTGGGCTCCCCCGGCGCCTCATGCCAGGGGCGATAAGGAGGGTGGCGTCCTGAGACCGCTGTAAAAGTGAAGACGGCGTAGGCTCCGAAGCGGACCTTGCAAACCCGCATCAGGAGACCACGCCGTGGCACAGAGGATAGCCCCCAGCGTCCAGATCGAGGCCGCCATCGAGGCGGTCCTGACCGGCGGCCTCGCCGACCCCGATGCCCTCTCCACCCTTGGGCGCCTGGGTGCCCAGCTCGTCCTCCAGCGCGCGGTCGAGGACGAGGTGGCAGCCTTCCTGCACCGGGCCCGCTACGAGCGGACGCCCGATGCCGCGGGATCCCGCAACGGCTCCCGGCCACGGCGGGTCCAGACCGCCGAGGGCGAGATCACGATCAACCTGCCCCAGGTCCGCGACAGCCTGACCCGCTTCGTGAGCCAGGTGATCCCTGACACGCGCTCGATCATCCGGACCCGACCCCTCGAGGCGCTCGTCATCGGCGCGTACGTCCGGGGCCTCTCGGACCGCGACATCGAGAGCCTCGCCCGGGAGGCGGGCCTCGGGGCCATCAGCCGGACGGCGGTGAGCAGCGTGTGCCGCGAGCTGCGCGACCGGTACCGGGCCTTCCGGGCCCGGAGCCTCGGCGAGGTCCGTCTCGTGGCCATGTTCCTTGACGCGATCTACCTGCCGGTCCGCCCAGAGGGGCCGAAGGAGGGCGTCCTCGTCGCCTGGGGCTTCAGCACCGATGGCGCTCGCGTCCTGCTCGACGTCAGCCTCGGGCAGCGGGAGCGCGTGGAGGACTGGCTCGATCTCGGCCGGGGCCTGCTCCGGCGCGGTCTCCGCAGCCCGCTCCTCGTCGTCACCGACGGGGCACCCGGCTTGATCCGGGCCGTCGAGGAGCTGTGGCCCGACGCCGATCGTGGAAGGTGCACCGTCCATCGTTTGCGAAATGTGTTGGCCAAGCTGCCCGACCGCGGGGGCCTTCATGCCAAGGTGCGGGCAGCGTACTGGGCGGCGCTCGATATTGCGACCTGCCCCGAGGGGGCCGAGGATGGCCTGCGCCGGCTCGTGGGCGAGCTCGCCGGTGACTTCCCGTCCGCCGCGGCGTGCCTCGCCGACGACCTCCCGGCGCTCACCGTCCACCTGCGCTACCCCCTCCGGCTGCGCAAGCGGCTGCGCAGCACGAACCTGCTGGAGCGCTCCCTGGAGGAAGTCCGCCGGAGGACCAAGGTGATCGGCCGGTTCCCGGGCGAGACGAGCTGCCTGACGATGGCCTGGGCCGTCATGGACCTCGTCATCGCGGGTGCCCGGGGGCTCGGGTTGACCTTGCCGGACCGCCACGCGATCGGCGCCCTCGTGGCCGCCCGGGCCGTCCCGGCCACGGCCGAGGCGATCGCATGAGCGCACACCGACGTGACGAAACGGGCGTGTTCCGTCACGCCATTCCGGGCTGCGTCGTGTGCGGCGATGAACTCCCTCGGGCGGGCACCGGGCGCCGGCGCCTGTACTGCGGGCCGGCCTGCCGCCAGCACGCCTACCGGCTCCGGGTCGACGCGCGCTCCCGTCGCGCTGGTGGATCGCCGGCCGACCCGGCTGAGGTCAGCCGGGTTCTGTCCGCCGTCCTCCGCCAGACCGGAGGGAGGTGACCGCGGGGTATCCCAACACCCTATCCTGTCGTCGCTGAAGAGCCTCCACCGTCAACGCTTTTCCAGCACTGCCGGGACGCGACCTCGATCCGCTTGCCAGCCCGGTGCGACATCGCGGACACCGCGAACATCCTCGGTTGCCGGGTGAGGGCCAGTGCAGACGCCACGGCCACACTGCGGCATGGCCGCGCTCCCCTCCTCCGTCGCCGACCGGCTGGCGCGGCTCGCGCCCGATCAGCGCGAAGCCGCGATGGCACCGCCGGGACCCATCCTGTGCGTTGCCCCCGCCGGGAGCGGCAAGACGACGACGCTCGTGGCGCGCGTGGCCTGGCTCGTCGGCTCGGCCGGCGCAGACCCGGCGTCGATCGCGGCGATCACGTTCAACACCCGCGCCGCCGAGGAGCTCCGGGCACGTCTGGACCCGGCGCTCGCGCCGCTGGGCGTGGCACCCGGCGCAGTGCGGGTGCGGACGTTCCACGCCCTGGGCCTCGAGATCCTCCGAGACGCCGGCTTGCGTCCGGAGCTCCGTTCGCGCGACGCGATCCTCCGGCGCGCCTGTCCCGACCTGGACGCGGCCGCCCGGAGACGGCTGGACAGCCCGTTCTCCCGTCTGAAGCTGGACCTTGCCGTGACTGCTGAAGACGTTGCCCGCGACCCTTCGCCCGGGCCGGTCGCCCGGGCCTTCCTCGCCTACGAGAAGGAGCTCGGCGCGGTCGGCGGGATCGACTTCGACGACCTCGTGGCGCTGGCGCTCCGGCGTCTCGGGGAGGACGCAGCGCTCCTCGCGCGCTGGCGGTCGCGATGCGCTCACCTGCTGGTCGACGAGGTCCAGGACGTGGACGCGAGCCAGCTCCGCATGGCGCTCCTGCTCGCCGCGCCGGACAACCGGATCTTCCTCGTCGGCGACGATGACCAGTCCATCTACGGGTGGCGGCTCGCGGACGTACGGAGGGTCCTGGGGTTGGCCGGGGCGCTGCCCGGGCTTCGGCGCGTGGACCTGGAGGTCAACTACCGCTGCCCCGCTCCGGTCGTCGCGGCGGCGGTCCGGCTCGTGGAGCACAACGCAGAGCGATTCGCGAAGCGGGTCCGACCGCGTCCCGATGCGTCCGGCCGCCTGATCCTCGCGCCCGCCCCGACAGCGCGCGACCCGGCGGCCGAGATGCAGATCGCGGCCCGCGCCATGGACGGGTGGCCGGCCGACGAGGGCACGCGCGCGATCCTGGCCCGGACCCGGCGCGAGCTCCTGCCGGCGGCCGCGCTTGCCCTGGAGCGCGGGATCCCGTTCAGGGCGGACGGCGTCACCCTGCTCCTCGAGGATTCTCGGCTGGATGGGATCCTGGCCGAGGCCGCGGCCGTGCCGGGCACGATCCCGCTCCTCCTGTGCCTGGGCACGGTCGCGGCGGCGGCGACGCGCCGGGGCAGCGCGGCGCTCGCCGGCTCACCGGTCGCAGGCGAGCCGGCGGGACGGCCGCCGACCGATGCCGCGGATCTCGACGACCTGGGACCGGAGGTGCCGCCGCTGACCGACCTGCTGGCCGCGCTCCTCGCCTGGGGGACGGCCTACCCGACCCTTGCGGCGCTCACGACCGCGATCGGCAACGCGCGCGAGCGGCTGGCGGCGCTCCGCGCGGCGGAACCACGACTCACGCTTGCCACGGCGCACGCGACGAAAGGCCTTGAGTTCGACCACGTGGCGGTGATCGGGATGTCCGAGGGACGCTTCCCGAGCCCGCGCGCACTTGCCGACACAGGCGACCCGATTCGCGCCCTGGAGGAGGAGCGCCGTCTCGCGTACGTCGCGTGGACGCGGGCGCGCCGGAGCCTGACGCTCGCGTACGAGCCGGATTCGCCGTCGCGCTTCCTCGTTGAGGCCTTTGGGACGGCAGTGATCGATGCCGGCGGGACGGGCCCGGTCCGCCCGTGACGCAGCTGCGGCGCCTCGTCTCGGGAACGTCGACGGGCGACGCCTCGCAGCGCCGCCCGTCGTCCTCCTCCGGGAGGATTCGGTCGTGGTCCCCCGCTCAGGGAGCGCGGGACGGCACCTCCGGCTCCGACTCGGGCCGAGGGCCGCCCAGCCGCATCAGGAAGCGTCCGAAGAGGGCCGCACCGGTGAGGCTGAAGAGGCCGAGGCTCGCCCACAGGATCGGCCGGGCAAGGCCCAGGTTCTCGCTGCTGATGAGGGAATGGGGCAGGCTGCCGAGATACGCCTGGTCGGCGGCCTCCATCCCGTAGACCTGCGGGACGATGTAGAGGATCGAAGCGACGACCAGCAGGACGCTCACCAGGCGGAAGGCCGCCGGGTCGTCGTCGGTGTCACGGAGGAGCTTCAGGACCAGCGCCCAGAAGAGGACCAGCGTGGCGATCGGGGCCGTGATCGGCAGGCCGATCTTGAGGTAGAGGTTCGGCATCAGGAAGATCATGCTCAGGCCAAGCGTGATCGCCATGAGCGCGTCCCGCATGAGGACGTAGCTCAGCCACCAGACGTCGCCGCCGAAGCGGAGGGTCAGGCGCATCAGGAAGCGGATCACGTAGGGCCGGGCGAAATGCAGGATCAGGGTGAAGGACCAGAGGATCGGCAGGATGGCGGCCACGGAGAGGACCATCCACCCGGAGCCACTCTGGGTCAGCGCAGTGGCCAGATCGTCAGCGTTCAGCATCGGGCGGCTCCTAGACGGCCTTCGGGCGGCGGACGGAGGTCTGCCGCAGGTTGTAGACGACGGCGGTGATGCCCAGGATCCCGATCAGGGCCGCGGAGATGTAGCAGAGCGGCAGGGCCAGGTCCGGGTTCTTCGACGTCACCAGCAGGGGCATGAACTGATCGGTCAGCTTCCCGGCGAGGAGCGTCATCTGCGTCCCCAGGAAGTAGGGGCCGATGTAGAGGACGGAGCCAAGCCCGATCAGGAGCGTCTGGAGGCGCATCCCGCGCAGGTCGCCGTCGCCCTTCGTCATGAGCTTGATGAGGAGCGCCGCGAAGGCGCAGACGGCCGCCAGGCCGCCCGTGATGGGCAGGTCCTTGCTCTTGACGACGTCCGGGTAGAGGAAGATGAAGCTGCCCAGGAAGACCTGGACGAGGAAGATGTCGCGCAGTGCGACGTAGATGATCCACCAGAGGTCCGCGCCCAGGCGGAGCGTGAACTTGCCGGTCGTCCGCGCCATGTAGGGCTGGGCAAGGTGGAGCCCCAGGACAAGGACCCACAGCACGACGAGCGCCGCGGCGATCGTTCCCTCGATGAACCCTTCTCCGGCAGAGAACAGGCCGGAGACCTGGTCTGCGTTCACTGCACACCTCCTGTCGCGCTCGTCGTGCCGGTCGGCCCGGGCGGCCGAACGGCGTGTTGCTCAATCCCATGGATGCCGAGCCCCGCATCGCGTGGCCCGCGCCCGGCCGTCACCGAGACGGACGGACAGCCATACACCGCGTCGCAGCGGAAGCACCGGGACGCCTCCGCGCGGGCGCTGGCCTCATCGAAGCCGACCTGGTGGGCCACGAACGACCCCAGCTCCACCACCGGCAGTGGCGCGTGCGCACGCGGCCGGGTGGCGAGATCCAGCGCCAGGTGCGCCTCGGGCGGCGTCGCGTAGCGGACGGTCGCGAGGATCTCCGCCTCGCCGTCACGAACGCCGGCGAGATGCTCGTGGATGGACGCGGCGGCACGGCGTCCCGCCGCAACCGCGTCGATGATCGTCTTGGGGCCGGAGACGACGTCGCCGCCGGCGAAGATGCCCGCGCGGCCGGTCGCGAGCGTGCGTGGATCGGCCACGATCCCAGCCCAGCCGCTCACCTCGATCCCGGCCCCCTCGGGGAGGATTGACGGGTCCGGCTCCTCGCCGATGGCGACGAGGATCGTGCTGGCCGGGACCTCCCGGACGGACCCCCGGACCGCCGAGTAGATCCGCCGGCCGAGCTCGGTCGTGCCGGTCACCCGCTGCTCCTCGCAGCGGAGGGCCACCAGGACGCCGTCGCGCGACACGACTTCGAATGGGGCGAGCGCGGTGAGGAGCGTGACGCCCTCCCGCACGGCCTCTTCGATTTCCTCTGCCTGGGCCGGCATGTCCTCGCGGCCGCGGCGGTAGACGATCGTCACGGACGCGGCGCCGCTTCGGATCGCGGACCGTGCAGCATCCATGGCGGTGCTGCCACCGCCGACCACGACGACCGGTCCGCTGAGTCGCGGGTTCTCGCCGAGGTTGACCTCCTTGAGGAAGCGAGTCGCGGGGACCACCGCGCGGGCATCGTCGCCGGGGACGCCGAGCCGGCGGCTCTTCGAAGCGCCCGTCGCGAGGAAGACGGCCCGGAAGCCGTCGCGCTCGAGATCGCCGAGCGTGAAGTCGCGGCCCATCACGGTGTCGAGCCGGAGCTCTACGCCGAGGTCGACGATCCGCTTGACCTCCGCCTGGAGGGCCTCGCGCGGAAGCCGATACTCCGGGATCCCGATCGCCATCATGCCGCCCGGGATGGGCATCGCCTCCATGACCGTCACGGCATAGCCGAGGCGGACCAGGTAGTAGGCGGCCGACATGCCGGCCGGCCCACCACCGACGATCGCGACGCGCTCGGAGCGGCGCACTGCGGGGGGCGGAACCGCCGGCAAGTGGCCGTGCTCCACCGCGAATCGCTTCAGCGTCCGGATCGCGATCGGCTCGTCGAGGACGTCGCGGCGGCAGGCCACCTCGCACGGAGCGGTGCAGATCCAGCCGCAGACGGACGGGAAGGGGTTGACCTCGGCCGCGACCGCGTAGGCCTCGTCGTAGCGGCCGGCCCCCACCAGGCCGACGTATCGGCCGGCGTCCGTGCCCGCCGGGCAGGCGCTCTGGCAGGGCGCGAGCGGCGACGGCGGGGCGTCCTCGACCATCGTCCGCCAGACCTGCCATGGCTGTGGCCGTTCCGCCGTCTTCCAGATGAACAGCGGACCCCACGGTGAGTCGTGGACAGGCTTGAGCGCCTCGCGGGTGACCGCGGAGAGCGGGATCCACCCGTCCGTCATTGCCGCGGGCCGATCGATCGGGCCCTGGCGTGCGACAAGCGGCGTCGGCTCGTCCATCACGGCGAGCGTCATCACGTTCGGCGGGCACTCGCGGATGCAGATGGAGCAGCCGATGCACTCGCCGACCTGGATCGGGTGCTCCATCATCCAGGGCAGCGGAAGGCCGCCCAGCCCCGTCTCGATCCCCGGCCCCGTCGGGCGGCTCATGTCGAGCGCCTCTACCGGGCAGACGTCCATGCAGACGCCGCAGTTGATGCAATTCCCGTGGTCGATGTCGATGCGATAGCCCATGGCCTGCCTCCGAGCGGATCCGCCACGTCAAGCCTGGGGCCCGGGCGCGCCGGGCGCCACGTTCGGTCGGACGGGAGACCTGCCCATCCGACCGGGTGGGAGGCGGTGGGCCATTCGGCCCGGGCCGTTTGGCACCTGGGCGCCCGCGGGCGAGGACTGGGGACCCGCGGGCGAGGACCGGTGACGCGGATCAGGTCACGGGCCGGGGATCAGGCCCTCACGGACCGCCCGCGCGGCGACCTCCGTGCGACTGCTCGCGTGGAGCTTCTCCAGGATGTTCCGAAGGTGGAACTTCGTGGTGTTCTCGGAGATCCCGAGATCGGCCGCGATCTCCTTGTTCCGCAGGCCAGCCACCACGAGCCGGAGGACCTCCACCTCGCGTTCGGTCAGGCGGTCTGGTCCGGTGGACGCGACTCCGCCTCCTACCGTTGCCGCGGACCGTGCCGTCGGCCGGGCGACCTCGGCGAGGATCCGGGCCGCCGTCACCGGCGAGATGGCAACCTCGCCGCGCTCCACGGCCGCGAGCATGGCGCGCAGCTGCGGCGCCTCCAGGTCCTTGAGCAGGTAGCCACGGGCGCCGGCCTTGATGGCGGTGAACAGGTCGTCCTCGTCCTCGCTCGCCGTCAGCATCACGATCGGGATCTCCGGGTGCAGCGCGGCGAGGCGAACGGTCGCCTCGATGCCTCCGCCACCCGGCATCCGGACGTCCATCAGGACGAGTTCGGGGCGCAGCCGGTCCGCGAGATCCACGGCGCCGTCCCCGTCGGCCGCGACGCCCACCACCTCGTGGCCCCAGGCCGAGAGCAGCGATGCGACGCCGTCGCGAAAGAGCGCGTGATCGTCGGCCAGGAGGATCCGCATCAGGCGGTGATCGGCGCCGGGTCGGGCGCCGGCTCCACGACGGGCCGGAACGGCGCCGCAAGCCGCACGATGGCGCCGCCGTCCGGGCCGTTCTCCCAGTCGAGGGTCCCGCCGATGCCGGCCGCCCGCTCCGACATCGAGCGGAGACCGTAGTGCGGGCGGCCGTCGTCGGGCGCGCCCTGGGCGAACCCGCGGCCGTCGTCGCGGACCGTCACCGTCAGGCGATCCTCCGCAGTCCGCAGGTCGATCGTCACGCGCCGGGCACCGGCGTGCTTGCGGACGTTCGTGAGCGCCTCCGCCACGATTCGAAACGCCTGCGTCTCCAAGTCGGGGTCGAGCCGGGCGGTCTCGACTTCCGGCGCCGCCTGGACGCGGATGGCGAGCTTCGCGGACTCGGCGACGCCCGTCGCGTGGGTCCGAATCGCCGCCACCAGGCCCGTCGCCGGCCCGATCGGGCTGCGCAGGCGCAGGATCGTCTCCCGGACGTCCACGTAGACCGACCGCGCCGCAGCAGAGAGCTCGCCAAGCTGGGCGCGCGCGTCATCGATCCGGCCGGCGGCAAGGAAGCCGTCGACCGCCTGCGATTTCGTGTTCACGTACCCGAGCACCTGGGAGAGCCCGTCATGGAGCTCGCGGGCGATCCGTTCGCGCTCGCCGACTACGGCCAGCTCGCGCAGGCGCGCCTCCAACCGCGCGTTCTCCAGGGCGATCGTGGCCTGGTTCGCGAGCGACGAGAGCGTCTCGAGCGCATCGGCGTCGAAGCTCCGCGCCTCTGCGGCCCCCACCGCGAGCAAGCCGATCGTGGTCCCGCCACGCTGCAGCGGCGCTGCCAGTCGCGCCACCGCATGCGATGGCTCGACGAATCGCATGATCTCGTCGGCGTTGGAGGCCTCGGGCGCATCCCCCGCGTTCGCGCCGGGGATCGGCGGGATCGCGAGCAGGGCGCCCGGGATCGCGCTCGCTGCCCGACGGGCCAGCCGCCCATCGGGGCCGGCAAGGAGGAGGAGGACGGCGTCCACGGCGAGGATCTCCCGGGCATGCGTGACGATCGCGTCGAGAACGCGCTCGATGTCCGTCAGGGCGGCGATCGCGACGCTCACGCGGTGGAGGGCGCGAGCCGATGTCTCGCGGGCCTCCAGCTCCTGGTTGCGCCGGCGCAGCGCGCCCGTCAGCGCGTCGATCCGGCGGAACGCGAGCGCGGCGAAGACCCCGCCGAGCGCGAGCGTCACCGCCACGACGAGGAGCGTGTCGAGCGGGAACGGGAACGCCTCGTCGAGGAGCTGGTCGCTGACGATCTCGATGGCACCCACGACGAGCGCAGGCACGAGGATGAGGAGCCAGCGGACTCGATTGGACACCAGGACCTCGCACGCGACCCCGCCGGCGGGGTCCCGCGCGGCGTCGCCCGAAGCATACGCCGGCGCCGGCGGAGCTCCGTCGCGGCCTGGGCCCCACGCGCAACCGCCGCACGCGCCGCCGGCTCAACCGTGGCGTTCCATCGCCTCGTGGCGCATGAGTACGCGGGCGAGATCGTCGATGGCGTCCCGGAACGCGATCGCGAGGTCGGCGGGAAGGACCTCCGCGATGGAGTCCTTCGGCCCGTACGCCGCGCGGGCCCGGCGCGCCACCGAGCGGAGCTCGGCGGGAGGGGCGTCACGGAGGCGGTCCGGCAGCGGTTCCAGGAACGCAGCCCATCGAGCCGCCCCCGGGGCGCCGGCCGCCACTGCCGCCCGAGCGGCGTCCACCAGCCGGTCGGCATGGCGCGCCGCGGCAAGCGCGGCGTCGTCGATCGCCGGCATCTCGTGGCGTCCGGGGCGCGATGGAGGCGCCGGCACCGTTTCGGTCAGTTCAGCCCGGTCGGCTCGACGACGCGCTCGACGACCAGCGGGATCCGCTTGCGCTCGGAGCCGTTGACGAGGAGCCGGAGGGAGTGGTCGCCCGGCACCGTGAACGCGAGGTTCCAGAGGTCGATCGCGAACGTCACGACCGTGTCCCGGCCGTCGCGGATGCCGTGCGCGGCGATCAGGCCATTCGCGCCGGCGATCTCGGACCCATCCGGGGCCAGGAGCACGAAACGAACGTCGTGCTCCTTCTCGAGCTCAGGCGAGGTGACCAGCAGGCCCACCACGAGCGCGAGGTGCGGATGACGGAACGGGAAGGCACTCGCTCCCAGCCGGGTGACACCGCCCCCCAGCACATGGAACTTCTCGCCGGGGCGGGCATCGGCGGAGTCGGCAAGAAACGCGAACTCGATCTCGGGCATGCCCGGATGGTACGTCGCCGGCAGACCGGATGACGGCGCGTCGAGAAGGAGCGACGACAGGTGTGCGTCGCGTGGACCGGGCCCGGCGCAGCCTCACGTTCCTCCACGACCTCGCCGTGGCCTCACCCTTCATACGGGAAGCGTTCGATTCCGCCCGGCGAGAGCGCGCAGGCCCAGCGCGCGGCTCGTCAGGAGGCCGTCACAGATCGATCCCTTCGACCCCCCCTCCCGAGGAACTGTGGCACTCGGACCGGCGCGCCGTGCGCGCGCAGGGTCCCTCCCAGCGGGCACACGGCCGGACACGGGAGGAAATGACGAGATGCAGATGAATCGGCGCGTGGTGGCGGTCGCCGCGCTCGTCGCGGTGCTCGGGTCGGGTACGGCCGGCACGGTCGCAGCCGGCGATCCAGCCTCAGGCGGAACGGGGATCAACATTCAAGCCGGGGGCCCGCGGACGAGCGCCGAGCTCGGCTACACTGATGAGTACGCTGCTCAGAAGGCGCAGGAATTCAAGGCGCACAGCGCCGCCGGCATCTCTCCCCAGTATGCGGTCTCAACGGACGCGCTCCTCGGGTTCAACATCTACCACCAGAAGACGCAATACAACTGCCTGCCTGCCCTCGGGCAGAGTCTCCTGCAATGGGAGTTCTATTTTGGCGGGTATGTCAGTCCATCCGTCACCGCGAAACAAGGAACGGCCACGCAGGCTTCTGGCACGATCACGCGCGGCATGGGGACAACCACGGCCGGCACGGACGACTACAAGGCATTCGCCTGGATCAACGGCGAGTACGGTGCTCATGGGTCGGGGTGGCGGTACGTGGCGGTCAACGACCTGACTGAGACGCCCTTCACGGATCACGTCACGAACGAGATCTCGGTCTACGGCCACATGCTCTACGTCCGCGTCGATCTCACGAAGACGTCGTTCCCGTGGCACCAGATCAAACCAGCGCAGCACGCGACCGGCGCGATCGGGTACACGAACTTCGGGGTAAACACGAACATCGCCGATCCATGGCCGAGCACCAACGGCGGGACGTGCGTCGTGCAGTCCGGTGGCGCGCCGCCGCCCTACAGCTCGACCCCGGACAAGGCGTGCTACTGGAGCGCCTGGTCGACCCACAAGTACTACCTGTCCAAGGACGGACCTCGGTACGGCGAGCTCCCCGAGTTCTACTGAGCCGGCGGTGACCCTGCGCCGTCCGGCGGTCGCGCTCGTCCTGCTCATCGGGGCGGCCGCCGGCTGCGCGCCGATCCCGCCCCCGAGCCTCAGGGCCCCGGCGTCGGCGCCGGCTGGTCCGCCGTCATCTTCGCCGACGCTGGCTATACCCCCTTCCGCGGCCCCATCGCCCGCGCCGTCGACCGGTCCCTACGCGATCGTTCGGGTCCCCCACGAGGAGATCCGGACCGTGACCTTGCCGCAGGGCTTCTCAATCCACCGGTCGAGCTCCGACGGGCCGCGGGTGGTCTTCGACCAGACGGGCTACGGAACGGACGACAGGTCTGCAGGGCGCTCCATCTTCTACGCGGATCTCAGCGATGGGACGCTTCGCATGCTCGCGACGGCCGCAGGCGGCGCCTCGGCCTGGACGCCGGTGATCTCGGGGAAGAATGTCGCCTGGGTGGAGTGGCGCTACGCCGACAACGTGCACTTCAAGGGAGAACTGACGTGGCGGATCATGACGCTTCGGCTGCCGGACGGGAGCCCCCACGAGTTGGCGGCCGGCGTCAACCGGCGTCTCGAGGGCGGCCAGGGCGTTCCGCCGCTCCTCTCGATCGACGGCGAGGAGCTCGCGTACACGACCGAGAGCCCGACGGACTCGAGTCCGCTCGGCTGGAAGATCGTCGTGCGCGATGTCGTGGGCGGCCGCGAAACACGGTCGCTCCAGACCGGGCTGTCCGTCTACTCGATGGCGCTCTCGGGCGGGCACGTCGCCTACAGCGAGGGGCTGGTCGACCAGGCAGGCGACTTCAAGTACCGCACCCGGCTCATGTTCTGGAAGCAGGGGACAACGACCGCGGCGAAGGTCGCGGACGACGCCTTCGAAGTTGCGTTCCGTGGCTCGCTTCTGGCCTGGGTCGGCGACGAGTTGTCGAGCCAGGGCCAGGTCGGGCTGGCCCAGCGCCCCCGGATCTTCGTCGCTTCCACCGATGACTTGAAGCCCCGGCCGGCGGGCCACGAAGTGGATGGCGTCGTGGACTGGGGTGGGTTGTGGCCCGCGGCGGGCGATGGCTACGCGACCTGGGCCGACAACCAGGACACGCCGTCTCACCCGGACCCATCTGGCGACCACCTCGTGATCTGGGACACGCGCACGAGCCGCGCGTACCAGATTGAGCCGACGGCTGGCCTCGACCTCTCCGGGGTGGGCAATGGTTGGCTGGTCTGGCACAGCGAGTGGGAACCGGTGCCTGCCTGGTTCGGGGTCCCGCTCGCCGCGATCACGATGCCCGCGTCACCGTAGCCGCTCGGCGCTCCACCGCCTCCCTCCGGGCAGTCAGGCGCAGGAGCCGGGCAGCGTGTCGCGGGAGGCCATCGCGTCGCCCCATCGCAGGACGTCGGCAATCGAGTCCTTGACCCGGAACGCTGGCCGGCCGCGGCGGGCCACGGCCCGGAGCTCCGCCGGCAGCGCGTCGAGGAGCCGCTCGGGCAGCGGGGCGAGGAACGCCTTCCAGCGGGCGGTCGGTGCGGCTCGCGCGGGCGGCCACCAGGCGGTCGACCGGCCGGATGGCGGCGCGTCAGTCGGCCCGCGCGGCTGCGGCTGCGGCCCGCTTCGTCGGCCGCGACGACGGCCCGGCCGCCCGGGACTCGTTCGTCGGCGCCGCCCCTCCCCGCCCCAGCTCATCGGCGAACGTGACGTCCGAGAGCGGCACCAGTGGCTCGCCGCGCAGGACGCGGGCGAGGTACTCGCCCGTCGCCGAGCCCGGGGCCCTCGCGATCGTCTCCGGCGTCCCCTCCGCGATCACGAGGCCCCCCCGGGTGCCGCCCTCCGGCCCGAGGTCGATCACCCAGTCGGCTGTCTTGATGACGTCGAGGTTGTGCTCGATCACGAGCACCGTGTTTCCCGCGTCCACGAGCCGGTGGAGCACCTGCAGAAGCTTCTCCACGTCCGCGAAGTGGAGACCCGTCGTGGGCTCGTCCAGGACGTAGAGCGTCTTGCCGGTCGCCCGACGGCTGAGCTCGGAGGCAAGCTTCACGCGCTGCGCCTCACCGCCGGAGAGCGTGGTGGCCGGCTGCCCGAGGTGGACGTAGCCCAGGCCCACCTCCACGAGCGTCCGGAGCTTGGCCGCGATCTTCGGGACCGCGCTGAAGAGCTCCAGGCCCTCCGCGATCGTCATCTCCAGGACATCGGCGATCGAGTGTCCCTTGTAGTGGATCTCCAGGGCTTCGCGGTTGTAGCGCTTGCCCTTGCAGACCTCGCACGGGACGTAGACGTCCGGCAGGAACTGCATCTCGATCTTCAGGATGCCGTCGCCCTTGCAGTTCTCGCAGCGACCGCCCTTGACGTTGAAGCTGAAGCGTCCGGGTCCGTAGCCGCGGACTCGCGACTCCGGGACACCCGCGAACAGCTCGCGGATGGGCGTGAAGAGGCCGGTGTAGGTGGCCGGGTTGGAGCGCGGCGTCCGCCCGATCGGGCTCTGGTCGATCTCGATGATCTTATCGACGAGGTGCGCGCCCTCCAGGCCATCGTGGGCGCCGGGCGCCTCGCGGCTCCCGTTGAGCTCCCGGGCGAGCGCCCGGTAGAGGATCTCGCTCACGAGCGTGCTCTTCCCGGAGCCCGAGACACCGGTGACGGCCACGAACCGCCCCAGCGGGAATGCGACGTCGATCCCGCGCAGGTTGTGCTCGCGCGCGCCCGTCACGACGATCGCCGTCCCGGAGCCGGGGCGCCGAACATCCGGGATCGGCACGGCCCGCTCGCCGCGCAGGAAGGCCCCGGTGATTGAGCGTGGCTCGCGGAGAAGCGCCTCGAGCGGGCCGGACGCGATCACCTCGCCGCCGTGCTCGCCCGCCCCGGGTCCGATGTCGACGACCCAGTCCGCGGTTCGGATCGTCTCCTCGTCGTGCTCCACGACCAGCACGGTGTTGCCCAGGTCACGCAGGCGAGTGAGCGTCGCGATGAGCTTCGCGTTGTCACGCTGGTGAAGGCCGATCGAGGGCTCATCCAGGATGTAGAGCACCCCGACGAGTGAGCTGCCGATCTGTGTGGCGAGACGGATCCGTTGCGCCTCCCCGCCGGAGAGCGTGCTGGACGTGCGGTCGATCGTGAGGTAGTTGAGGCCGACGTCGGCCAGGAAGCCGAGGCGGGCCGCGATCTCCTTGAGGATCATCCGGGCGATCGTTCGCTCCCGGTCCGTGATCCGGTCCGGCAGCGCCGCGACCCAGCCCAGCGCGTCCGTCACGGTCAGGGTGGAGATGTCCCAGATGCTCCGGCCCTCGACCGTGACGCCGAGGGCCTCCGGCCGGAGCCGCTTCCCCCCACACGTCGGGCATGGCCGGGCGACCATGTATCTCCCGAGCTCGGTCCTGATGTACTCCGAGTCCGTTTCCCGGAAGCGCCGCTCCAGGTTCGTGATGAGGCCCTCGAACGTGGCCGTGTAGGTGTTCTCGCCGCGCTCGTGCCTGTACGCGATGACGACCTTCTCCTCTTTCGCCGAGTGGAGGATGTGGTCGACCGCCTCCGGAGGGAGATCGCGGACGGGCAGCCGGATGTCCCAGCCGTGCGCGGCGAAGATCGCCTCGAGGATCTTCATCCGCCAGGACGCGTCGGTGGGCATCCGGGACCACGGCACCAGCGCTCCGTCGGCGACGCTCCGATCCCGGTCCGGGATCACGAGGTCCGGGTCGATCACGAGTTGCGTCCCGATCCCGGTGCACGTGGGGCACGCGCCGTGCGGTGAGTTGAACGAGAACGAGCGCGGCTCCAGCTCGTCGATCGTCGTGCCGTCGTACGGGCACGAGTATCGCTCGCTGTAGCGATGCTCCTCGAAGCCCGCTGTCTCGCCGTCCCGGGCGGCGGGCGCGATCACCACCACGCCCTCGCCCAGCCGGAGTGCCGTCTCGATGGAATCGGCGAGCCGGGCGGCGTCAGGCGGAGCCTCGCCGGCTACCACCGCGCGACGCACGACGAACCGGTCCACGACGACCTCGATCGTGTGGCGCTTGTATTTGTCGAGGCTGCGGACCTCCGTGAGGTCCAGCTGCTCGCCGTCGACGCGGACGCGGACGAAACCCTGCTTGCGGGCGGCCTCGAAGACGCGGTCTCCCTCGGTCTTGCGATCCTTGATGAGCGGCCCCAGCACGAGGAGCCGGCTCCCCTCGGGCAACGCGTAGACCTGGTCGACCATCTGCTGGACCGTCTGGCGCTCGATCTCGCGTCCGCAAACGGGGCAGTGCGGGTGCCCGATCCGGGCAAAAAGGAGCCGCAGGTGATCGTAGATCTCGGTCACGGTCCCCACCGTCGACCGTGGGTTCCGGCTGGCGCCCTTCTGGTCGATCGAGATCGCCGGCGAGAGGCCGTCGATCTGGTCGACGTCCGGCTTCTCCATCTGGCCCAGGAACTGGCGCGCGTATGCCGAGAGGCTTTCGACGTACCTTCGCTGGCCCTCGGCATAGATGGTGTCGAAGGCGAGGCTGCTCTTTCCCGAACCGGAGAGGCCCGTGACGACGACCAGTCGGTCCCGCGGGATGGCGACCGTGATGTTCTTCAGGTTGTGCTCGCGGGCACCGCGAACGACGAGCTGATCCGACGGCATTGCCCGTGCAGTGTACCCGGTTGCCCCTATATCGACCATCCGTTCTATCCATTGGTCACGTGCCCCGCGTCGGACGGCGCCTTCGATGCGTGACAACGTTGGTACGATCGGTCGGGGAAACGTGATCGCCGTGGGCGGGGACGGCGCGGCCGCACGGCGTGGAGGAGCCATGCTCCAGCCGATCATAGGACGCGAGCGCGAGCTCGGGCGCCTTCGGGCCGCGCTCGACGATGCGACGCCGTCCGCGTCGGCCATCGTGCTCCGGGCCCCGGCAGGCGCTGGGAAGACGACGCTCTGGGCAGCTGCGGTCTCGTTCGCCGTCGAGCGCCGCTGGCGCGTCCTCGAAGCCCGGCCCTCGGCGGCGGAAGCGCGACTCTCCTACTCGGCGTTGGCCGATCTCTTCGCGTCGACTCCCGGGGCCGCGTGGGGCCAGCTTCCGAGCCCCCAGCGTCGGGCACTCGAGATCGCGCTCCTGCGCGTCGAACCGCGGGGTGAGGACGCTGAGCCGGCTGCGATCGCGCTCGGCGTCGCAGGCCTGCTCCGCGCGCTGGCGGCGGGGGACGATCCGCTCGTGATCGCGATCGACGACGCGCAGTGGCTTGACCGGCCATCGTCCGCTGCGCTTGCCCACGCGCTGCGCCGCCTTGGCGACGCACCGATCCGCCTCATTGCCAGTGCCCGGGCCGACCCGGGCCAGGAGCTTCCGGACGTGCTGGACGCCGTAACCGACTGGCGACGCGACGAGATCGTGGTCGGGCCCCTGAGCGTTGGGGGGATCTACGAGCTGCTCCGCCAACGGGCGGGCATCCGGTTGCCGCGGCCAACCCTTCTCCGGGTTCACGAGGTCTCGGGCGGCAACCCTTTCTTCGCTCTCGAGATCGGGCGCGCGATCGCCGAAGGCGGGCTCGAGCTTGGGAGCCCGCTGCCACTCCCCCACTCGCTTGACGAGGCCGCCCGCAGCCGGCTCCGACACCTATCTCCAGTGGCTCGGCAGGTGCTCCTGACTTCGGCAGCTCTCGCCGATCCCCTGGTCCGGGTCGTGCTGGCCGCTGCCGATGACGAGGGCCGCGCGATGGGTGGCCTCGACGAGGCGGCGAACGATGGGATCGTCACCCTCGTCGCGGACCGCGTTCACTTCGCTCACCCGCTCCTCGCGTCAGCGGCGTACGGGATGGCGTCGCCGTTCGCGAGGCGGCGGGTCCACGTGCGCCTGTCGGAGCTGGCCCGGGACCCGGAGGAGCGGGCTCACCACGTCGCCCTGGCAAGCAGCGCTCCGTCCGAGCGTGTCGCGGCCATCCTCGACCGCGGCGCCGATCGTGCCCGGTTACGGGGCGCACCCGGCGCGGCGGCCGAGCTATCGGAGCGCGCGCTTGCGCTGACGCCGCCCGAACGGGCCCGCGCGCGTCACGTCCGCCGGCTGCGGGCCGCCCGCGACCATTTCGAGGCGGGCGACCCGGCCCGGGCGACCCGGCTGCTCACGGCGGCCCTGCCGACAGCCGCCTCGCTCGCCACCGGCGAGACGGCGTCGGGACGCGAGGACAGGGCCGAGCTCCTCGTCGGGCTGGCCGAGATCCGGGTTCAGGCCGCCGGCGTCGCCGAAGCACTCGAGCTCTACGGGCAGGCGCTCAGCCTGAGCGTCGACGAGCACCTCCGCGCTCGCATCCACGCCGACCTGGGCTCCGCGTTCGCGGACGCGTTCTCGATGAAGCAGGCGCGCGAGCACGCGGCTGAGGCGGTCGAATCGGCCGAGCGGGGTGGCGACAGGGCGCTGCTCGGGCGCGCCCTCGCCGTCGCCGCGTACGTCGCGGTGATCACGGCGGCCGACGATGCCGACGACTTGCTCGCCCGGGCAATCGCCCTCGAGGTTCCCACCGGCGCACCACGTCATCGGCGGCCGGCCCGCTTCGTCGCCGCGATCCGGGCGCTGTACGAGGATCGGATCGATGACGCTCGCCTGGGGCTGAACGCGCTCGTCGCGGGTGCCGAGGCGGCCGGCGCGCCGACCACCCAGACGTTCCTGAGCTACCTCAGCCTCGTCGAGCGCCGCGCCGGGCGGTTCGAGCTTGCCCTCGGCCTCGCCGACTCCGCCCACGAGATCGCACTCCAGACGGGTCGCGAATCGACGCGACCTCTGGCGCTCCACCTCCGGGCGCAGGCCCTCGCCCACCTCGGCGACGCGGTCGGCGTCCGGGCGGCCGCAGAGCAGGTCGAAGAGCTGGCTTCGACGACTGGCCAGGAGTACCGGCTCGGCCTCGTCGACCGCGGGACACTTGGCTTCCTGGAGCTCTCGCTTGGCAATGCCGAGGCCGCGGCCGGCCACCTCGACGAATCGGCGGACCTCCTCGACGCCATCGGTTCCGGCGAGCCCAGTCTCTTCACATTCGTGCCGGATGCCATCGAGGCGGCGGTGGAGCTGGGCCGGCTCGATCGGGCCGAGCTCCTGCTCACCCGCCTGGAGAAGCCGGCGGCGCTGCTCGGCCGCGGCTGGGCCCTCCTTGCGGCCGCGCGGTGCCACGGGTTGATCGAGACCGCCCGCGGCAACCACATCCTCGCCGAGGCTGCCTTCGCGCGGTCGATCGAGATCCACGACCACCTGCCATCCCGTCGCCCGTTCGAACTCGGCCGGACGCTGCTCGCGCTGGGCGTCCTCCAGCGCCGCCGCCACGAGAAGCGGCTCGCCCGGGAAACCCTCGGTGCGGCGCGGCTGCTCTTCGTCGAGGTTGGGGCCCGCCTCTGGCTGGCGAAAGCCGACGCGGAGATCGCGCGGATCGGCGGTCGCCGGGCGAGGTCGACAGGGCTGTCGGCGACCGAGCGCCGGATCGCGGACCTCGTCGTCGCAGGGCAGACGAACAAGGAGATCGCGACGTCGCTCGCGATCAGCCCGAAGACGGTCGCCTGGAACCTCTCGAAGGTCTACCTGAAGTTCG
The DNA here is from genome assembly GCA_025351245.1 of Chloroflexota bacterium. Taxonomy (GTDB): domain Bacteria; phylum Chloroflexota; class Limnocylindria; order Limnocylindrales; family CSP1-4; genus CTSoil-043. The sequence continues at coordinate 7,812 of JANXWH010000058.1, read as the reverse complement.
GAGTCCGGTCGCGTACGGAGCTCGCGAGCCACCTCCGGCAACCGGGGCCGACGCCCGGGCGTTGACCTGCACAACCCTGGGTGGATGGCTGCGGTGGTCGCGCGACGGACCCAGGCAGGGCAATCCCCGACATTCATCCGGTTGTTCGGGTTGTTCCGCGCGCGTAGTGTCGGGTCGATGGGGGCGACTCAAAGGAGGCACGCATGACCAGGATGTTGCGGACGGCCCTGCTGGCGACCGTCCTGATGGCGGTAGCCGCGCCGACGGCTCTTGCTGGTTCGTCCACCTGGCGGGCGCGAGCGCTGGACTGCGGGGACGCCGGGTCGCTGACCGTGCTGCTCCCGCCGTCTGAGTTCACGACCCCCGCGATCGTGCCATTTCACGTCAGGGATTCGGCCGCCGTGCTGATCCCGTTCTGGCTTCGCGTGACATCGACGGATCTTCAGGACCCATGGGTTTGGGACGCGCGTTCGAAGCCGTTGGCCGCCCAGCACGCGGATCGGCTCGTCAGCTGTGCGTATGTGGACCCGGCCGGGCTGTTCATCGAGATCGTGGGCCTGCTCACACCCGCACGGTGACGGCTGCCCAACACGACAGGGAACGCGATGCCGGCTCGCCGCCGCCGAGATGCGCGCGGAGGGTCGTCCAATCCGGCACGTCAGCTCGGTCTTCGTCGCCGATGACGAGTTGTGCCTGTGCCGGCTCACTGCCTCCGCGTCCGAGCTGGTCGCCGAAGTGAACCGGCGAGCCGCCTTCGACTACGCCCGGATCTCGCGCGCGGAGACGATCGGGACGGCATCACGCACCCGGCGCACCGGTCCCGGTCAGCAGGAAAGGAGACAAGGGAAATGGCCGCCGAAACCCAGATGAGCGTCGAGGAGACCCGCGCCGTCATGGAGCAGTACATCGCCGCGGAGCACGGCGACGTGCGGTGGATGGCAGACGACGTGGTCTTTCGCGTGATGGCCACCGGTCAGGATCACCGAACCCCGGCGGGCGTCCTCAGGATGCTCCAGTACTTCTACCACGTGGCGTTCGAGGCGACGGCCGAGACGCACAAGTTCGTGGTCGGGCCCGGCTCGGCGGTGCTCGAGGCCGACTTCGTGGGCCGCCACATCGGAGAGTTCGCCAGCGTGCCCGCCACGGGCCGCGAGGTGCGCGTCCCGCTCTGCGTCTGCTACGACCTCCGCGACGGCAAGATCGTCGAGGGCCGGGTCTACTTCGAGATCCCCGCGTTCCTCGCCCAGGTCGGGGCGCCCGCCTAACTAACACCACGGGCTCCCCCAGCCAGCGTCAGCGGCGGGCCGCGAGCGTGCCCGCAGCGCACCGCCGCTGACACCCTCGCCTGACTCGATCGCCTCGATCCGCAGGTTCAGCGCCGCGGCGACCGGTGGCCGGTCCGCCGACGCACATTCGGCGTGACCGTGTGGTCCCAGGTCGGCCGTTCCAGCCAGCGCGCCTGCCATCCGCCGTCGTCCGCGTCCTCGTGCTCGTCGCGCAGGCCCGGCAGCCAGTCCGACGCGGTCCCCTCCTCCACGCCGGGCTCCTCGCCCGCCTGGACGACGCGGACCGCCGTCACCTCGAGCGCAGGGCCGGCCTCGGCGGCCCGGGCGCGGCCGCCACGCGACCCTGGGCGACCAGATCGGCCCCCGGGCGCGCCTCGCGCGGGTGCCGCCGTCGCCGCGGCCGACGCCGGACCGGCCCCCGCGCGCTCGGCTGCACGCCCGACGCTGATCGACGCGTCCTCGGCGAGGACACGCAGCCGGATCTCCTGGACCTGGTCCCGGATCGTCGCTGCCCGCTCGAACTCGAGGTTCTTGGCGGCATTCCGCATCTCCGCCTCGAGGCGTCCCACGAGCTCCTCGACCTGGCGACGCGTCCTGCCCTCCAGCTCGTGCCCGCGGCCACCGGTCTCGTACTCCCCGCTCGATTCAGCGGCCACGCGCAGCCGGTCGTTGAGATCGTGGATCTCCCTCACGATCGTGATTGGCGTGATCCCGTGCTCGGTGTTGTAGCGCTCCTGCACGGCACGTCGGCGGTCCGTCTCCTCGATCGCGGCGCGCATCGATTCCGTGATGCGGTCCGCGTACATCACGACCTCGCCGCCGGTGTTGCGGGCGGCCCGGCCGATCATCTGGATCAGCGACCAGGCGCTCCGAAGGAAGCCCTCCTTGTCGGCGTCGAGGATCGCCACCAGCGTGACCTCCGGCAGGTCGATCCCCTCGCGGAGCAGGTTGATCCCGACGATCACGTCGTGGACCCCCAGTCGCAGGTCGCGCAGGATCTGGATCCGGTCCAGCGTGTCCACCTCGCTGTGGAGGTACTGGACCTTCACGCCCAACTCACGGAGGTAGTCGGTCAGGTCCTCCGCCATCCGCTTCGTCAGCGTGGTCACGATGACCCGTTCACCGCGCTCCACGCGCTCGCGGATCCGCTCCAGGAGGTCGTCGATCTGGCCTTCGGTCGGTCGAACCGTGATCTGCGGGTCAACGATTCCGGTCGGCCGGATCAGTTGCTCCACGACCCGCTGGCTTTTCTCCAGCTCGTACGGGCCCGGCGTCGCCGAGACGTAGATGGCCTGGCGGACGGTCGCCTCCAGCTCCTCGAAGGTGAGCGGCCGGTTGTCGAGCGCGGACGGCAGGCGGAAGCCGAAGTCGACGAGGATCTCCTTGCGCGTTCGGTCGTTCTTGTACATGCCGACCGACTGCGGGATCGACATGTGCGACTCGTCCACGACCAGGAGCCAGTCCGGGGGGAAGTAGTCCAGGAGCGTCCACGGCCGGCTGCCGGGCTCGCGCGCCGAGAGGTGGCGAGAGTAGTTCTCGATCCCGGTGCAGTAGCCAAGCTCCCGCATCATCTCGAGGTCGAAGGTCGTCCGCTGGCGGAGCCGCGCCGCCTCCAGCGCCCGGCCCTCCGCCTCGAGGCCCGCCAGTCGCTCCTCCAGCTCGGCCGCGATCGTCTGCATCGCGAGGTGGAGCTTGTCGGCCGGCGTCACGTAATGGGTCGCCGGGTAGACGTTGAGCTCCGTCCGTTCCGCGATAAGCTCGCCGGTCAGGGGGTCCAGCTCGGTGATCCGCTCGATCTCGTCCCCGAAGAACTCCAGCCGCATAAGCCGGTCCTCGGACGAGGGCACGAGCTCCAGCGTGTCGCCCCGGACGCGGAAGCGGGAGCGCTGCAGCGCCTGGTCGTTGCGCTGGTACTGGAGGTCCACGAGGTGCCGCAGGACGGCGTCACGGCGATAGTGGCCACCGGTTCGGAGCCGGAGCACTGTCGCGCCATAGTCGACCGGTGCTCCAAGACCGTAGATGCAGCTCACCGACGCGACGATGATCACGTCCCGCCGCTCGAAGAGCGCTTTCGTGGCGGCGTGGCGGAGCTTGTCGATCTCCTCGTTCCGGCTGGAGTCCTTCTCGATGTACGTGTCCGAACGCGGGAGGTACGCCTCCGGCTGGTAGTAGTCGAAGTAGGAGACGAAGTACTCGACGGCGTTGTCGGGGAAGAAGTCGCGGAACTCGGCGTAGAGCTGGGCGGCCAGCGTCTTGTTGTGGGCAAGCACGAGCGTGGGTCGCTGGTGGCGGGCGATCACGCTTGCGATCGTGAACGTCTTGCCCGAGCCGGTCGCCCCAAGAAGCGTCTGGTGGCGCAACCCGCGCGCCAGACCTTCCGACAGCTTCTCGATCGCCTGGGGCTGGTCGCCGGTGGGCTCGAAGGGCGCCACCAACCGGAAGTCGGGCATGCCGACAGCATACCATCAACTGCCGGACGGTATCGAACGCGCGTTCTAGTCAAACTCCTTGTCGCCGAGCCCACTCCGAACCCGGCGACCGCTGCGCCGCGAAGGGCGCCCGCGTAGTGACACCTACCTACCCTTGTTGCCGTGCTTGTCGGCGGCAAGGGCAGCCGCGTAAGCGGCCGCCGTTCGCGCCTCGGCCGCTGCCAGTTCGCCGCCCGTATCGACGATTCGCGTGGCCGCCGCGGCGAAGCGCGCCGCGATGTCGGCCTGGGCCGCGATCCGGCGGGCGGCGTCGTCCGGCGCGACCCCGCGGCCGGCCAGGCGGGCCCGCTGTTCGTCCGGCGTGCAGGTCACCAGCCATGTCTCGTCGCAGAGCGCCGCGAGCCCGCCCTCCACGAGCTTGATCGCCTCGATGACGACGGCCCGGGCCCCGGCCGCGTCGGCGGCCTGAATGGTGGCGAGGATCCGGGGCCGGACCGCGGGGTGGACGATCGCCTCCAGGTCGCGGAGCGCAGCCGCATCAGAGAAGACGAGCCGCGCGAGGGCCGCCCGGTCGAGCGTTCCGTCCGGGCCCCGGATCACGTCGCCGAAGCGCTCGAGGATCGCGTCGTGCACGGGCTGCCCCGCCGCCGTGACTGCGCGAGCTTCCGCGTCGGCGTCGATAACGTTCGCGCCGCGCGCCGCGAGCCACCCGCCGACGGTGGACTTGCCGCACCCGATGGGGCCGGTCAGGCCGATCCTGACGGCGCGGGTCACGGCGCGCGTCGCGGCGCTGGTCACGGAGCGCGTCACGGAGCGCGCTCCTCGAGAAGCAGCCACGCTTCCTCGGCCGCGGCGAGGGCCTGGTCCACGTCCGCGAGCTCGGAGGTGACGCGGCGCAGCTCTACGAAGTTCGCGGCGGTCGTCGGGTTCATGAGCGCCAGCTCCAGGTGGCTCTTGCGCAAGCCAAGGCGGCCCAGGTCGTCCTCGATGACGGCCTTCTGGCGCCGGTATGCGTCCTTCGAGAGCTTCGGCTGACGGGGAGCCCGGACAGGAGGCGGTTGGGCCGGCCCGGAAGCCGGCGGTGGCGCTGCGGCATCCCGAACCGCGGTGGCGGTCGAGGCGCCCCGGCCGGGCGCCCGGGGCCTCGCGGCGATCCCGGCGCCGTTGCCGCGCCCGTGGAAGCGCTCCTCTTCGCGCAGGTACGCCTCGCCCGCACGCCAGCCGTCGGCGACGGCCGCGCGCCACGATCGGTAGCCGGCCTCGAACGGGACGATCCTGCCATCGTCGACCACCCACAGGCGGTCGCACACGATCTCCAGGAGGCGGCGGTCATGGCTCACCACGAGGAGCGTCGCCGGCGTCTCGCGCAGGAACGCCTCCAGCGCCTCGCGGGCCGGGATGTCGAGGTGGTTCGTCGGCTCGTCGAGGAGCAGGACGTTCGACGGCATGATCCCCAGGAGGGCCAGCTCCAGCCTGGACCGCTCGCCGCCGGAAAGGCTGCGGACCTCCTTGAAGGCGTCATCGCCGCGGAACAGGAATCGAGCGAGGTAGCCGCGCGCCTCGCCGGCCGTCATCGGGACCTCGGCGAGCAGGGCGTCGAGCACCGTCTCGCCCGGTATCGGGTTCTCGCGGACCTGGGCCAGGTACCCGAAGCCCACGTTGGACCCGAACGTGAGCGAGCCGTCCCGCAGGGGCAGGTCGCCGGCGATCGTCCGGAGGAGCGTCGTCTTCCCGGCGCCGTTTGGGCCGACGATCCCGATCCGCTCGCCGCGCGACGCCTCCAGCCGGACGCCACGCGCCACTTCCGGGCCGCCCGGGTGACCCACCACGAGGTCTTCGGCGCGGAGCACCACCTCGGCCGACCGCGGTGCCGCCGTCCCGAGGGCGCGGTCCAGGCGCAGCGACGGGCCGGTCTTCGCGACGTCGATGCGGTCGAGTCGAGCGAGCCGAGCCTCGTGCTCGTGCATCTTCCCGTGCTTGCGCTGGCTCCGGTACGTCTGCACGAGTGCCTGCTCACGCGAGATCTCGGCGTCCCGTGCCTCGGCGTCCTTCCTCATCCGCGCGTCGCGTGCCTCCCGCTGGCGTGCGTACGAGGCGTAGTCGCCGCGAAAGGCCGTCAGGCGCCGGTCGCGCAGCTCCCAGACACGCGTCACCGTGGCGTCGAGGAACGCCCGGTCGTGGGACGCCACGAGCAGCGCGCCCGGGCGGCGCCGGAGCGCCTCCTCCAGCCACTCGATCGCGCCGAGGTCCAGGTGGTTCGTGGGCTCATCAAGGAGGAGCAGGTCCGGATCCGCGACGAGGAGCCGGGCCAGGGCCGCGCGGGTCTGCTGACCGCCCGAGAGCTCCTCCGGCGAACGCCCGCACTCGGCTTCGCTGAAGCCGAGCCCCGAGAGGGCCTCCTCGACGCGCTGGTCCAGCGTCCAGCCGTCGAGGGCGGCGAACTGCGTCGTCAGCTCCTCGTAGCGGGCGGTGGCCGCGCCGCTCGCCTCTTCGAGCGCCCGCATCTCCGCCTCGATCGCCTCCACCCCGCTCGCCCCGCGACGAACCGCGGTCCGGAGGTCCGGCGCGGACGCAAATGCCTCGTCGAAGTGCGCCTCCTGGGCAAGCAACCCCACGCGGAGGTTCCGGCGCCGCTGGACCTCGCCCGCGTCAGGCTCATCGATAGCGGCGATGATCCGGAGGAGCGTCGTCTTGCCCGCGCCGTTCGGGCCGACCATGCCGACCCGCTCGCCCACGGCGATTGCCGCGTGAATCCCATCGAGGATCACGAAGGTCCCAATCTCGCGCACCACCCCGGAGAGCCGAACCAGCGACACTAGCGGCGCTCCGGGGCCGGCACGGACGCCGGGGCGGTGACGGGCGCCTCCGCATCGGTGGGCGCCTCCGCATGGGTGGGAACGGGCGCCTCCAGACCGGCGCGGGCGGCCGCCCGGCGCGTCGCCGCGGCCGTCCTGGTCCGCTGCGTGCGCGCCTGCGCCTCCGCACGCGCGCTCTCACCCGGCGTCCGGCCCAGGACGCCGTCCCCGGGAAGCTCCACCCAGCGGCGCCCCCTGCCGCGGGGCGGGCGTCCGGTCGCGAGGGGGGCGGCGGCCCCCGCACGATCTGCCGCGGGGAGTCGCTGGCACCAGGAGCAGAAGTGCGTCGCCCGCTGCCCGACCACGATGCGCCGGATCGGCCGTCCACAGCGGACGCACGGCGCCCCGGCTCGCTGGTAGACGACCAGGCGTTCCTGCATCGCGCCGTCGCCATCGGGCGCCGTGTAGTCGTCGATGGACGAGCCGCGTCGCTCGATCGCCTCGGCCAGGACGGCCCGGAACTCGCGGTAGAGCGACGCCTCGTCGGACGGCCGCAGCGAGGCGACCCGGCGCAGCGGGTGGAGCCGGGCGCGCCAGAGCGCCTCGTCGGCATAGATGTTCCCGATCCCGGCGATGAAGGCCTGATCGAGAAGGAGCGGTTTGAGTCGCCCGCGGCGGCGGCGCAGCCGTTCCCGGAACGCGCGCAGCGTGAACGCCTCCTCGAGCGGCTCTGGTCCGTGGCCGGCGAACAGCTCGCCACCCGCCTCCGCGTCCAGCACCGCGCCGCTCAGCGGATCGCGCGGCCAGAGCCCCACCCGGCCGAACTTGCGGATGTCGCGGAACCGGAGCTCGCGGCCGTCGTCCAGCGCGAGGGCCAGGTGGACATGTCGGTCGGACGGTGCGCCCGCCGGCACCACGAAGAGCTGCCCGGTCATCTTCAGGTGGATCGTGAGCGCGGCATCACCCGACAGGTCCACGACCACCAGCTTCGCCCGCCGGCCGACGGCCTCGATGCGGCGGCCGACGAGGCCGTCGGCGAACGCAGCCATGGACGCGTGCGAGGCGATCGCGCGCGGCCAGTCGCCCGCCGCGCCCAGGATCGTCGCGCCAACGACGAGCCGCCGCAGGTCGCGCGCAACGGTTTCGACTTCGGGAAGCTCCGGCATGGAAAGAGCGTACCGGGAGATCCGTGCCGACGCGCACGCTGGGCGCGCTGTGAGAGCGACCAGCCCACCCGGCCTCGGACGCCTCAGGCGAAGGTGCGCGGGACGGCGCCGGCGACGGGGATTCGAACCGGGACGG
>JANXWH010000037.1 GCA_025351245.1 Chloroflexota bacterium | reverse complement strand
ATTCGGGCAGTAGTGCGGCGAGGGCGAGTTTATTATCGCCCCAGATGAGGCGATTGCGGAAGTCATCGGCATGTGCTTCATCGGTATCAAAGAGCGAACCGATGCCCCGCGCCGCGTCGCCGGCGCCCTACCCCCCGGACGCGGACAGCGCCTCCACGAGGCTCGCCTCCGTGGGCGTGCTCCCGACCCCCAGCCGCGCACCGACCCGCGCGGCGAGCGGCGGCTCCAGGTACGTCTCGGCCAAGGCGGGCCAGTTCGCCGCGGCGAACACGTCGGCCGGCGTCCCGTCCAGCGTGATGCGCCCGGCGTGCATCACGACGACGCGGCGGAATGTCTCGGCCGCGAACCCCATGTCGTGGCTGATCGTGATGACCGTCCGCCCCTCCGCCGCGAGCGCCGCCACGATCGCACGGACCCGCGCCACGCCACGCAGGTCCTGGCCGGTCGTCGGCTCGTCCAGGACGACGATGGGGGTCCGCATCGCGAGGACGGACGCGATCGCCAGGAGCTTCCGGCGCGAGTAGCCCAAATCGTACGGGTTCTCGTCGGCGGCACCCGCCAACCCCACGACCTCCAGCGCCTCCGCCACCCGCCGGTCCAGCTCCGCGCCGCGCAGCCCAAGGTTCCGCGGCCCGAACGCCACCTCCGTCCGCACCTTGCCGGCGAAGATCTGGCGGTCGGGATCCTGGAAGACCAGGCCGACCGTGGCGGCGAGCCGGGCGACGCGCTGGCCGGCGATGTCCCGGCCGTCGATCCGGACCGTTCCCTCGGTCGGTCGGAGGAGCCCGTTGAGATGGCGGACGAGCGTGGACTTACCGCTCCCGTTCTGGCCGATGATTGCCAGGGTCTCGCCGGGTCCAATCGCGAGATCGACACCGTCGAGCGCCCGCGTCCCATCGGGGTACGCATACGCGACCCGTTCGATGTCGACCGCGATCACCGGGCGAGCTCCGCGAGGAGCAGATCGGCCTCGCGTGGCGTCACGAGACCGGCAGCAGCGAGCGCCGATCGGACACGGACACGGGGCGGCGGCTCCACTCCGTGCTGGGCGAGCGCCGGGTCGCTCAACACTTCGGTCGTCGGCCCCTGGGACACGAGCCGGCCTTCGTCGATGAGGACTACCCGATCCGCGAGCTGGTCGAGCAGGGCCGTCTTGTGCTCGACAACCAAAATCGCGGTTCGGTGCTCCCGCACGAGGAGCCGCAGCGCTTCCCCCACCATCCTCGTCCCTTGCGGGTCGAGCTGGCTCGTGGGCTCATCGAGGATGAGGAAGTCCGGTCGGAGCGCGAGGATCGCTCCAAGCGCGACGAGCTGCGCCTGGCCGCCCGAGAGGCGGGTCGGGTCGCGGTCGGCGAGCCCGGTGATCCCGAGCGCCTCGAGGCTCGCTTCGACTCGCTCGATCACCGTCCGGAGCGGCAGGCCGAGATTGCGCGGGCCGAAGGCCAGCTCCTCGAAGACCGTTGAGGCAGTCCCCGAGAGTTGGGCTTGCGAATCCTGAAAGAGGATCCCGCAGCGCTGGGCCAGCTCGTGGGGCCGCATCGCAATCGTCTCGCGCCCATCGATGGTCACCGATCCGCTGAGTTGGCCCGCCACGACGACCGGCGCCAGCCCGGACGCCACCAGGCAGAGCGTGCTCTTGCCAGCCTCGTTCGGACCGACAACGCCAAGCACCGACCCGGCCGAGAGCTCGAGATCGATGTCGTCGAGCGCGTTGTGGCGTGCACCGGCGTATCGGTACGTCGCTGCCGACAGGCGAAGCGTCACCGCCGCCGGCTCACGGGAGCGGGAACCGACCCGCGATCGACGCGGCGACGGCAACGATCGAACCGAGGCCAAGGAACCACCGCAGCGCACGTTGCGGACCGTCATCGGGAAGCACCCGCATGACGGTCCGCCTGGCGGGGGCGGAGAACGCGCGCGCCTCCAGCGCGACGGTCCGTTCCTCGACCTCCGAGAGGGCCCCGAACACCATCGGCCCTGCCAGCGGCACGATCCCGCGTATCCGCCGCCCGATCGACCCCTCGGTGTCGAGGCCGCGCGCTCGCTGGGCTTCCACGATCTCGACGGCTCGCGACGCCATCGCCGGGATCGTCCCGATCGCGGACCCGACGACGAATGTCAGTCGTCGTCCCGTCCCGCGATGCTCGAGGTCGGCCAGGAAATCATCGGTCGCCGTCGTGAGGCTGAAAACGGCGACGCTGAGCGCGAATGCGACAACGCGCAGCGTGGCCTGCAATGCGACAGTCACGCCGGTGCCCGTCGCCGCGAACGGCCCGACCGTGAACAGCACGTCGGTCGCGCCCGGGTACAGGAAGGCGTTGACGAGCAGGATCGAAGCGACCAACGGGATCGACGCGAGCACGAACCGTCGCAGCGAGCGGGTGACGCCCGCAACCACCGCGATGGCGGCGGTCAGTGCCAGCACGCTCAGAGGGCCCGTCCAGCCCCGAACGCCGAACGCGACGATCGCGCTCGAGAGCGCGATCACGAACTTTGTGAAAGGGTTCAGCGAGCGGTAGGCCCCGGTCGGGACGCGCAGGACGTACGCGGGGACGCCTCCGGCAGCTCCCCCCGGATCAGCGACCGACGGGTCCGACCCGTGGTCAGACCGCACGGGTCCTGACGAGCCGCTCACCCAGGGGGAACCGGGCAAGAAGTCTCCCGGAGAGCCCGCCAAGGACGACGAATACAACGAAGCTCGTGATCGTCTTGTCGATCGGATCACTGAACAGGCCCTGGCCCAGCGATGCGCTCAAGACGTCCGAACCGCCCTGGCGCAGGGCTGCGACCAGCAGGTCCGTGCCGGAGCCTGTCACGCCACCGAAGGCGATCGCCGAGATCGGGGCGGACACGAAGGCGGCCACCACGCCCGTCACCACGCCGGCGATCGCAACCCAGAAGCCGGCGAGGTCGCGGCGGATGTAGATGAACGCGGCGACAGCGACCGCGGCCGCGATCGCGATGACGACGGCTGCCGTGTAGACCCAATCGGGATAGCCGCCGATGTTCGGGTTCGTGTAGGCGGGGTTTCCCATGATCGGGACAACAAGGGCCACGACCAGCGCGGCCGCGATGGCGGCGAAGAGGATGAGCTGCGAGCCGGTCGCCGGCCGCGACCGGTAGACGCCGAGCTGTCCCCAGATGCCTGCGAGGAACCCGATGACACCCGCGGTGATCGCGAATGGCCCGATGGTTCCGCCCCCGATCACCGGCGCGTACTGCCAGATCAGGTTTGACAGGATCCCCGTCAGTGCTCCGGCGATGGGACCTGCGAGCACGCCGACCAGGATCGTCCCGATGGAATCGAGGTAGATCGGCAGCTTGAGGATCGTCTGGACCGTGTAGCCGAGCACGATATTGATCGCGATGGCGATGGGGATCAACACGATCACCCGCGTGCTGAACTGCCGTGACAGCCAGGCCATGGTGCTCGGACCTCCCTCAACCAATCGTCCCGCGCTCGATCGCCCCGCGCCGCACCCGTGTCGTGCCAGCGACCGCGTGGGCGCAGTGTCCCACGCCGGACCTACCCCACGCCACGTGTCCGTGGGCCGTTCCGGGGCCGCCTGCAGACCAACCCGCGGGACGCAGGCCAGCTAGGGGGCGAGTGACCGCGTGCCCACGCGCTCGGCGAGCCCCCCGACGCGCTCGATGAACCGCTCGAAGAACGTTGCGGCGTCGCCCTCGACCGCTACGTCCAGGGTGGGCGGCCGGCCCCAGGCGCGGCGCCAGTCCGTGACCGTCTCGCCGGTCGTGAGCGTGCCATCCAGCTCCACGTCCACGGGGAGTGCCTCCGTCCGCACCAGCGACGGGTCCAGCGCCGCCGCTACGGCAAAGGGGTCGTGGACGAACGCGCCGTAGAAGCCGTCGTAGCGGGAGTGGAATTCCATGTAGAAGCGGAGCGCATCGTCGATGAAGCGGATGACCGGGTTCGCGGGGATGGACCCGTCGGCACCGGCACCGATCGCCGCTTCCCGGGAGCGCGCAGTGGGTGCCCCGGCCCGGGCGGCCAGCGCCGCAAGGTGGTCGGGCAGGAGCTTCGCGCGCTCCGTGACGTCGAGGCCCAGGGCCAGCGGAAGCGGCGGCAGGCCGGCGGCCCGGCGGGCTTCGGTCACGTCCGGCCGTCCGAACGACGCGATGCAGAGCTTCGCGGCATCCGGGTCCACGCTCACGTTCCACTCGGTCGTCGGGGCGGTGTTGCCCGGCGACCGGTAGCTCCCGCCCATGACCACCCAGCGCCGCAGGAGCGTGGGCAGCGCGGGCTCGAGGAGGACGGCGATCGCAAGGTTCGTCATGGGCCCGAGGGTCACGAGCGTCAGCTCGCCCGGGCGGCGGCGCGCCTCCTCCACGATAAGGTCCGGCCCGAACCGCGCCGAGAGCGGCCGGCTCGGCGGTGGCAGGACCGCGTACCCGATCCCCCGCGGGCCGTGCGTCTCGGGCGTCGTCACCAGGTTGCGCACGAGCGGCGTCTCCCGCCCGAGCGCTACCTCCACGTCGGCGCGGCCGGCCAGCTCCAGCACGGCGCGCGTGTTCTCGGCAACCTGCCGCGCGTCCACGTTGCCGGCCACGCAGGTCACGGCCACGATTTCCG
>JANXWH010000024.1 GCA_025351245.1 Chloroflexota bacterium | reverse complement strand
CGCGGCCATCAGCCCGCAGCTGTTCCGGCTTCAGCCGGCCGACTACCAAGCCCGGACGGTGAGCCCGGCCGACCGGATCGACGGCATGGCGATCACCAACCGGGCCGCCCGCCTGATGCGCGACTGGGTGGACGGCCCGCTGGCCCTCGAGTACTCGATGGGCTCGGACTGGGACGACCGCTGGCGGACCGGCGGCACGCTCGACGAGGTGATGGACGAGGCGCACCTGACGCAGCCGTTCCTGCTGGCGGGAATCGAGCGCTTCGTCCGTGAGCGCGAGTCGCGCCTGCGGCGGGTGCGCGAGGCGCTCGAGGCGGCGGAGTTGCGCGGGGCGGGTTGACCGCCCACCTTCTCGTCGGCCATAACTGTTCCTGGTAGCCAGCTCATGCAGAGGAGCACCCCATGCAGCCACTTGAACTTGAGCGTGACCTTGTCGACTCGACCGTCTACGACAATACGGTCGCGCGGTTCCGGGAGGCTCGCATCGGGCTCCCCACGTTTGCGCAGCTCGCCGACCCCTCCCGGATCCCGGGGAAGATCCGCGCGGCGCTGGCCGGGGTGGGACCCGATGACGCGCACCCCCTGAACCTGTTCCGGGTCAACTGGTACAACGACGACTCTCGCCGCGGCTTCGCGCCGGTACCCGCCCATGTCGTGCTGCCAAAGGCGCTCACCGGCGTCGACGCGCGCATCGTGGTGGCCTTCGGCGATCGATTCCCGATGATCGGCGCACACAAGGTGCTCGCCGCCTACGGTTGCCTGGTACCACGGGTCATCACCGGGCAGTTCGACCCCACGCGCCACCGCGCGGTCTGGCCGTCCACCGGCAATTACTGCCGGGGCGGGGTTGCGATCTCCCGGATCATGGACTGCCGCGGAGTGGCCGTGCTGCCGGAGGGCATGAGCCGGGAACGTTTCGCCTGGCTGGAGAACTGGGTTGTCGATCCCTCGGACATCATCCGGACACCGGGCACCGAGAGCAACGTCAAAGAGATCTACGACCGGTGCAGGGAGCTCGCCAGCGACCCAGAGAACGTGATCTTCAACCAGTTCTCGGAGTTCGGGAACTACATCGCCCATTACCTCGCAACGGGGACGGCGCTCCTGCACGTCTATGACGCCATGCGCGAGAAGGAGCCAGCGCTTCGGCTGCGGGCATTCGTCTCGGCGACCGGCTCGGCCGGTACCATCGCCGCAGGCGACTTTCTGAAGGAGCGGGCCGGTTCCCTCACCGTGGCGGTCGAGGCGCTGGAGTGCGCGACAATGCTCCGCAACGGGTTCGGCGAGCACAACATCCAGGGGATCGGCGACAAGCACATCCCGTTCATCCATAACGTGATGGGGACCGACGTGGTGGTTGCGGTTTCGGACCGCGCGACCGACCGCCTGGGCGTCCTCTTCAACACCGAGGTCGGCCGCGCATACCTTGGCGGGCGCCGGAGCGTGCCGCGCGAGGGCATGGAGGCCCTGCCGTCCCTTGGCCTGTCGAGCATCGCCAACGTGCTCGCCGCCATCAAGACCGCGAAGTACTACGACATGGGCCCTGACGACGTGATCGTCACCGTGGCGACCGACGGTGCGGCCATGTACCGCAGCGAACGCGACCTGGCTCTGGCGAAGTACTTCGCGGGCGAATTCGACGAGGTGGCCGCAGGGGAAGTCTTCGGCGAGCACCTGCTCGGCGCGACCACCGACCACCTGCTGGAGCTCACCCGGGAGGATCGGGAGCGGATCTTCAACCTTGGCTACTTCACCTGGGTCGAACAGCAGGGGATGTCGATTGAGGAGTTCCGGGTACGCAAGAATCCCGGGTTCTGGAAAGACCTGCCCACGATCGTGACTGATTGGGACCGGATGATCGATGAGTTCAACGCGCGGACGGGAGCGCTGGAGGCAGGATGACCACCCCACCGGGCGCCCTTGCCAGCGCACTCGCCTGCGCCGGGTGCGGCGCGTCGCCGGCACAGGACGAACCCTATCCCTTCCGTTGCCCGAACGCGGGCGCGACCGCCGACACCGACCACGTCCTCCGCCGCGTGCTGGACGTCTCGGCCGTGGAATTCCCGGCCGCCGGCGGCCGCAACGCCACGACGAATCCCTACCTCCAGTACCGGCGCCTGTTCCACGCCTACCACGTGGCGCGTGCGGGCGGGATCGACGACGACGCGTACTGCGCGCTGGTCGCTCGCCTGGACGGCGAGGTCGCGAAGGTCGACGGCCGCGGCTTCCTCGCCTCGCCGTTCTATCGCGCGGACGCGCTCAGCGAGCAGCTCGGGTTCGCGCCGGACGGCGGGGTGTGGGTCAAGGACGAGACCGGCAACGTGTCTGGTTCTCACAAGGCCCGCCACCTGTTCGGACTGCTGGTGCACCTGGAAGTGATGGAGCGACTTGGCCGGGCCGACCCAGCCGACCGACCCCACCTCGCGATCGCGAGCTGCGGGAACGCCGCCCTGGCAGCGGCCGTCGTTGCGGCGGCGGGCCGTCGCGTGCTGGACGTGTTCGTCCCCGTCGACGCCGATCCCGTCGTGGTCGCCCGGCTACAGGAGCTCGACGCGCGGGTGATCGTGTGCCCGCGCGAGCCGGGCGTCCCCGGCGACCCCACCTATCACCGGCTCCGCGGGGCGCTCGCGGAGGGTGCCCTGCCCTTCACCTGCCAGGGCAACGAGAACGGACTCGCGGTCGAGAGCGGGTTCACGCTCGGGTACGAGATGGCAACGGCCCTGGCGGACGGGCCGGCGTTGGATCGGCTCGTGGTCCAGGTGGGCGGCGGTGCCCTTGCGAGCGCCTGCATCGAGTCGATCGATGACTGTGTCGCCATGGGGGCGCTCCCGCGTGCGCCCCGCTTCCACGCGGTGCAGACCACAGGTGCGTGGCCCCTGCGTCGGGCGTTCGACCGGGTTGCCGCGCGCCTGCCGGCCGACGCGACTCCTGGGGACCTGCGGGAGGCGCTCTCCTACGCTGCGACACACCGGTCGGAGTTCATGTGGCCGTGGGAGGAAGAACCCCGTAGCGTCGCGCATGGGATTCTCGACGATGAGACCTATGACTGGCTCGCGGTGGTCGAGGGGATGCTGCGCTCGGGCGGGAGTCCCGTCGTGGTGAGCGAAGACCTGCTGGTGCACGCGAACGGGCTCGCCGCCAGCGCCACCGGCATCGACGTCGACCCGACGGGCTCCGCCGGCCTTGCCGGGCTGCTCGCCCTGCGGGACCGCGGAGAGATTGGCGACCACGAACGGGTTGCCGTCCTGTTCACTGGCGTCCGTCGCTGATCAAAGCGAGAGCCGCGTCGTGAGGTCCTGCGCGGGTTGAGGGTTCGATCCGCAGCCCGACTTTGCCGGTCCAGGCGTCAGGACAGGGTCGGCACCAGATCGGCCGGATCGACAGGGAGCCCCTCACGGGCGTTGAGGATCTCGCTGAGCCGCTCGACCTCGGGCTCGAGGCCAGGGCTCGGTGTTACCCTCACACCCCCGTCGTCGCGGGTCAGCAGGAACCCGGGGCGGTCCCCCATCGAGAAGCGGGCGGGATCGAGGAAGAGCGCCGGCTTCACCGCTGCCGGGTCTCCCGTCTCCGGACAGAACACCATGCAGTTGCCGCACTGGTTGCAGGCCTCGGCGAACACGAAGTACTGGTGGCGACCGGGGACTTCCATGCTGTCGGGGGTGGGCAGCCGGAAGAAGGCATCATTCGGGCACACGGTCACGCATTGGTTGCAGGCGACACATCCCCACGTCTCGAGGACGTGATCGACTCGTCGTGGCAGCTGGGCCGTGCCGGCCCGGGTGTACGCACCGTTCTGGGTGGGGTCATGGAGGGCGGCGACGTAGGCAGCGACCGGGCCCGAGTAGCCGGCGTTGAGCGCAGCCTCCCGCTCATGAGCCTTCCAGGCTTCGAGATCGGCGCACCCCGCCGAGGCCATGGCATTGGTGAGAGCGGTGAGCATCGGCTTGAGTCGCCCGTATCCACCTGGCTTGAGGAGATCCGAGCACACCGTGATCGGCGTGAGCCCCAGCCCGGCCACCGTCGGGAAGTTCTTCTTCGTGACCCCCGCGGAGAAGCTCACCGCGATCGTGCCCGCCTGCCCCTCGACCCCCAGCTTCCCGGGCAACGCCCGGTTGAGCTCGTCGAGGAGGGACGTCGCCACGACGTGGAGGGGAGGTCCGGACAGGTAGATCGGGGTGCCGGGAAGGATCCCGCGATGGTTCTCGACGACGAGCGTGTTCGTGAGCTTGATCCCGAATCGTCGCCCACGGTCCCTGGCAAAGGAGTCGAGATCGCTGATGAGCTCGAGCGCCCGGGGGAACGAGAGATCCGCGTTGAAGTCGGCACTTCGGAGCTGAACCTCCTGGTATCCGAGCTCTGCCGCCACGATCTGACGGACGCGCTCGGACCCGAGCAAGGTCGGGTTGAGCTTCACGACGACATCGAGCCCGTGCCGGGTCATCAGGTGCCTGGAAACGGAGCTGATCTCGTCGGGCGGACAGCCGTGGAAGGTCGAGATGGTGACCGAGCCGGCGACCAGGGTCGGGAACGGGTGGCCCCGCCAGGCGGCAAACGGCGCGGGGATCTCGGATCGGAGCCGTTCGATGGTCTCGGCTCCGTCCGTGAGCCCGTCGATGAACGCGGCCACTGAGGCCGACGAGATGCCGGCGAGGTCGTAGCCGACCGAGAGGTCGAAGACGTGCGGACCGGGATCAGGCCCGAGGAATGGGGTGAGCTCGCCCCACTCCCGGAGGATCTCGATGATCATCCAGGCCTTGACGTATTCCTCCAGGGACTGACCGATCCGCAGCTCCTGGCTCCACTCGACGTTATAGCCCACCGTCTCCATGTCGATGCAGGGACGGGCAACGTCGATCTCGTCGAGGACCTGGACCGTCTTGAGCTCGACGATGCGGGCACCGCCGAGCCAGGCCAGGACGATGTTCTGGGCCAGCTGACTGTGCGGGCCCGCGGCCGGGCCAAGCGGCGTGGCGGCCCGACGACCGAGGAACTCGACGGAGAGATCCGGGGCGGCCGATGCGTCGAAGAACCGGGCCGCCGGGAGGTCGAAGATCCGGCGCCGGGTCTCCCATTCGTGGGCAATCCGACCGAGCAGCACCCGGAGCGGGAACGGGACGAGCGGCTCTGTGGCGCGTGCCATGGTTTCTCCCGTACAGGTCAGGTCTCGTGAAAAGGATTCAGAGGCGCGCGTGAAGCCGGGTTGCCTGTTCCCGCGCCCTGGCGCGGATCTCGTCGGCGTCGACCCGGGTCGACCGGCCGTCCGCGAAGACCACCTCGCCGCCGATCTCCACCCGGAGGGGCCGGATCCCGGGGGTGAAGGCGACCTGCCACGGGTCCATCGGCTGGTAGGACCAGGTGACCCGATCGTCCCTCGCCTCCGGCACGAGGTCCCGGCCGGTCTCGAGCCACCCCCAGGCCCGGTCGGGGGACGCGGTGACGTCGACCGAGCGCTGGAGCGCGTAGGCGAGCCGGAACGTCTCGATCATGTCCGCGCCGATCCCGTCCGTGCCGAGCGCCACCGGGTTGGCGAACCGGGCCGGGTTCGCGTAGCCGACCGCGTTGTTGAGGTTCGAGAACGGGTTGTGGAGGATCGTCCCGGCGAGGCCGTGGTCCGTGGGGAGGTGGACGCAGTGGGCCAGGAGCCAGTCGTCGCGCGTGAGGCCGGCGAGCCGGGCCGGCGCGGCGGCGTCCTCCGGGCCCTCGCAGACGTGGACGTGGACGCCAACGTCAAGGTCCCGGGCGAGCCCCGCCGCAGCCTCGAGAGTCGCGTCGCCGCACGTGAAGGCGGCGTGGATCCCAACCAGCCCGCGGCCGCCGCCGGCAAGGAACCGCCGGTTCTCCTCCAGTCCCCGCCTGGCCCCGTCCGCGCCGTGGCGATCCGTCACCCCGTACGCACACACGACCCGGACGCCGACCTCGGCGCATGCGTCGGCGATGACGGACAGTGACCCTTCGATTGCGTTCGGCGACTCGTGGTGGTCCATGATCGCCGTGGTGCCGGATTCGAGGGCCTCAAGAGCGCCGAGCATCGCCGACCAGCGGATCATCTCCAGGTCAAGGGCCGCGTCGAGGCGCCACCAGACCTGCTCGAGGATCTCCCCGAAGGTCGTCGCGACCTTCGGGGGTGCCGGCATACCCCGGGCAAGCGTCGAATACAGGTGATGGTGGGCGCACACCAGGCCCGGCGTGACGCCGGCGTCGAGCCCGGTCACGGCATCACGCTCCGGCCGTCGAATTCGCCGTGGGGCATCGGAGCTTCGGGACGGACCCCTGCCATCATCATGCCGATCTCCTCTCGGGTGGTCGTCCGCGGGTCCGCTGAGCCGATGATCGTTCCCTCGTATATGACGAGGACACGATCGGAGACGGTCATCACCTCGTCGAGATCTTCGGAGATGATCAGGGTCGCGGTGCCACTATCGCGTTGAGCGATGAGGCGCTCGTGGATGTACAGCGACGCGGACACGTCGATTCCCCTGGTCGGCTGGGCGACAAGCAAGACGTCCGGCCGGCCCGACAACTCTCGAGCCATGATCAGCTTCTGGATATTGCCGCCAGAGAGGCTCCTCACCGGTGTCTCCAGGCTAGGGGTCTTCACGTTGAACGCGCCAACCAGCTCCTGGCAGTGTCGGCGTATGGCCCGAGTTCGCAGGAACCCGAACCGGCAGAACGTGCGCCTGCCGTAGTCCACCAGCAGGAGGTTGTCGGCAACACTGAAGTCCGCGACCACGCCGTCTCGCATGCGTTCTTCCGGCACGTACCCGAGTCCCGCCGACCGGACCTCGGCGGGGCCACGTCCCGCCAGCTCCGTGTCGCTCAGCCGGATCGACCCGCTGACGGTGGGGCGGAGCCCGGCAATCGCTTCGGCGAGCTCACGCTGTCCGTTGCCAGCGACACCTGCGATCCCGACGAGCTCGCCGGAACGGACCTCGAAGCTGACGCCGCGCACCGCCTCGGTTCCCCGATCGCTCTCGACGCGGAGATCCTTCACGACGAGCCGACTCGCGCCGGCTACGCCCTTTGACGGAGGCTCCTCGGTGGCGACCTGGTGTCCCACCATCATCTCCACGAGCCGCCCCCGGGACGCCTCCGCGACCGGCAGCGTGCCGACGATGCGGCCGTTGCGAAGCACCGTGATCCGGTCCGACAGGTCCAGCACCTCATGGACCTTGTGCGAGATGAAGACGAGTCCTCGGCCGCCCTTGGCCATCTGGCGCAGCACGGCGAAGAGATCTCCCACTTCCTTCGGTGTCAGAACGGCCGTCGGCTCGTCGAGGACGAGCAGCGCGACGTCGCGATACAGGGCCTTGATGATCTCAACACGCTGCCGCTCACCGACGGACAGTTGCCAGACGAGAGCCTGCGGGTCGACCCTGAGCCCGTACGTCTCGGAAAGCTCACGGATGCGCGCCGAGACCGTCTCGAGGCCGGTCAGCGGCCCGCGCGTTGACCTGGTGCCGAGCGCGACGTTCTCGGCAACAGTGAGCGTGTCCACCAGCATGAAGTGCTGGTGGATCATCCCGATCCCGTGGCGGATCGCGCTTGACGGCGAGCTGATCGCGACCCGCTGGCCGTTGATCCTTATCTCGCCCTCGTCAGGCCGGTAGAGCCCGTAGAGCACGCGCATGAGCGTGCTCTTGCCGGCGCCGTTCTCGCCGAAGAGGGTGTGGACCTCCCCGGCCCGTACGTCGAAGTCGACGTTGTCATTGGCGACCACCCCGGGAAAGCGCTTGGTGATGTTGCGCATCTCCAGGATCGGGACCCGGGGATTGCGGGTTGCGTCCCCCGGGGTGGTCACTTCCACGGTCATCGCTCCGAACTTACCCGTCGACGCTCGCTACGGAAGCTTGATCGTCCCGTCGCTGATCCCCTTGATCAACGTGTCGACCTTTGCCTTCACGTCGGCGGCCAGCTTGAAATCGGGATTGAACTGGATCTGCAGACCACCGTTGCCCAGGGTCAGCGTGTATACCGCACCGCCGAGTTTGCCACCCCTGATCTCGGTGATGATCTGCTCGAGAGTTGGGGCCCAGTTGTAGATCTGGCTGGAGACCACGTTCTGCGGCGCCAGCGAGACCTGGGTCCACTGCGTCCCGAACCACGGGAGATTGCTAGACCTGGCGACTCCGATCGCCCCGACCACGGCCTGTGCAGAGCCAGTCAGCGCATCGGCCTTGTTGGCAACGAACGTCTTCGCAGCCGTGGCCATCAGGCTGACGTCGCTGAACGAACCCGTGTAGACGGGGATACAGCTGATCGAGGCCTCCACGGACTTTGCCCCGGCGCAGAACCCATCCACGTAGAGCTTGGCATCCCCGACGGCGATCGGGCCGATGACCCCGAGCACCTTGGACTTGCTGAGCAGCGCCGCCATGGCGCCCTGGACATAGCCGCCCTCGTTCGAGTTCGCCTGGTAGGCAAAGACGTTCGGGAGGTTGAATGTAGATCCCGCTGTCCCCCAGGCGAAGGAGACGTTAGGGAATTGCGGTGCGAGCTGCTGGATCGTCGACCCGTACTGGGATCCGTGCGCAATGACCAGGTTGTAGCCCTGAGACGCGTAATTGCGGATCACATTGGCGGCGGTGGCGACCACGAACTGGTTGTCGGAGACAGCGATCTCCAGGTTGAACTTCGTCTTGAGCGAGTTGAGTGCTTCGACCATCGACTGGGTGAAGGCAAGGTCGTTCACGGCGCTCGGCGCGATCAGGGCCACCTTGAGCGTGGTGGCTGCCGGCGCGCTCGGGCTGGGCGCGGACGAAGCGGCTGCTGGCGCGCTCGCGCTCGGCTCGGACGAAGCCGGTGCCGGCGTGCTACTGCCGCCGCAGGAAGCGGCGACCAGCGCCACGAGAACTGCGGGCAGGATGAGCGAAAACTTCCGGTCAAGGTGCCTGTGCATCGTTGTCTCCTTCTGTTGGGATCCTGGGTCTGTCAGTCGCTCCTGAGGGCGGGCACGGTGTGGGACGGCACTCGGTCGCGTCAACCCTCCCTCTCGTACGGTCTGCCAAGAGCGGCCGGCTGTCGGAACCGACGGGCGATGAACAGCAGGGCCAGAACGGTGATGACCGCCGGAGCCGTTGCAGCCAGGTCGGATGCACTGAGGGGAATGATCCCGAGGGATTTCCACGTCAGGATGACGACTCCGACGAGCCCGTACAGCAACGATCCCCCCATGACCCCCACCGGTCGCCACGCACCGAAATAGACGAGCGCGACGGCGATGAACCCCTCGCTCTGAGTCAGGTTCACCTGGAAGATGCCGCCGTACAGGAGAAGGCTCGCGCCGGCGAGACCTGCGAAGGTGCATCCGAGGATCACGGTCGACCAGCGAATGCGAGCGACGCTCACCCCGAGGCTGTCAGCCGCGGCCGGGTTCTCTCCCACCGCCTTGATCTTCAGCCCGTAGGTCGTGCGGTTGAGGACGAAAGCCACGACGGGAACCAGCAGGAAGGCCAGATACACGAGCATGCTCTGCTTGAAGAACATCCCGCCGACCACCGGGATCTCGTCAAGCAGTGGGATCCCGACCGGCGGCAGCGTGGCGATCGGGAGCGGCGTGCCGACCAGCTTCTGGAACAGCAGAGCGCTGAAGCCAAGGCCGAAGAGGTAGATACCGATCCCGCTGATGCCTTGTTCCGCCTTGAGCGTCACGCTGACCAGGGCCGTGATGATGCCCATGATCGTGCCCGTACCTGCGCCTGCCAGGATGGCGAGGAGGAGATTGCCCGTCTGCAACGCGATGTAGTACGTGGCGAACGCGGCCAGGAGCATGATCCCGTCGACACCGAGGTTGATGACCCCGCTTCGCTGGCCGATGGTTTCGCCGAGAGCGGCCAGGAGAAACGGAGTGGCCAGCGCGATGCCAGACGCGACCGTGACCGTGAGGACGTCAAGCGTGAAGAACTGGTTCATTGGCCGCCCCCTCCCTTGACGGTCAAGGGTGGATCGTGATGAGCCAGACGCGGTGGGCTGGCAGCCCGGGGGCCGGCCAGCGCGATCGACTGGGCGCGAGCGCGCCGGCGAAGGTACTCCAGCGAGACGACGAGGACCACCACGATCCCACTGAGCGCAGTGACGAGGTCGGACGGAACCCCGGTGGCGACCTGGAGCGACGAGCCACCCACGATAAGGCCGCCGAAGAAGAATGCCGAGACGATCGTCCACAGCGGGTTGAGGCCGCCGAAGAGCGCAACGACGATGCCGTTGAACCCGGCGGAGCCCGTGAACCCAGTCAGGCTGCCATCCGTCACCATGCGGTGCGAGATGCTGCCGAACACGAGGATCGCTCCGGCGAGACCGCACATGGCCCCGCTCAAGGTCATCGCGGCGGTGATCGTCCGCTTGACGGGCATGCCCGCGTAGGCCGACGCACTCCGCGAGAGCCCGACGCTCCGGATCTGGAACCCGAAGCTGGTGCGCCACAGCAGGACATACACGCAGATCGCGACGATCACCGCGATCGGCACGCCCAGGTGGAGCTGCGTTCCTTTGACGAGGATTGGCAGCAGGGAGTTCGGCGGCAGGAGCTTCGTCTCCGGGATGAGGCCCCCGACCGAGTCCGGCGACTGGTCGACCATCGGGCCAGCGAGCAGGTAGTTCATGACCTGGACTGCGACGAGGTTGAGCATGATGGTGCTCAGGATCTCGTTGACGTTGTACTTCGCCTTGAAGACGCCCGGTATCGCGCCCCAGATCGCGCCGCCCCCAGCGCCGGCCAGGAGCACGAGCGGGATCAGCACGGGGCTCGGCAGATCGGGGAGCGCGAGCGCGGTCGCCGCGCCCGCCAATCCGCCCATCGCGATCTGGCCCTCGCCGCCGATGTTGAAGACATTGGCTCGAAATGCGATGCAGATCCCGACCCCGACGAGCAGCAGCGGAACTGCCTGGATCGCGGTGCTGCTCAGCGCATAGCTTCCGCCGAAGGCTCCCGTCACGAGCGCGACATAGCCGGTGACCGGGTTCGCGCCCAGTACCAGCATCATGACGGCGCCAAGCAGCAGGGCGATGAAGAGAGCCGAAGGTACCGCGAACCAACTCAGCATGAATCGACCCAGATCCACGCGGCCGCCAGCGACTCTCTCCCTCGTCGGCTCGTCGGGTTCAGTTTCGCTCATGTCCGCCCCTTGTTCGACCGGGCTAGAGACTCGCGACAATGTCTGGCAAGATTTCAGCGCCGCTGCATGGCGCGGCGCGGAGGCCGGCGCGTGCTTGGTCTATCGAGCTACCCGTCCCTCGATGGCTTGTTCCGGAGCCTACCGGGGCAACATTCGAGTACGACGCACCGCGACGGTCGCGCCTGGATCACCTGCGGGCGGCCCAGGGTGTCGGGATCGCCGACGAGGTCGGCGTCAGCATCCCGGACGGTGCGGTCGCGGCGGCGCCGACCCACGGATCACGGTCTGCAGGCATTGCCGACCCCCGCGTCCTGGTCGGCGGCCGGGTGTAGGTACCCCGGACGGACGGACGGCGGCTCACCGCGACATCGCGAGCGGAGCACAGGGTGTGTCGCCGATGCAGACGCATCAGGCGAGCCGTGGCAGCCAGATCCGGGACACGAGGCTGCTGCTGGCGAGAACCGTTGAATCACGAACTGCCACTCCAGACATCAGATGCTAGTCATCTGACATCCTCTTCCGCGCAGGCATTGTTTCATGGCCCAGCCGCGGCGTCCCAAGTGCCATTCGGCCCATTGTGTCTCGCTCGCCGCCGTACGCGACCTCCCGCCGAGGACGGACCAGGGCGCCGAATTTGTCCTCGCCGGAACCGACCCGCATCGCCGGTTGGCGCGAAAACCCTCCCGATCGCCACTGACACGACCGCCTTGAGGGGGAGGTCGGCCATCGCGCGGACACTGGTACGCGCACCGATCTCCCAGCGTCGCAATGACGTCGCCCGAGCCCGCAATGTCGCTCGCGCCGAGCAGTTCGCCCACGACCGGCGCACTGATGACCGACACCGCTGCTGCCGACCTGCGGACCAAGCTCGACCTCGCCCTCGGCGAGCACATCATCTTCGCCGCCACGGCGACGGTGTGGGCGGACGCAGCCCTCGGCGGCCGAACGGCCGAGTTCGCCACCTACGGCGACCTTCGCATCAGGAACGGCACGGAACTCGGCGACATGATCGGCGCGGCCTGGACTTTCGGCTCGACCGAAGGACGTCACCGCCCAGGGCAGCGTCTCGCTGGCGGTTACCCACGACGGCCCGACAGTCCATAGCGTCTCGATCCGTGACGCGTCGGGCAACGTCAGCCGAAGGGCGCCTGCGCCTGGCTCTCCACGCGTACCGAAGACGGCTCGACTCGAGAGCTGCCCCCGCCTGCCGCTGCGGCCCCGGCTGCCGGCCTACTCCTCCAGGTAGTCCCGCAGCTTGCGGGAGCGGGACGGGTGGCGGAGCTTCCGCAGCGCCTTCGCCTCGATCTGGCGGATTCGCTCGCGGGTGACGTTGAACTCCTTGCCGACCTCCTCAAGCGTGCGGGCGCGCCCGTCCTCCAGTCCGAAGCGCAGCTGGAGCACTCGACGCTCACGGCCGGTCAACGAGTCGAGCACGGCCGCCACCTGCTCCTTGAGCAGCCGGTTCGCCGCGGCCTCGGCAGGAGCCAGGGCGGCGCGGTCCTCTACGAAGTCGCCGAGGGTTCTGTCCTCCTCCTCGCCAATCGGCGTATCGAGGGAGATCGCCTGCTGGCTGGCCTTGATGATCTCGCGGACCTTGTCGGGGGTGACCACGACCTCCTGGCCGCGCGACATCGCCTCGGCGATCTCCTCGACCGTCGGCTCGCGGCCCAGCTCCTGGAGGAGGTCCCGCGAGACGCGGAACAGCCGGTTGATCGTCTCGATCATGTGGACCGGGACTCGAATCGTGCGGGCCTGATCCGCGATCGCGCGCGTGACGGCCTGGCGGATCCACCAGTGCGCATAGGTGGAGAACTTGAAGCCTCGCTCGTAGTCGAACTTCTCGACCGCCCGGATGAGGCCGATGTTGCCCTCCTGCAGGAGGTCGAGGAGACTCATCCCGCGGCCGATGTACTTCTTGGCGACCGAGACGACCAGGCGCAGGTTCGCGCTGGTCAGCTGCTCGCGCGCGTCGCGCCCGATCCGCACGATCTCGCCCGTGCGGTGAGCGAGCCTGGTGCCGGGCGGCACCTCCGGGTCGTAGCCCATCCGCTTGAGCAGATCCGCGTCGTGCCCGGAGAGGATCCAGCGCTGCAGGGCCGGGAAGGCGACGCCCTCGCGGGTCCAGTCGTAGAGGGCGCGCAGGCCGATGTTGTCGCGCGAGTCGAGATCGCCGTTGTGGACCGCGAGGTAGGCGAAATCCAGCAGCGTCAGGAAGTCATCCGGCGTGCGTGACTGGTTGTAGGCCGTGACGAGGCCGCGAGCCTCCCGCAGGAGCGCCCTCGTCCGGTCGGACTGGGCATCTCTGGCGGCCTTGACGAAGCCGAAGTCCGGGTGCGGCCCCAACAGGTCCGCCGCGCCCTCGTCCGCGATCGCCACGCGCACCATCGCGTGGGCCTCGGGGCCCAGCGGCAGGCGGTGCTGCGGCTTGCCGGTCCGGGTCTTGCGCTCGGTGTCGTGGGTCGTCCACTCGTGGAGCGAGACGATCCCCTTCCAGGGCGCCTCCACGATCCACTCGCCGAGCTCGATCGCCTTGGCCAAGACGACCTCCTCCTCGGCGGTAAGGAGGGCGACCGTGCCGATCTCCCGGAGGTACATCCGGACCGGGTCGTCGATACCGACCACGTCGGCCGCGAGCGCGTCGAACTCCTCGGCGGCCGGCTCTGCGACCCCCCCTGCCGTCGGTGCCTCGAGCTCCTCCGCCATCGGCTCCTCGAGCTCCTCATCGTCGAGCGTGGCGAGAGCGTCGGGCGCGCAAGCGCGCGGCTCGGTCGGATCCTCGTCGACCACCTTGACGCCGAGGACGACCGCGTCAGCTGACGCCATTGGCAGGTCGAGATCGGCGTTGGCGGCCGTATCTGCGGGACGGACCGCAACGGAGCTGGCACTCGCGGCACGACGGCGGATTGTCCGGGCGCTGGCGAGCCTGACCTCGGAGAGCGATCCCGCTCTGGGGCCCAGCGCCTGTCTTCTGATCCCGTGCCTCCCCGACAACTCCAGCTGATCCCCGCCCTCACTCTACGCCCACCCCGGCTCGGCGTAGGGCCCGGCCGTGACGACGAGATGGCCCCGAGCGCGCCACGAGGGCAAGATCGTGCGGATCGGGCGCGACGCGCGTGAGCCGCTGACGTCGGCGCACCTGCGTGTGGTTGTTCGACATCCTCGACGGATGCCGCCACCCGCGGCGCAACGCCGAGGGCTGACGGATCAGGGACAGGCAGGCGGACGGACCAATGGCCGCCCGCCCAAGCCTGAACCGGCCGCGTTAGCGACCGCTACGGAGCGCGAAGCGGCGGCTGGCCACTGAGATGAGCGACAGGAAGGCCAGGATCCCGATGACCGCCGGGACGGCAGAGCGACCCGAGGCCGGCTCGACAGGCAGCGTCGAGGTCGGCGGGACGGTCGGACGGGCAGTCGGCGCCGGGCTCGGACTGGCAGTCGGCGCGGGGCTCGGAGCCGGCGCGGCCACGGTGACGCCGATCTGGCCGCGGACCTCGCCACCCGGGTGGGCTGCCGTGTGGATGTTGAAGTACGTGTTCCCGGCCCCGATGGCGGCGACCGCCTGGGCAAACGTCGTGATCGCGCCCGACGCCGTGAAGTTCGCTGCCGTCAATGTCCCGACCATCGGGCTCGCACTGACGACGAGCGGGAGGATGACCCCACCGGTGACGCCGGCCGCGCCGGTGTGGATGTGGGCGGCAACTGCCGGCCCGGACAGGCCGCTGTAGGCGACGTCGTAGGTGATTGTGGATCCGTCGGTGCTCACGACCGCGGTCCCCTCCCCGGTCGCGGTCGTCGCAACGGCAGGAACCTCCTGGGCACCATTGAGCGGCCCGCCGAACGCGGGAGTCGGTGGGTCAGCGGCAACGGCGACCGCCGGGAGCGCGGCGAGGGCGAGAACCCCCACGATCAGAGCCAAACGCATTCGCATGGGTTTCCCCCTCCATGGCGACCCGGGCGCACTTCCTCTGTGGCGGTCTATGGCGGACCCGGACTATCTCCATCAATACGCCCATGAGGCCCGATCGGTTTCGACATCCAAGGTTGTGCGTATCGACGTATCCACGGCTACATACAGACTGCCCGGAGGACAGACTGCCCGGAGGAGACGTGTCCCATCGCGCGTGGCTCTGCTGGTTCGTTGCGCTCGGAATACTCATGCTCGCGATCTTCGAAGCGGCTGGCGTCGCAGCGGCAGGCATCTCTGTTGCGGCCGTCGATTACGAGTTCAAGCCGCCGTCCAGGACGGTTCACGTCGGTGACACGGTCGTCTGGACGATGTCGGGCGAAGGGCACACCGTCAGGTCAGGCACCGTCGACGCCAACAAGGTCGGCCAGCCATCGGCTGGGCCCCTGAACTCCGGTTTCAAGGGTCCCGGTGGTTCCTATTCGTATAGGTTTACAAAGGCGGGAACGTACCCGTACTTCTGCGAGATCCACGCCGATTCGCAGATGAAAGGCACGATCACGGTCGTGGCGGCGGTCGCAACCCCGAAATCCACGCCGAAGCCAACTCCCCGAGTGACGCCTCGGCCTATCCCCGGACCCACTCCGACACCGAGCCCCGGACCCACTCCGACACCGAGCCCGCCGGTGGGATCGACCGCGAGCCCGACGACGAGTCGGACTTCACCACCGGTCCCGGCGGTCTCTCCCGTGTCGACCGCCAGCCTCCCGCCGTCGCCCGTCGTGGCGCCCTTGGCTACCGGCAGCGGCGTCACGCCCGCCTCCGATTCTGCCCCGTTTGTCGCGGCAGGGATCCTGCTCGCAATCGCGATCCTGGGCGCCCTCCTGGTGCGCGCCCGGAGGAACACGTGACCGTGGATGCCGGGATCGTCACGCTGGGTGCTCGGGTCCCGTACAGGCCACGTTCCTCACCCCGGAGTCGCAGCCGCGCGGGAACGACCGCGCGACGAGCGAGGCGATCACGAGACGTCGGGCGAGTCGAGAACGGGCGAGACGTCACCAAGTTCGATCGTTCGCGTGGTCGTCCGGGTGTTCCGGACAATAGCGGCAGGCCGTCGTCAAGAGTTGCGCGAGGCGACACGACGACCTCTATCCGCATTACGGAGGTCACGGAACGACCGCGCGGCTCACACCCAAGGTCGTCCGACAGACAATCGATGAGATGACCGGGATCCTGGAGCACGCCCCGCTCGACACCCGCGTGGCTTGGGTCCGCGACCTGTTCGAGCGAATCGACGTCGACAGCCGCGAGAGCCACGCAGTCGCGGTCTGGAAGGCCGCGACCGATGAAGGTGTTAACCGGTTGGATTCAGTAATTGAGTGGCTCCGGCGGGCCGGACCCTCCCGCCTGTGGGCGGGGTAACGCCTACTGAAAGAGCGAGGCGGATCCGCAGAGAGGGGCGGGCCACAGTAACGCT
Source organism: Chloroflexota bacterium (assembly GCA_025351245.1). Classification (GTDB taxonomy): domain Bacteria; phylum Chloroflexota; class Limnocylindria; order Limnocylindrales; family CSP1-4; genus CTSoil-043. The sequence continues at coordinate 29 of JANXWH010000024.1, read as the reverse complement.
CCCCCGCCCGGGCCGCTCCCGCGCGTGGC
>JANXWH010000231.1 GCA_025351245.1 Chloroflexota bacterium | reverse complement strand
CCGCTACCAGCGCGGCAACTTCAACGAGCCGAGCCTGTACGACCAGCTGGTCGTCCGCCTCGACGACCTTGACCGGGAACGCGGAACCGTCGGCAACCGGCTCTACTACCTCGCCACCCAGCCGTCCGCCTTCGCCGAGATCATCGCCCAGCTCGGCCGCGTCGGCCTCGACCACGAGCAGCACGGCGGGGGCTGGCGGCGCATCGTCATCGAGAAGCCGTTCGGGCGCGACCTCAACTCGGCGATCCGGCTCAACCGGGAGGTCGGCAAGGTCTTCCGCGAGTCGCAGGTCTACCGGATCGACCACTACCTGGGCAAGGAGACGGTCCGCAACATCCTGGTCTTCCGCTTCGGGAACGGGATCTTCGAGCCGATCTGGCACCGCCGCTACGTGGACCATGTCCAGATCACGGTGGCCGAGTCGATCGGGGTCGAGAACCGGGGCTCGTTCTACGAAGAGGCGGGCGCCTCGCGCGACTTCCTCCAGAACCACCTGATGCAGCTGCTCTCGCTCGTCGCCATGGAGCCGCCGGCGACCTTCGATGCGGAGGCGCTCCGCGACGAGAAGGTGAAGGTCCTCCGCGCGATCGAGCCCATGAGCCCCGACATGGTGGCGGCGAACGTCGTGCGCGGCCAGTACGGCCCCGGCTGGGTGACCGCCGAGCAGGCGGGCGGGTACCGGGGCGAGCCGGAGGTCGACCCGGAATCGGAGACCGAGACGTACGTCGCGGCGCGCCTCTTCGTGGACGACTGGCGCTGGGCGGGCGTGCCCTTCTACCTGCGGGCCGGCAAGCGCCTGCCCAAGCGTGCGACGGAGATCGCGATCCAGTTCAAGCAGGTGCCGCACGCCCTGTTCAAGGATTCGAGCGCCGATCCCGATGCGAACCTGCTGGCCCTGCGGATCCAGCCCGACGAGGGGATCCTCCTCCGGTTCGCGGCCAAGGTGCCCGGCCTCGGCGTGGACGTCCGGGCCGTGAACATGGACTTCACCTACGGCTCGGCATTCAGCGTGGACAGCCCGGACGCCTACGAGACCCTGATCCTCGACGCGCTCCTCGGCGACGCATCGCTCTTCACGCGGGCCGACGAGGTGGAGAAGGCCTGGGCGATCGTCGACCCGATCATCGACGCGTGGGCGAACGGACCGGCGCCGGAATTCCCGAACTACGCGGCGGGCAGCTGGGGCCCGGCCGCCTCCGATGAGCTGCTCGCGCGGGATGGGCGACGGTGGCGGCGGATCTGAGCGGGCCGGCCGACGGCCGGCAGGGCGAGGCCATCACGCCGTTCGGAATGCCGCTCGCGCCGGGAGACCCGACCCTGCGCTGGTCCAGCCAGGCCACGTCGATCCCCGGGATCGAGCACGAGCTGGCGCGCTTCTGGGCGCTCCCGCAGGCGCGCAGGGCCGTGGATGGCCCGGCGGAGCGGACGATCGCAGCGAGAACCAGCGTGCTCAACCTCGTGGTGGTCGCGCGAAGCCCGGAGCTCGGTCAGCGATCCGCCTCGACGATCTCCATGCTGACTGGCCGCCATCCGTCGCGGACGCTCATCCTTGTCCCCACCGACCCGGACGGGCCCGGCTGGCTGCGCGCCCAGGTCAGGGCCTATTGCATGATCCCGCGCGCCGAAGCGCCCGAGACCTGTGCCGAGCATATCTACGCCACGGCCGGCGGCGCGACCGGGCGCCACCTCGGGGCGATCATGGCGCCGCTGCTGGTCCACGACCTCCCGGTCACGCTCTGGTGGCCCGGCGAGCCGCCGTTCGGCATGCCCCTCGCCCGCGACCTGATCGGGATGGCCGACCGCCTGGTGGTGGATGGCTCCAGCTGGGCAGGCGATGGCCTGGACCGCCTGCGGGCGCTTGCGGCCCTGGGCGCGAGCTCGCTCGCGATCTCCGATTTCGCGCTGATGCGCCAGGCGCGCTGGCGGGAGGCCGTGGCGTCCGTCTTCGACCGCCCCGAGTTCCTGCCCTACCTCCGCTCGGTGCGCCGCGTCGCGGTCACCTACGGGACCCATGGTGGGCCGGAGGCCGAGGCTCGCACGAATATCGTCAAGCCGATCTATCACGTTGCCTGGCTCGCCTCGCGGCTGGGCCTCCGCGTGGTCCGACCACTGGAGCGAACCGGCCGGCCCAGACCGGCCAGGGGTCCGGCCCCGGGCGTCGGACCGGAGCCCGGACGCGGCATGCGCGCGCTCCTCGAGTGGGACCGCGGCGCCGACGTGGAGATCGTGATCCGCCCGGTGATCTCCGGGATGCCCGCCGGGACGACGCTGCGCGTGGAGATCCTCTCCGAGCGACGAGGGACGGAGCTGCGCGCCGAGGTGACGGCGGAAGCTGAGAGCGTCCACGTCCGCGTCTGGGAGGATGGCGTCGAGGCGCTCGAGCGCACGTTCGCGGCGCCGCGCCGGACGGACGTCGACCTGCTGGCCGAGGCGATCGAGGCGAGCGGCCGGGACCTGGTCGCCAAGGGAGCTTCCAGCATGGCGGCGGCCCTCGCCGGCGCGGCCGCCCCGACCGCACCGGGCGCCGCGAGCGCCGGGGGCCCGTCGTGACGCCACGCCCCGGCCGCGAGCCGGGCCGCCCCCTCCCGGAATCCCCGGGAGAGCCGGAGATCCTCGTGGCGGCAACGCCGGCAGCGGCGGCCGCGCTCGCAGCCGAGCGCCTTGCCGCCGCGATCGCCATCGCACTCGCCCGGCGGGGCCGGGCCGACGTCGCGACGACCGGCGGTTCCACCTGCCCGGAGCTC
>JANXWH010000221.1 GCA_025351245.1 Chloroflexota bacterium | reverse complement strand
CCCGAGCCCCAGCCCGAACCCGAGCCCCAACCCGAGCCCCAACCCGAGCCCGAGCCCCGGCCCCGTCCCGACCGCCCCCACGCCGTGAGGCGGGCGCGTCCGCGCGGAGCGTGAAGCGCGGCGCCGGCCGGCGAGGTGCGGCCCGGTGACGGTCGGTTGTCCGCGCAACGCTGCCGTTGGTATACTCGCGCGGCTTCGCCAGGGAGCCGAATCACCGTGCCCGAACGGGCCTGGGGCTACTTCGCACTCTTCTCCGAGATCGGCCTCGTGCTCCTCGTGACGGTCCTGGCAGGCGTGCTGGGTGGATATTGGGTGGATCAGCAGCTGCGAACGCTGCCGATCTTCGTCCTCGTCGGGCTCCTCGTGGGGCTCGGGGCGGGCGCCCGGGCCGTCTACCAGCTCATCAGCAGGTTTTTGGCGACCTTCGACGACTGACCCGAGAGAGCGCGGCGATCCGGCCGTGCTCCTGTGCGTGGAGACAGCGTGGCGAGCAGCGGCACATGGAGGCACCCGCGACGGGCGCCCGCGGAGGCGGCGGGGTGAGCCGGTTCCTGACGCGGCGCGCCCTTGGGTATCTCGTGCTTGCCGTGATTGCGCTGGACGTCCTCGCCTACCTCGTCGTGCCCCCGGCGGAGAAGGGCGTAGCCCTCGGCACTCCCTGCGCGTATCCCGTCTGCTTCATAAACGGGAACCTGGAGCTCCCCGCACCCCACGTGATCGTCGACCTGGACCCGTCCCACCCCACGCCGACCGGGCCGCTCGTGGTGGGCTTCTGGCCCAGCATCACGAGCACGCTCGTCACGATGTGGATCGTGATCCTGCTCGTGCTGGGCATGTCGATCGTCATGACGCGCCGCCGCGACGTCATCCCGGGGCGCCTCCAGAACGCGGCCGAGCTGGCCTACGAATCCCTGGAGAACTTCGCGCTCTCGCTGGGCGGTGATCGAGCCCGGCCGTACGTGCCGTGGTTCGCCGGCCTCTTCATCTTCATCGTGGCCGGCAACTGGATCGGCCTGGTCTCGCCGGTCGGCAAGATCGACGCGCTGCGTGCCCCGACCAGCGACGTCAACGTGACGCTGGGCCTCGCGCTCGTCAGCTTCACCGTCTTCCAGGTGGAGGGCTTCCGGAAGCTGGGCGTCGGCGGGTACCTTGGCAAGTTCTTCCCGCTCTACGAGTTCAAGAGCGGCGTGGGCGCGGGTGTCATCGCCCTCTTCGTGGGGCTGATCGAGCTCCTCCTCGAGTTCATCAAGCCTGTCACGCTGTCCATGCGACTCTTCGGCAACATCTACGGCGGCGAAGTGGCGCTCGGCGTGGTCACCGGCCTCACGGTCGCCATCCTGCCGGTCGCGCTCTACGGGCTGGAGTTCCTCCTGAACCTGGTCCAGGCGCTCATCTTCAGCGTCCTCTCGCTCATGTTCATCCTCATCGCCACGGAAGGCCACGAGCCCGAGGAGGGCCACCTCGCCGAGGAGGTCCTCGACGCGGCCCACGACATCATGGCACCAACCATGAACACCAGCCCCTCAGGGGCATAGTCCGTCGTCACCAGACCCCGGGAGACCCCCGGAGGCAGGAGGGAGTACCAGTCATGGAGCACATCGGCGCAGGCCTTGCCGCCCTCGGCGTCATCGGCCCCGGCATCGGCATCGGCATCCTCGCAGGCCTCTCCAGCAGCGCGATCAGCCGGAACCCGGACGCCGCCTCGCAGATCCGCGGCCTCGCCATCATCCTCGCGGCGTTCGCCGAAGGGCTCGGCGTCCTCGCGGTGGTGGTCGGCCTGCTGGCCATCTTCATCAACCCAAAGTAGGCGACGAGCCGGAGTCTCAGCGTGGCAATCGTCGACATCGGCCAGGCGGCCCGCGAGGTCGTCCGCCTCCAGGCCGAGACCGCGACCCCCGGGTTGACCATCAACCTGTTCTGGATCATCGTCGCGGCCCTCAACTTCCTGGTCTTCTTCGCCGTGCTCTACCTGCTCGTCCTCAAGCAGATCGGCGTGACCCTCCGGGAGCGCCGGGCGCGGATCGAGCAGGGGATCCACGACGCTGACCAGGCACGGATCGAGCGCGCCGCCGGCGCGGCCGCCGCAGTCGCCGAGCTCCACGCCGCGCGACGCGACGCGCGCGAGATCGTCGAGCGCGCCCAGAAGCTGGCGCAGGAGGGCCGCGCTGCTGACGTCGCCGCGACCCGCGAGGAGCTGGAGCGGATGCGGGTCCGCGCGACCGCGGACATCGAGGCCGAGAAGACCCGCGCCATCGCCGACCTGCGGGCCGAGGTGGCCACCCTGGCCCTCGACGCCGCAGGCCACGTCGTGCGCGAGACAATGAACAGTGATCGCCAGCGCCGCCTGGTGGAGGAGTTCCTCGCCGAAGCCGCCGCCGGCGGACCTGCGGCCGGAGGGCCCACCGCCTGATGGCCGGCTCGACCACCGCCGCCCGCCGGTATGCAGAAGCCGCGCTGGAGCTCGCCCGCCGCGACGGGACGCTCGACGCCTGGCTCGTCGAGCTCCGCCTCGCCGTGGAGCTCGTCGGCGTGAAGGAGGCGGCCACGGTCGTCGACAACCCGGCGATCGCCTGGGACCACCGCCGCGCGATCATCACGGGCCTCCTGGGATCTCGCGTCGGCACGCCAACCCGGAACCTGGTCCTCCTCCTCGCCAGGCGGGGCCGGCTGGCGATCCTGCCCCGCGTCGCCGACGAGCTCAAGCGACTCGTCGACCGGGAGCACGGCGTCGTCGTCGCGAACGTCACCAGCGCCCAACCCCTCCAACCCGCCGATCTCGCGGCCATCGCCGAGCGCGTCCAGGCCATGGTCGGCGCGCGCGTCGAGGTCCAGGCGGCGGTCGACCCCGAGCTGATCGGCGGCCTGACCGTCCGCGTCGGCGATCGACTCATCGATGCCAGCGTGCGGGGACGGCTTGCGCGCCTCCGCGACAGCCTCGTCGCTGGAGCTCGCTGACCCCCGCACCCGAACGGAGCACCGAATGGCCATCCGATCCGACTAGATCATCAGCATCATCAAGGCCAACATCGACAACTTCGACGCGACCGCGGAGACGCGCAACGTCGGGACGGTCGTCGAGGTCGGTGACGGCATCGCCACGATCTATGGCCTGGAGGGCGCACTGGCGTCCGAGCTCCTGGAGTTCCCCGGCGGCGTCATGGGCATGGCCCTGAACCTGGCCGAGGAGACGGTCGGTGCCGTGATCCTGGGCAACGCCACCGCGATCAAGGAAGGCGACGTCGTCAAGACCACCGGCCGGGTCGTGGAGGTTCCTGTCGGGGCCGCGCTGCTGGGTCGCGTGGTGGACCCGCTGGGCCGCCCGCTCGACGACAAGGGCCCCATCGCGACGACGAAGGTCCGCCCGGCCGAGCGGATCGCCCCCGGCGTCATCACCCGCAAGTCGGTCGACACGCCCGTCCAGACCGGCATCAAGGCTGTGGACGCGCTGATCCCGATCGGCCGCGGCCAGCGCGAGCTGATCATCGGCGACCGCCAGACCGGCAAGACCGCCATCGCCATCGACACGATCATCAACCAGAAGAACCAGGCCAACCGCCCGATCTGCATCTACGTGGCCGTCGGCCAGAAGC
>JANXWH010000210.1 GCA_025351245.1 Chloroflexota bacterium | reverse complement strand
CTGCGCCGCCGCCGCCTGCCGCCGCCCCAAACCGCTCCCCCACCGACGCCCGCCGCCCCGCGCCGCCCACACGTCCGACGTCGTTCAGGCCTGGTACGCGACCTCGCGGTGGAGTGCCAGGTCCAGCCCCATCGCCTCGTCCTCGGCGTTGACGCGGACCCGGAAGAAGACGTCCACAACCTTGAGGATGCCGAACGTCGCGGTCCCGGCGAACGCCCACGTGGCGACGACCGCGATGACCTGGCTGATGATGAGGCTGAAGCCGCCGCTCTCGAGGAGCCCCCGGTGCGCCACGACCGGGTTGATCGCGGTCGACGCGAAGACGCCGGTGAGGAGCGCGCCCAGCGTGCCCCCGACGCCGTGGACGGCCCAGACATCCAGCGCGTCGTCCACCTGGAGCCGCTCGCGCAAGAGGATGGCCGCGTAGCAGATGACGCCCGCGGAGAGCCCGATCACGAGCGCGCCCGAGACGTTGACATAGCCCGACGCCGGCGTGATCGCCACGAGGCCCGCGACCGCCCCCGAGGCCGCGCCGACCAGGGAGGGCGCGCCCTTGTGCCGCCAGCCGACGAAGAGCCAGGCGAGCGAGCCCGCGGCGGCGGCCGTGTTCGTGACGAGGAACGCGTTCGCGGCGAGGCCGTTGGCCGCCCACGACGACCCGGCATTGAAGCCGAACCAGCCGAACCAGAGGAGCCCGGCGCCCAGGACGACGTAGGTGATGTTGTGAGGCTCGAATCGCTCCGATTCCTTGCGGATCCGCTTACCCAGGTAGAGCGCCGCCACCAGCGCCGAGACGCCCGAGCTGATGTGGACGACGGTGCCGCCGGCAAAGTCCAGGGCGCCGAGCTTGGCGATCCAGCCGTCGACGTTCCAGACCCAGTGGCAGAGGGGCAGGTAGACCACGGTCGACCAGAGGAAGGCGAAGACCACGAACGCCTTGAAGTTCTTGCGCTCGGCGAAGGCGCCGGTGATGAGCGCGGGCGTGATCACCGCGAACATCATCTGGTAGACCACGAACAGGGTTGCCGGGATCGTCGTCGCATAGGTGGACGCTTCCATCCCGATGCCGTTGAGGAACAGGTGGTCCAAACCCCCGATCAGGCCGCCCTTGCTGGGGCCGAACGCGAGCGTGTAGCCGTAGACGACCCAGGTCACGCTGACCAGGGCCAGGATGAACCAGCTGTGCATGATCGTGGACAGGACGTTCTTCTGGCGCACGAGGCCGCCGTAGAAGAAGGCGAGGCCGGGCGTCATGAGCATCACGAGTGCCGTCGAGGCGAGGACCCAGGCGGTGTCACCGGTGTTCACGTGCTTCGCTCCCCTCCGCTGTCGTGGGCCGGGCGGCCGATTTCGGGAACCGTAGCTGCGGGGTGCGCGGGGCAGACCCTCGCTCGGCGTTCGCTTGCGTGGCGGGATTGCTGCGAATCGGTTGCGACGCCATGGGACCATCGCGCGTCAGCACCCGCGGGGGTTTCCGGATCCGATGCCAGCACAGGCGATTCGGGGCACACTGCAGGCATGCCAGAACCCGCCGCGCCCGAACCAACGCCTCGGCCCACGGAGTCCCCGGAGGCCCACCCGACGCGCGTCGCGATCGTCGGCGCCGGGGCCGTCGGGTCGACCTTCGCGTTCGGCCTCCTCCTGTCCGGTCTCGCCGCCGAGATCCTGCTGGTGGACGCGAACGCCCGGCGGGCCGAGGGCGAGGCGATGGACCTCCTTCACGCCGTCCCGTTCGCGAAGACGGCCCGCGTCTGGTCCGGTCCGATCGAGGAGTGCCGCGGCGCAGCGATCACGGTCATCGCGGCCGGGGCCGCCCAGAAGCCCGGCGAGACGCGCCTCGACCTGGTCCGCAAGAACGCCGCCATCTTCCGCCAGATCGTGCCGGCGGTCGCCAGCGCGAATCCGGGCGGGATCATCGTCGTCGCCACCAACCCGGTGGACGTCCTGTCGTACCTGACCTACCGGATCAGCGGGCTCCCCTCGGCCCGGGTCATCGGCTCGGGGACCATCCTCGACACGTCACGCTTCCGGATGCTCCTGGCAGAGCATTACGGCGTGGACCCGCGCTCCGTCCACGCGTATATCGCGGGCGAGCACGGCGATTCCGAGGTGCCGGTCTGGTCGGCCGCCAACATCGCCGGCATGCCGCTCGCGGACTTCGGACGCGCCAACGGGATCGGGCACGACCAGGGCACGCTGCAGGAGATCTTCGAATCGACTCGCGACGCCGCCTACCAGATCATCGAGCGCAAGGGAGCCACGTCCTACGCGGTCGCCGCGGGCCTGGTCCGCATCGTCGAGGCGATCCTGCGCGACCAGTCCACGGTGCTCTCAGTCAGCTCGCTGATCTGCGACTACTACGGGATCGACGACGTCTACCTGTCGGTGCCGACGGTCCTCGGGCGGGGCGGGGTCGAGCGGACGCTCCGGCTCGCGATGTCCGCCGAGGAGGCGTCCGGCCTCCGGCATTCGGCCGAGCTGCTGCGGGCAACGATCGACACGCTGGAGCTTGACCCGAGATAGGCCGTCAGGAGACGGCGGCGGCAGCAGCCTCCGCGCGCAGGGCCGCGTAGCCCGGCTTGATCACGGCGGTGATGAGGCGCAGCCGCCCGTCGAACGGCTCGAAGGCCGACTTCATGGCGTTGAGCGTGAGCCACTCCATCTCGTCGAGGCCGATCCCGAAGACCTCGGCCATCGCCGCGAACTCGCTGGAGAGCGAGACGCCGCTCATCAGCCGGTTGTCGGTGTTGAGGGTGACGCGGAAGCGGAGCCGCCGCAGCAGGCCGATCGGGTGGTCGGCCAGCGTCGCCACCGCGCCGGTATGCACGTTCGAGGTCGGGCACATCTCGAGCGGGATTCGCCGGTCGCGCACGTAGGCTGCGAGCCGGCCAAGGTGCGCGCGGCCCTCGTCGTCGATGGTGATGTCGTCCACGATCCGGACACCGTGGCCCAGCCGGGCCGCGCCGCACCACTGCAGCGCCTCCCAGATGGAGGGCAGGCCAAAGGACTCGCCCGCGTGGATGGTCGAATGGAAGTTCTCGCGCTGGACCAGGTGGAACGCGTCCAGGTGACGGGTCGGCGGGAAGCCCTTCTCGGGCCCGGCGATGTCGAACCCGACGCAGCCGCGATCACGCCAGCGGACGGCCAGCTCGGCGATCTCCACCGACCGAGCGTACTGGCGCATCGCGGTGCAGAGGAACCTGACGAGGATCGGCCGGCCGGCGGCGGCCGCCGTGGCCATGCCGCGTTCGAAGCCCGCCAGGACCGCCTCCACGACCTCGTCCAGCGAGAGCCCGGCCGCCGTGGACAGCTCCGGCGCGTAGCGCACCTCCGCGTAGACAAGCCCATCGGCCGCGAGGTCCTCGGCGCATTCGGCGCTCACCCGCTCGATCGCATCGCGGGTCTGCATCAGCGCAACGGTGTGGGCAAAGCCCTCGAGGTACAGCTCGAGGGATTTCCGGTCCGCGCCCCGGGTGAACCAGGCCTGGAGCTCGGCAGGGTCGTGCGTGGGAAGGGCCGTGTAGCCCGCCTCCCGGGCAAGGTCGATGACGGTCTGCGGCCGGAGGCCGCCGTCAAGGTGGTCGTGGAGGAGAGCCTTGGGTGCGCGCCGGATCGTGCGGTCGTCGAGCATGGCCCGATCCTACGCCGACCCGGGAAGGGCAGTGCGGCCGCGGCGCGGGACGCGTCCCCGGCGCGGCCCTACCCGCCGCGCGGCCCTACCCGCCGACGCCGTCCAGGCGCCCTCGTGCCGCCACCAGGGCGGCCGCAACGCGCCGCGGCGCCGTGCCCCCGATCACGTCGCACGAGGCGAGTGCCGCGTCGAGCGTGGCCGCCTCGCGGAGCGCCACGGGCAGCTCGGGGTCACCCGCCAGCCCCATGACCGCGGAGTCACGGCTCTCGGCGAGCGCTGCCACGATCACGCCGTCGCCGAGCTCCGTGAGCGCGAGGCCCCCGGCCTCGGCGGCGGCGACCAGCCGACCCACCACGTGATGCGCCTCGCGGAAGGGGACGCCGCGCCGGACCAGCGCATCGGCGACCGCGGTCGCGGTCGTGAAGCCCTCGGACGCCGCGCGCCGCATCGCTTCCCGGTCGACGGCCAACGTTTCGACCATCCCGGCCATGACCCCGAGCGATGCCCCGAACGCAGCGCACGCCTCGAACAGCGGCGGCTTGTCCTCCTGGAGATCGCGCTGGTAGGCGAGGGGCAGGCCCTTGAGAAGCGCCAGGAACCCGGCCAGCGACCCGACGACCCGGGCGGCCCGTCCCCGCACCAGCTCGGCCGGGTCCGGGTTCTTCTTGTTCGGCATCATCGATGAGCCAGTCGTGAAGGCATCTGCCGCGCGCACGAAGCCGAAGCGCGGGTTGGACCACCACGTGATCTCCTCGGCCAGGCGCGAAAGGTGCACCATGCCTAGCGCGACGGCGAACAGCAGCTCGGCCGCGAAGTCCCGGTCGGAGACGGAATCGAGCGAGTTCGCGGTCGCGCCGTCGAACCCGAGCTCCCGGGCGGTCGACTCCCGGTCCAGCGGGTACCCGGCGCCCGCCAGCGCCCCCGAACCGAGCGGCGACACGTTGGCGCGCCGCCGGCAGTCGGCCAGCCGGCCGCGGTCGCGCTCGAGCATCTCGACGTATGCCAGCAGGTGATGAGCGAAGAGGACCGGTTGGGCCGGCTGGATGTGCGTCATCCCCGGGAGGATCGCGTCGCCCTCTCGCTCCGCGAGTCCCACCAACGCGCGCTCCATGCCCAGGACCGCGTCGTCGAGGCCGTCGATCGTCCGGCGCGCCCAGAGCCGCAGGTCCGTGGCAACCTGGTCGTTCCGTGAGCGCCCCGTGTGGAGCTTCCCGGCCAGCGGCCCGATCCGCGCGACGAGCGCAGCCTCCAGGTTCATGTGGACGTCCTCGAGGCCCGGGTCCCAGGCCAGCGTCCCGGCTTCCACGTCGGCCCGGAGCGCGCCGAGACCGGCGACCAGCGCCGCGACCTCCGCCTCGTCGAGCAGGCGGGCGCGACCGAGCCCGCGCACGTGGGCAACCGAGCCGGCGAGATCGTCGAGCGCGAGCACGCGATCGACCTCGATGGAACGCGTGAAGTCGGCGGCCCGCGTGTCCGTCTCGCCGGTGAATCGCCCACCCCAGAGCCGCATACCCGCCTCCCCTACCCCAGCGTCGGTGCCGTGAATGGTAGCGATGCCACGAAATCATCCTCGAGGACGCCCGGCACACCCGCGTGCGGAAAGACGGCCAGCGCCAGGATCGCTGCCGCCACGGCGAGCACGGCCGCCCCTCCGAAGAGGGCCGTGGATCCGAGGCCCGCGTACACCTGCCCACCCACGAGGTTCGCCACGAACGCTGCCACCCCGAACCCCGTGACCTGGTAGAGGCCCTGGCCGGTGGCCTGGAGCCGCGGCGGCAGGAGGACCGCCATCGTGAGGACGGCCCCGACCCACAGCCCGGCGAAGGCGAACCCGCTGGCGAGGCGGGTCGCGGCGATGAGCACCGGCGAGTCGAGCACCATCCACGCGACGAAACACGCCGCGTACAGGAGCGCGCTGCCGGCCATCAGCCCGCGCAGCCCGACCCGCGCCGCGATCGTGGCGGCCAGGAGCATCGCCGGGATCTCCGCGAAGGCGCCCACCGACGCGCTGAGCGCGACGTCCGATGGGCTGCCGCCCAGCGCCACGATGCGGAGGGGCAGGAACGTGAAGCCGGCGATGACGCCGATGTGAATGAGCAGGAGGGCCGCCAGCACGCCGCGCAGGCGAGGCTGCACCCGGAGGGCGACCGCCATCGAGCCGCCGCGCGACTTCCCGGACGCCTCCGCGGCCAGGTTCGCGCGCGGAATGTCCGGCGTGAGCCGCGCGGCGGCCGCCAGCCCGACCGCGAAGCCGGCACACAGGAAGAACGCCGGCTCGTACCCGGTCCGGTTGAAGAGAAGGCCGACGGCGGCCGACGAGGTCGCGAATCCCACCGACGAGAGGAGCCGGACCCGCGCGTAGTCGCGCGTATGGTCGCTGACCGCGTTCACCGCGAGCGCGTCGCCGAGCGGCCCCCAGCCGGACTCGAACAGGCTGAATGCCACGAAGCATGCGGCGACGCCCAGGGCGGGGATCGGCGCCCCCGCCAGGAGCACCACGGCCGCCCCGGTGAGCGCGGAGATCACCAGCGCGTTGCGGCGGCCCAGCACCACGTCCGCGAGGTGGCCCCAAGCGGGGACCGCGATCGTGAATGCGGCGGAAGAGATGGCCGTGATCACCCCGATCTCCACGGCCGAAAAGCCGCGGACGGCCAGGATGACGGCGGTAAACGGGTAAAAGACGCCGAGGGAGATCCCGTTGGCGAGGAAGACGGCACGAATGGCTCGCATGCGCCCGCAATGGTACGAGGAATGGAGGCCCCGCCGGCCGCGCGCGCCGCATCCGCGCGACGAGCGTGGCAGACTCCGCCGGTGAACCCGAGCGCCCCGTCGTCTCCCGACCTCGCCGCGCGGACCGAGGGCCTGGGACGCCGCTTCGGGGAGCGCTGGGCGATCCTGACCCGATGGCGGTGAGCGGCGGCTCCCGGCGGGCGCGCGCCGGCGGCTCGTACCCGGCCCTCCTGGGCCTGCTCGCGCTCATGTGGGGCTCCAGCTACCTCTTCATCAAGATCGGTGTCGAGACCCTCCCGCCGCTCAGCCTCGTCGCCATGCGACTGCTGGTCGGCCTTGCGATCCTCGTGGTCGCCGTCGTCATCACCCGCACGCCGCTGCCGCGCGATCGCCGGACGCTGGGGCACCTGGCCATCCTCGGCGCCGTCAACATCGCGATCCCGTTCTGGCTGATCGGCTGGGCGGAGCAGCACATCTCGTCGGGGCTGGCTGGGATCCTCCAGTCGACCTCGCCGTTCTTCACCCTGGTCCTGGCCGCGAGCTTTGTCCACGACGAGCACATCACGCGCGGGCGGGTGGCGGGGATCGCGATCGGGTTCCTTGGGATCCTCGTCCTCTCGGCGCGCAACCTGGCCGACGTCGGTACCGCGGCCGGGGCCCAGCGCCTCGTCGGCGAGCTGGCGGTCGTCCTCGCCTCCCTTGCCTACGCGGCCGGCAACACGTACGCGCGGCGTGCCCTGCGAGAGGCTCGACCGCTGGTCCTCGCCACGGGCCAGGTGGGCTGGGCGCTCGCGATGGTGGTCGCGCTCGCGTTCCTGGTCGACGGCGGGATCACGCTCCCGACGGTGCCGGAGGCGGTGTTTGCCGTCGGCTGGCTGGGCGCCGTCGGCACCGGGTTCGCCTACGTGGTCTTCTTCCGGCTGCTCACCGGGTGGGGCCCGACGCGCGCCTCGCTCGTCGCGTACCTGCTGCCGGTCGTGGCGGTCGTCCTGGGCATCGTGGTGCTGGGCGAGACGGTCGACGCCACGTTCCTCGCGGGTGCCGTGCTCATCGTGGGTGGCATCTGGGTGCTCAACCGGCGGGGTTGACTCGACGTCGGCGCGGGTCATCCACCCGCCGCCTGGATCTCCTCCCCGGCGACACACCCGACCACGTGGTCGTTGACCATCCCGGTCGCCTGCATCAACGCGTAGCAGATGGTCGGGCCGACGAACCGAAACCCGCGCCGCACGAGCTCCCTGCTCATCGCCCGCGACTCCAACGTCTGAGCCGGGATCTCGCCCAGGTTCGCTGGGCGCCGGTCGAGCGGCGCGCCGCCGACGAATCCCCACAGGAGCCCCGACAGTGATTCCCCGGATTCCGCCAGCGCACGGATGACCCGGGCGCTCGCGACCGCGCTCTCGACCTTGCGGCGGTTGCGCACGATGCCGGGATCGGCAAGGAGGCGTGCGACGTCCGCCTCCTCGAACCCGGCGACGGCCAACGCGCCAAAGTCGGAGAACGCCTGCCGGTAGCCCTCGCGCTTCCGCAGGATGGTCGACCACGAGAGGCCCGCCTGGGCGCCCTCCAGCACGAGCATCTCGAAGAGATGACGCTCGTCGCGGGACGGGCGCCCCCATTCCGCGTCGTGGTAGGCACGGTAGAGCGGGTCGTCCTCCACGCCCCAGGCGCAGCGGGCGACCCCGTCCGGGCCGGCCGTCAGCGCGCGGTCGGCCCGGGGCCCGGCCGGGGCCGTCGCCGCGGCGTCCATCAATCCACGTCGCGGCGCGAGACCCCCCAGGCACCGAGCAGCACGCCGCCGACCGCGATGACGAGGCAGGCGATCATCCCGGGCCAGTCCCAAACACTCACCATCGGTTGCCCGAGGTGCGCCGTGAGCGCCAGCTGGCGGATCCAGTCCGGCAGCTGCAGGGCGGGCACGAGGAGGTCGACCAGGAAGGTGAGGATCACCACCGCGGCCACCACCTCGGCGGCGAAGGACGTACCGACGATCCCGCCGAACGCGATCCCGATGCCCGCGAGGGCGAGCGCGTAGAGCCCGATCACGAGCGTGCCCAGAACCGGCGTCAGCACGTCGCCGCCGGTCAGGATCGACCCGACCCCGATGCCGATCGCGAGCATCGCGGTGAACACGGCGATGGCGCCGTACAGGCCGAGACCGCCGGCCAGGGCCCAGCGCGTCCGCGACATCGGCGTCGCGAGCAGCAGCTCCAGGCGGCCGCCGGTTTCGTCCGACGCCCAGCCGTTGACGAGCGTCGACGCCGCAAATCCGGCCAGGATGAACCCGAAGGTCACGAACGCGAGCTCGAGGAAGGCCCCGGAGCCGGTCAGCAGGTCGATGCTCGGGAACATCGTCTTGAAGATCGCGAGCATGTCGGGCGGCACCTGGGCGATGGCATTGCTGAAGGACGGAGCCGTGGCACCGAAGATGAACCCCATGGTCCCGACGCCGATCCCCCACCAGAAGG
>JANXWH010000207.1 GCA_025351245.1 Chloroflexota bacterium | reverse complement strand
TGCTCACGGCCACGGACGAGGCCGAGGGCGCGGAGATCGCGAAGAAGTACACCGACTGGATCGCCGACGAGCGGCGGATCGGGATGGCGGCCGAGGACGCGATCTACATGCACCCGCTCCCCGCGGACCGCGGCGTCGAGGTGGCCGACGCGGTGATCGACGGGCCGCACTCGGTCGTCTACGACGAGGCCGAGAACCGGCTCCACGTCCAGAAGGCGGTCATGGCGCTCACGATGCGCTGAGACGGGACGCGCTGGGGGCGCTCACGGGCCAAGCCTGGCTGTTCGCGAAGACCACTGAATCGAAGGACGCCATGAGCAAGATCGCGGTTGTCGCCGTCGGCGGCAACTCTCTCATCAAGGACTCGCAACATCAGTCGGTCTACGATCAGTACGCCGCCGCCGTTGAATCGAGCAAACACGTCGCGGGCATGATCGAACAGGGCTGGGATGTGCTCTTGACGCATGGGAACGGCCCGCAGGTCGGGTTCATCCTGCGCCGCTCGGAGCTGTCGCGAGAGGAACTCCATCCCGTGCCGCTCGATTACTGCGGGGCTGATACACAGGGCGCGATCGGGTACATGTTCCAGCGCGCGCTGCGGAACGAGTTCAGCCAGCGGAGCATCGAGAAACAGGCCGCGACCATTGTCACGCAGACCCTGGTGGACAAGGACGACCCCGCATTCAAGGCCCCGAGCAAACCGATCGGCTCATTCATGGATCAGGCTACGGCCCTTGCGCACCGGCAGGACGATGGGTGGAGCGTTGTGGAGGACGCGGGGCGCGGATGGAGGCGAGTCGTGCCGTCGCCCCTCCCGCTGAAGATCGTCGAGTTCGACGCAATCGTGGCGCTCATCCATACCGGGTTCACCGTGATCGCATCCGGTGGAGGCGGGATACCCGTCATCGAAGAGAATGGCCAGCTGCTGGGCGTCGAAGCGGTGATCGACAAGGACTACGCCGCATCGACCCTCGCGCGGGACCTGAGTGCTGACCTCTTCGTGATCACGACACAGGTCGACAAGGTGGCGCTGAACTTCGGCAAGCCAGATCAACAGTTGCTGGACACGCTGACGCTCGCGCAGGCCAAGGACTATCTCGCCCAGGGCCATTTCCTCGCGGGCTCGATGGGGCCCAAGGTCCAGGCGATCATCTGGTATCTCGAAGGGGGCGGCAAGGAAGCGCTGATCACCAGCCCGGAGAACATCGAACGCGGGCTGCGCGGCGAGACCGGGACCAGATTCGTCCGCTGAGCACGCGGCGGAAAGAAAGCTGAATCAGGTGAGGTCCATTCCGGCAGGCCGCTGACCGCATGCGGCGCCATATCGGGAGGGGCGCGCGCAAAGACTGCGTTTTGTCGCTAGCCTGAGGCGACGCTTGAGCGGAAGGACGGGGTGAGGGTCATGCCACACATCGAGCAACAGCCAACGGGCGGCGTTGTGCACGTTGCCTTCACCCTGAACGGAACGCCGGTCGGTCTCGACATCCGGCCTGACATGCCCATGCTCGAGCTGCTGCGGGAAGGGTGCGGGATCACGTCGGTCAAGGATGGCTGTGCTCCCGAGGGTTCCTGCGGCGCGTGTACCGTGTTGATGGACGGCAAGGCGGTGGTCGCCTGCTCCCAACTCGCCACGCGGGTGGCCGGCCGGAACGTTCTTACCCAGGAGGGTCTCCCCGCGGCTGACCGCGAGCTGTGGGCTCACGCCTTCGTCGCCTCGGGCGCGTCGCAGTGTGGGTTCTGCTCGCCGGGAATCGTGATGAAGGCGGAGGCCCTGCTGGGCCGCAACCCCGACCCGTCGCGCGGAGAAATCGCGCACGCGTTGGCCGGGAACCTCTGCCGCTGCACCGGCTACGTCAAGATCATCGACGCCGTGGGCCTCGCGGCGTCGGCGCGGCGAGGGGAGCCGGTCCCCCCCATCGACACCAGCGGTCGGGTGGGATCCCGCACGCGCCGTCTCCGCGGCCGAGAGCTGGCGCTGGGGGACAAACCCTACGTCAACGACCTGACCGCACCTGGCATGCTCCATGGCGCCGTGCGCTTCTCCGACCACCCCCGAGCGCGGGTGGTGCGCCTCGACGTCTCGAAGGCACTCGCCTACCCTGCCGTCGTCGGGGTGGTGACCGCGCGCGACGTCCCCGGGGAGCGCACCCAGGGGCTGATCACGAGGGATTGGCGGCAGTTCGTCGCCGAGGGCGAGACCACCAGCTACGTGGGTGACGTTCTGGCAGTCGTGGCCGCCGAGACGCGATATGCGGCGCGAGAGGCCGCGAAGCTCGTCGAGGTCGAGTACGAGGTGCTCCCGCCCGTGACCGATCCGTTCGACGCGCTGGAGGCCGGTGCTCCGGCACTCCATCCGAACGGTAACGTGCTCTCGGTGTCCAACGTGAAGCGTGGAGACGTTGACCATGCGCTCGCCTCGGCAGCGCACGTGGCGACCGAGACGTTTCGCACCCAGTTCATCGAGCACGCGTTCCTGGAGCCGGAGTCCTCGCTTGCCGTGCCCCAGGAAGACGGCACCCTGTACGTGTACTCGCAGGGGCAGGGCATCTGGGACGATCGCCGGCAGATCGCCTCGATTCTCGGCGAACCCGAGGATCGGATCCGGGTGATGATGGTCGCCTGCGGTGGGGCGTTCGGCGCCAAGGAGGACTTGAACGTCCAGGGCCACGCGTCGCTGCTCGCCCGGACCACGGGGCGTCCGGTGCGTATCACCCTCAGCCGTGAGGAGAGCCTGCGCTTCCACGTGAAGCGACACCCGATTGTCATGGAATACACGGTTGGGTGCGACGAGGGCGGGCACCTCGTGGCGGTCCGGGCGCGCATGGTCGGTGACACCGGCGCGTATGCGAGCGTCGGCGACAAGGTGCTCGAGCGCGCCGCTGGCCACGCCTGCGGGGCGTACAAGGTTCCGAATGTCGACGTCGAGGCGCGCGCCGTCTACACGAACAACCCGCCATGCGGGGCGATGCGTGGGTTCGGGGCCAACCAGTCGAACTTCGCAATCGAGGGGATGCTCGACCGCCTGGCCGAGCGGGTCGGAATCGACGGATGGGAAATCCGGTGGCGCAACGCGCTCGATGTCGGCGACCGCTTCGGCGCAGGACAGAAGCTGGGGCCCGGGGTCGGCCTGAAGAAGACCCTCCTCGCCGTCCGGGATGCCTATCGGAGCGCGCGGTATGCGGGGATCGCCTGCGCCGTCAAGAACGCGGGGGTTGGCAACGGCCTCACCGAGTACGGACGAGCGATCCTGCGGCCCGAGGCCGACGGCACGGTGACCCTTTACCACTCCTGGACCGAGATGGGACAGGGGTGCGACACCGCGCTCGCGCAGATCGCCTGCGAGGAGCTCGGGCTCCCGGCCGACCAGGTGCGGGTCCGCGTCGACACGGAGCACGAACTGGACACTGGCCAGACGACGGCCTCGCGCTCCACGATGCTCGGGGGACGCGCGATCATCGACGCTGCGGCAAAGTTGCGCCAGGAGCTGAACGGCGCCCCGATCGCGTCCCTGGCCGGGCACGAGTTCTACGGCGAGTTCAAGGTCGACTGGACGACCTCCCTGGGCGACACGAGCGTCGCGGAGCCGGTGATGCACTTCGCCTACGCCTGGGCCACGCAGGTGGCCTTGCTGGATGACCAGGGTCGCCTCGCCAAGGTCATCGCCGCTCACGACGTGGGCAAGGTCATCAACCCCACCCTGCTCGAGGGTCAGATCGAGGGCGGTGTGCACATGGGCCTGGGTCACGCCCTGACCGAGGAATTCGTCGTCGAGGGCGGCTATCCCAGGACCACCACGCTGAAGTCGCTCGGGATCATCCCGCCGTCCGGCATGCCGCCGGTCGAGTGCATCTTCATCGAGGAGCCCTCGCCCGAGGGACCCTACGGAGCCAAGGGCGTCGGTGAAGTGTGCCTGGTCCCAACTGCATCGGCGGTGGCCGGCGCCCTGTACGCCTTCGATGGCGTGCGCCGGACGCGCCTGCCCATGCGGGACTCCGCGGCCGCGCGGGCCGCCCTCCCACGGCTTGCCGGGCGGGCGGGATGAAGCGGGCGGGATGAAGCGGGCGGGGGTTTTCCGGTGGCAGTGACGAGCGAGGGGCGAGTCGGCCTGTACCTCCAGGACAACCACACGATCCGCGAGGGCATGGCGTACGCGATACTCGCCGAGGAGCGCGGGTTCGAAGCCGTATGGCAGGCCGAGAGCCGCCTGGCCCGGGAGGCGACGGTCCCCATGGCCGCGTTTGCGGCCGTCACCGAGAGGATCAAAGTCGGCGCCGGCGTGGTCAACACGTGGACTCGGAACGTCGGACTCCTGGCGGCCACGTTCTCCACGCTCGATGACCTCGCGCCGGGCCGCGTGATCCTGGGGCTCGGGGCGTGGTGGGAGCCCCTGGCCTCCAAGGTCGGGGTCGACCTGCGCAAGCCGGTGCAGGCGATGCGGGAGGTCGTCGAGGTGACACGCCGGCTCCTCGCGATGGAGCGGGTGACCTACGAGGGCACCTTCGTGCACGTGACCGACATCGAGATCGACATCATGCACGGCGATCGTTCGCCCAAGCAGGTGCCGATCTACGTGGGCGCCACCGGGATGAAGATGATGGAGCTTGCCGGCGAGATCGGCGACGGCGTGGTGCTCAACTACATGGTCTCGCCCACCTACAACGCCCAGGCGATGGCCGCCCTGGCAGCCGGTGCGGCACGGGTTGGCCGGCGCATCGAGGACATCGACCGTCCGCAGCTCATCGTGTGCTCCCTCGACACTGACCGCTCGAGGGCGCTGGACCGGGCGCGAGAGCTGCTCACCCAGTATCTGGGTCAGCAGCCACACCTCATGAAGGCGTCGGGGGTCAGCCAGGACCTGATCGACGAGATCGGAAGGGTGCTGACCTGGCCGGCCACACCCGCCCAGGTCGAGCGGGCGATGGGTTTGGTGCCCGACGATGTCGTGCAGCTCATCACAGCGTCGGGGACGCCCGACGAGTGCAGGGCGAAGGTACGCGAGTACGTGGAGGCCGGCTGCACCTGCCCGATCCTCTACCCGCTCGGCGACGTGCCGGCGACGATCGAGGCGTTCGCGGGAGGGACGTTCTGAGCGTGGACGTCCTCCGTCCATCGTCGCTTCCCGAGGCCCTCGAGATTCGGGCCGCACACCCCGTGGCGGGGGCTTCTCGATCGCCGGCGGGAACCGATGTGATGGTTGAGCGTACCTTTCGGTCGGCGCCGTCCGGCCGGGCTCCTTGACGTTTCTCGCCTGCCCGAAGTTGCGGGAGATCCGCCGGAAGGGCGCAACGGTGTTCCTGACGACGGCTCTCGCCCATCGCATGGCGGTGGCTCGTGGCGTGGAGCCGGCCGATCTCGCGCTGAGGGGCGGCCGCGTGGCTCAGCTGGTCCCCTCCCCTCCATTGAACGTCGGTCAAGTCCACAACAGGCCGAATGGCACTTCGGACGCCGCGCTGGAGTGTGGCAAAGTACGCACGCAGCATGGATGTCAGACGACTAGCGTCTGACGCCCGGTGAGGGTCTCGAGCCAGGGCTCCGCCAGCGGTGCCTCTGCCTTGTGCCCAAGGGCCCCTGGGCGGTGGACGCGCGTGACGTCTCCTTGGCCCTCGGGATGCGTGTCTCGGCCGGTTCATGACGATTGCCTGGCGAACCTGAACCCCCACTGGAGGCGTCAGAGATGCGACTCGCGAGTCGAATGGAGCGCATCGGGACGGAGACCGCGTTCGAGGCGGCCGCGCGTGCCCGCGAGCTCGAGGCCACCGGCGTCGACGTGGTGCACCTGGAGGTCGGCGAGCCCGATTTCGACACGCCCGCCAACATCCGGGCGGCGGCAAAGCGGGCGCTCGACGAGGGCAAGACCCACTACGCGCCGTTCGCCGGCATCCCCGAGCTGCGCGCCGCGATCGCCGACGACGCCACCGCACGCAAGGGCTTCCCGGTCGCACCTGAATCGGTCTACGTCACGGTCGGCGGCAAGGGCGTGATGCTCTACGCGATCGAGGCGCTCGTCGACGACGGTGACGAGGTGATCGTGCCTGACCCTGGCTACCCGATCTACGAATCGCTCGTGAGCTGGATCGGCGGCACGCCGATCCCCATCCCGCTCCGCCAGGCGAACGGCTTCCGTCTCGACCCCGACGAGCTGGCCTCGCTGGTGACGCCACGCACCCGGATGATCGTCCTGAACTCCCCGGCCAACCCGTCCGGCGGCGTCCTGACGCGAGCGGACCTCGAATCGATCGCCGAGCTCGCGCTGGCCAACGACCTGATCATCCTGGCGGATGAGATCTACGGTCGCATCCTCTACGAGGGCGAGCACGTCTCGATCGCGAGCCTGCCGGGCATGGCCGAACGGACGGTGGTCCTCGACGGGTTCTCGAAGACCTACGCAATGACCGGCTGGCGCCTGGGCTACGCGATCGTGCCGGAATGGCTCTCCTTTGCGTTCGGGCGGCTGATCATCAACTCGGTCAGCAACGTGTGCTCGTTCGCCCAGCACGGCGCGGTCGAGGCGCTTCGCGGCCCGCAGGACGAGGTCGATGCGATGGTCGCCGAGTTCCATGCCCGGCGCGACCTGGTCGTGGACGGGCTCAATGCGATCCCTGGCATCACGTGCCTGCGGCCCTCGGGCGCCTTCTACGTCCTCCCCGAGGTGTCCGGCACGGGCCTCACCGGGGCCGACTTCGCCAACCGGCTGCTCTACGAGGCCGGGGTCTCGACGCTGGCGGGGACGGCGTTCGGCAGGGTGGCCACGGACCACATCCGGCTCAGCTATGCGACCTCGCAGGCGAACATCCGCACGGCGCTCGACCGGATCGGGCAGTTCGTCGGCACGCTGGCGGTGTCGGCGTAGGGACCGGAAGCAACGAAGGGCGGCAGAGGGATGGCATCCGTGACCGACACTGGCGGGCTGACCCGGGTCGACGAGCTGTACGCGGAGGCCGAGCGCCAATTCGCGGATTGGGAGGTCATGAAGGACCTGGTCGACGAGATGATCGACCTGACCCTGAATTACCGCCAGTCGGGGCATCCGGGCGGCAGCCGATCCAAGGTGCACCTCTTCCTTGCACTGCTCCTCTCGGGCGCCATGCGCTGGGACGTCCGCCGCCCCTGGCTCCCCTTTGCGGACAGGTTCGTGCTCTCGGCCGGGCACACCGTGCCGCTGGTCTATGCCACCCTGGCAATCCTCAACGAGACCCTCCGGGCGCGCCATGAGTGGACCGGCGACTCGCGGTTCGCCTTCCCCGACGAGGGCCGCTGGGCGCTCACCTGGGAGGACCTCCTGCGCCTGCGGCACCGCGGCGGATTGCCGGGGCACCCCGAGATGGAAGGCAAGACCCTCTTCCTGAAGTTCAACACGGGCCCTTCCGGCCACGGCATGCCGCCCGCCGCGGGCGAGGCGCTGGCCCTCAAGCTTGCCGGCTGCGAGGACGTCCGGGTCTTCGCCGTCGAGGGCGAGGGAGGCCTGACGCCGGGCGCCAGCCACGAGACGCGCAACGCGGCGTGGGGCCTGGGGCTCTCCAATCTCGTCTTCCTGGTCGACTGGAACGATTTCGGGATCGACGAGTTCCGCGCTTCCTCGGTGGTGCCGGGAACGCCGGAGACCTGGTTCGCCGCGTACGACTGGCGGGTCACCGGCACGCCCGACGGCATGGCCTGGGCCCCCGTGACGCGCGCCGTGCTGGAGGCGGCACGCGGGGAAAACCCCGCCAAGCGCCCCTCGGTGGCCTGGTTCCGCACCCGCAAGGGCCGTGGTTACGGCAAGTACGACGCCCAGAGCCACGGCACGCCCCATCCCATGAACGCGCCGGAGTTCTGGGCCGTGCGCAACGCATTCATGGCGAAGTACGGGGTCGCCTACGAGGGCGTCGACGAGCCGGCGCCGGCGGACGCAGGCGGGCGCGCCCGCCAGGCCGAGGCCAACCTGCGCATCGCGGCGGGCGTCCTGCGCGAGCGGCGCGATGTGGTCGAGGCCGTCTCGGACCGCCTCGTCGAGCTGGCCGGCCGGGTGCCCGAGCGCGTGCCCACGTTCAACCTGGGCGGCTCGGGGGGGCGCCTCTTCGAGGATCGGCGCCTCTACGACTACCGTGCCTATCCTCCGCAGATCTGGAAGCAGCCCGGCGAGAAGGTCCCCAACCGGGCCGCGCTGGGCGCATGGGGCGCCTGGGTCAACTCGTTCGCGAAGGCCGAGTACGGGCGTCCCCTCTTCATCGCCGCGTCCGCCGACCTCGCCGAGTCGACCAACCTCGCCGGGTTCGGCAAGGGCTTCGGCGACCTCGAAGGCTGGGGCTGGTACGAACGCGATACCAACCCGCGGGGCGCGCTCCTGCCGACCGAGATCACCGAGTTCACCAACGCCGGCATGATGGTCGGCCTGGCCACCGTCAACCTCGCCGACGACCCGATGGCCGCCTTCAACGGCTTCTGGGGCGCCTGCTCGACCTACGGGTCGTTCAGCTACCTCAAGTACGGCGCCATGCGGCTCTTCAGCCAGCTGGCCCAGGACACCCAACTCAAGGTGGGCAAGGTGCTCTGGGTGGCCGGGCACTCGGGCCCGGAGACCGCGGAGGACTCGCGCACCCACTTCGGGATCTTCGAGACCGCGGTGACGCAGCTCTTCCCCGAAGGCCAGGTGATCGACCTGCACCCCTGGGAGTACAACGAGGTCCCGGTGGTGCTGGGCGCGGCGCTCGCCCAGGCGGCGCCGATCGTAGCCATCCACCTGACACGCCCGCCCATCGAGCTGCCCGACCGCGCCGCGTTGGGCATGCCCTCGCACTTCGAGGCCGCCCGCGGGGCATATGTCCTGCGCGAATTCCGGCCCGGGCAACCCGCCATGGGAACCGTCTTCGTGCAGGGCACCACGAGCACCGCCAACCTGGTGAAGCTCCTTCCCGACCTGGATCGCGAGGGGCTCAACGTCAAGGTGGTTGCGGCCATCAGCCC
>JANXWH010000141.1 GCA_025351245.1 Chloroflexota bacterium | reverse complement strand
TCGCCGTCGGCCACGCCTCCGCCCAGCAGGTGTGGCGTGGCGTGCGTGCCCGGCCAACCCGGCGCATGCTTGGCCTCCCGGAGGAGACCACCACATGAGCACTGACCCCAACCCGACACAGTCCACGCCGAGCCAAACGCCGCCCAGCCAAACGTCGCCGAGCCCCGCAGCGCCCAGCCGCAGGTTCAAGCCCCGCGAGCTCCAGCTGCCGGACGGCGGGAGGCTCGTCCTGAACGCAGAGGGATCGATTGCCCAGCTCGATGGCGACGGCAAGCCGACGCAGGAGTGGGCGCCCGGGGACCCGGAGTGGGCGAGCCACGCGATCCGGTTCGGGCTGTTCCCGCAGGACGCCACCGTGGCGCCGACCGGGCGCTACATCGACGACATGCGGCCGCCGCGGCGGTAATCGAGAATGACCTCCGGCCCTTGCCCGGAGCGACCGGCCGCGAGAGCCTCCACGTGAAAGGGGTCACCCATGCCATTCAACAAGGACATCGTCGCGCTGGCGACGAAGAACACCCTCTTCCGGGAAGTTCTCTCCACCGGCCCGCACAGCCAGGTGGTGGTCATGAGCATCCCGCCCGGCGGCGACATCGGCGATGAGGTCCACCCGGACGTGGACCAGGTGCTGGTGTTCGTCGCGGGGGAGGGGGCCGCGATCCTCGACGGCGAGCGCAGCATTGTCGGGCCGGGTCGCCTGGTCCATGTCCCGGCCGGGAACCGCCACAACTTCGTGAACACCGGCCCCACCGACATGCGCCTCTACACGGTCTACGCCCCGCCCGAACATGCCCCCGGCACGATCCACCGGACGAAGGCCGAGGCCGATGCTGCCGAGGCCGAGCACGTACCTGCGACAACCCAGGGGTAGCCGGCGAGCTCCCCGGCGCGACGCGTGAGGTCCGGCGTGGAGCCGGGGAGTGTGGAGCCGGGCGGCGTGGAGCAGGGCGGCGTGGAGCCGGCCGGTCCCGGAAGTCCGGCGCGCGCCCCGATCACCCACACGATCCGGGCCGCGACGCTGGGTGATGCCTGGCTCGCCGCCGCGGAGTTGGTCCTGCGCGAGGGACGGGCCGCCCGCTGGGGGGCGGAGGCGACGCGGGAGGTGGCCCTGCTGACCATCGCCGTCGGCGAGCCGGACCCGGACGACGAGCTGATCGGGCGCCTGGGCGATCCAGCCTGGCTGGCCTGGATGCGAGCCAACTTCCGCGAGCCCGGGGCGGTCGCGGAGCTGGGCGGCGCCGATTCGTACGCGCGACGACTGCGCGACCACGCCGGAACGGGCCGCGATCAGGTGGCCTGGCTGGCCGCCCGGCTGGCCGCCGACCCGGGTGCCCGCGACGCGGCCATCACGACCTTCCAGCCGGCAACCGACACGACCTACATCCCGTGCATCAGCCTCATCGACGCGTGGGCGCCGGATGGGCGGGTCCAGCTGGTCGTGTATGCCCACAGCCTGGACCTCGGGAAGAAGGCATACGCGAACTTCGTGGAGCTTGCCGCGCTCCAGCGGGAGATCGCCGCCGGTGCCGGCCTTCCGCCCGGCGGGCTGGTGATCCACGTGAAGACCGCGCACATCTATGAGCCCGAGATCGACGCGATGACACGGCTAGTCGAGCAGACCGCCGGCGGGCGACGGTGAGCAGACTGCCGGCTGCGCCGACGAACCGGGCTGCGCCGACGAACCGGGCTGATCGGCCCCGAAAACCCCGCCGCGATCAACCCGACCGCGAACGCGATCCCTTTGCGGACAGCCGACGCTCGCGCACCAGGATCACGACGGCCAGAACCACGAGGATCACCCCGGCCGCGGCCCAGAAGGTGGTCCCGCTCATGGCACTGCCGGCGATCTTTCCGGTGCCCTGGCCGATCCAGACCAGGCCGACCAGGAACAGGATGGCCGCGACGGTGAGTCGAGAGACGCGCATGGCTGCCTCCTGGGGGCGCTGACAGTCGGGGCGGGGACGACCCGTCGCGCGACGGCCCGCCGCACGGTGGTACGGCCAGGGTAGGGGAGCGGTTTCCCGGGTTGGGCTTGCCGCGTTCGGCCGCCGACTCTGTGCCGCCTGCGGATGGGGTTGCTGTGACCCCGGCCCGGCGGCCGACTTCGTGTCACTCACGAATCGGGGAGTTGCCTGGGCAGCGCTGATGGCGTCGCGGGCCGTCGGGGGGGGGCGCCCGGGTCGGCGCCGCGGGCCCGCGGAAGGCGCGCGGGTCTGCGCGCGGCGCGACACAGCACGGGTGGGGCCGAGGCACGCGGCTCAGTTCGTGGCCTCTTGTTCCTCCGTGGACGACTGTTACCCTAGTCGCACGGTTACGAACGCAGGCGGGGAGGGCAACGCGACATGGCGATCGGGAGCGGCACGAAGGGGGACCCCTGGGCCCTGAAGACTCCGCCTGGAACCTCCGAGTACGCGATGTACAGGGACGATGCGGCGGACCCGCCGGTCATCGTGTGCCAGGTCGGCGGAACCAGGCTGCTCTACGACGCCCGGGCCATCGATGACCTGCACGCGATGCTCAAGGCCCACGGCGACTGGATGCCGCTGGGCGGCGCCGACGAGCAGAAGCCGGCGCTCGACGGGACGGTTGAGTCCTGGGGACGCTCCGAGTCGAACCCCCTGGGGGGCTGGTACGGCCTGAAGAAGGGGCTCCGCGGTCGTTTCGGCGTCTACATGCCGCCGCTCCTGGAGGCGCTCGGCCTGGCCGAGGTCACGCACGACGCCAAGAACAACAGGATGCGGGCGATCGGCTGACAGGAGCGCTCAGCGGCTCAGCGGCTCAGCGGTACCCCCGCCATCCGCTCGGCGACCGCGCCGCGCTGCACCTTTCGGGTGTGGGTCCGCGGGAAGTCCGGCTCCGGGAACGGCGCCCGGCCCGCGATCCGCTGGTGGTCGACCAGCCGGCGGTTCGCCGCGCGCACGGCGACCTTCAGCGCGGAACCCTCGTCCGTGGGCGGCACGCTGAAGGCGGCACCCTGGAGATAGGCGAACGCGATGCGGCCCGGCTCCGACTCGTAGACGATGGGTTCGACCAGGCCCTCGGCAACCAGGGCGGCCTCCACGTCCTCCGGATGTACGTTCATCCCGTTGGGCAGCGCGATCAACGAGCGCGTCCGCCCGACCAGGCGCAGGGCGCCCGATGCGTCCACCTGGCCGATGTCGCCCGTCCGGTACCAGCCGTCGGGCGTGAAGGCCGCGGCGGTCGCGACCGGGTCGTGCCAGTAGCCCGAGAATACCGACGGCCCCCGGACGACGACCTCGTTGTCGTGCTCGATGCGAATCTCCAGCGGCGGGATGGCCCAGCCCACCCGGCCGGCCGGCGTGCGCCCTGGGAAGTTGGTCGCGACGAGGCCCGCCTCGGTGGAACCGTACCCCTGGACCACCTCGACGCCCAGCGCTTCCCAGTTGCGCTGGAGGGCGGGCGGCAGGTGCGCGGCCGACGAGAGCACGAGACGCAATTCCCCGCCGAGCGCATCGTGAACCTTCGCGAACAGGCGTCGTCGCAGCCGCACAGGCAGGTGCGGCGCGATTCGGAGGGCACGCCGAAACGTCGCACCGCTGCCGGTTCGCTCCGCCTCGCGACGGATCGCGCCAAACAGGAACTCCAGGACTTGCGGCACCACCACGAGCGCCGTGGCCCGATGGCCCCGGATCGCCGCCGCGATCACGTCCGGGCGGAGCGTGGTGATGTACTCGGTCTCGGCGCCCGCAGCCACGGCGTACACCAGTCCGGCGACCTGCTCCATGATGTGCGAGAGCGGCAGGATCGAGACGAAGCGGTTGTTCCCCGGCGGGATCGCCTCGAGGCAGCGCTGGGTCGACGCCAGCAGCATCGTCTGGTTGACGGTGACGCCTTTTGGGTTGCCGGTCGAACCCGACGTGAAGAGGATCTCGATCGGCTCGTCCGGGTCTGCCGGGGCGCGGGACGCGAGGGCCGCGACCGCCTCCGGTTCGGCCGGGTTGATGAGGTCATCGAGGTCCAGGACGGGCAAGCTCGCGAGCCGCGGGCTCGTCACCGGCTGCAGCGTCGCCCCGGTGCCCAGCAGGATTGCTGACGGCTCCGTCAGTGCCGAGATCCGCTCGACCGTGTCGGCCGCCATCCGCTCGTCGAGTGGGACCAGGATCACGTTCGCCCGCGCGGCCGCGAAGAGCGCGGCCGCGAAGCCCGGCCCCGGCGCCCCCTGGACCAGCACCCGCGTCCCCGGCCGAAGCGCCCCGGCAAGCCGCGCGGCGGCGTGCTCCACGGCCACCCCGAACCCCTCGAACGTCAGCGACTGCTGGCGCGCCGTCGCCGTGCGCACGCCGAGGAACGGGGCCGAGCCCGCCTCGGCGATCGCGCGCTCCAGCAGCTGGGGCAGCGTTGGCGGAAGGGTCAGCGCGGTGATCGACCCGGACACGGGCACGGCCGCCTTTCGTGGAGCAACCGCCAGGCGGGCCAGGCGGCACGTGTGTGCGGACGGGAGTGGTTTCCCCGGGCCGGCAGGCGGTGAGCATAGCCGCGCGGCGGCTCGTGCGCGAGGAGCGGGAACGGCTTCCCGACCTTCCTCGATCCTGCTCGCTGCCGAGGACTACGCCGCGGGCCATGCCGGGTACGTCTCGAACAGCTGGGGCGGCGCCGAGCTCAGCGGCGAAAGCGCCGATGACAGCCACTTTCTCCATTCGGGTGTCAGCCACTTCGTCTCGTCGGGTGACGCCGGAACGCCGGCCGAGTACCCGGCCGAGTACCCGTCTGCCTCGCCGAACGTCATCTCGGTCGGCGGGACAACCCTCAACTTCATCGGCGGGACAACCCTCAACTTCAACGGCAGCACCTTCTCGTCCGAGACGGGTTGGCTCGGCTACCGACGGTGGTTGCAGCCTCTACGAGAAGGCGACCTCCACGCAGAGCCCGTTCAGCGCCGGCGGCCCCGGCACCGTCCTGAGCGTCCTGAGAATCGGTTGCCACGGAGTCAGGCGGTAGTTGGTGACAACCAGCCGTCCGCGAAACCTGCGCGGCGTAATCCCGTGACGAGATAGGGACACCGCTTCATCAGGCTCCAGAGGAACCCTGAGCGGTAGTTCTCGATCATCAGGACGATCGGGCCCTGCTCGATTCCGTAGTAGCCCTGCGAGTGCCAACCCTGCCCGGATCGCGACCCGTCCCTGAAGGTCTGGTTGAAGCTGCACAGCAAGCCGTAGGTGCTCAGCATCTTCGGGTGGGCTTCGTGGAAGTGCCGGATCGTCGGCAGCACGATCTCCGGCGCGAACGGCAGCGAGGCGACCGCCGCCCACGGGGCGACGGTGCCGTCGTCCGGCCCGTAGGGGATGCTCCGCGCCCGGTAGTCGTAGAAGCGGCGCACGACACCATCGATCCGGCGGGTCGCCGGGCCGGGGCCGTCGCTCGCGGTGATCCCCCAGCAGCATTCGCCGTAGCCCTCGAATTTCTTCGGGTTGCGGATCGCGTACTGCTGCTGCACAAACGTGGCGCGGCGGCTGTTCTCGTAGTAGTCGATGCCGCGCTCGCGCATGTAGTCGTCGCGGATGCCGCGGAAGTCGATCCAGACGTGTGAGAGCTGGTGAATGAAGAGCGGCCCGGCATACAGGAACTCGTGGCCGTAGACCTCCTTCCAGCGGTACGTCCGTGTCCAGGCCGGGTAGCTGCCCGCCGGCAGGGCGTGCGTCGGCGATCCCAGGCCCAGCACGTAGAGGAGAATCGCCTCGCTGTAGCCCTCCCACCGGAATCTCAGGAATCCGCGCTCCGGCTTCCAACCATGGGTGACCGCGAGGCCCCCGTTCTGCGCCCACCGCCAGTCGACGCGGCGGTAGAGCGCGTCGGCAAGCTTCGATATCTCGCGTTCGTCGGTCGTCTCGCGGTCAAAGTAGGTGGCGGCGGCCAGTGCGCCAGCAAGGAGGAATGTCGTGTCGATGGTCGACAGCTCCGAGTCCCACGTGCGCCGACCAGTCTGCATGTCCAGGAAGTGATAGAAGAATCCCTGGTAGCCGGTCGCGTCCCTGTCGTCGCCTTGCGGGCTTTCCCAGAAGAACCTGAGTGTCGCGAGCACGCGTGCGATCGCGTCGGCACGCGTGATGAAGCCGCGCTCCGCACCCACGACGTAGGCTGCCAGCGCGAACCCGACGGCCGCGATGCTCGACGGCGCGCCCTCGCGCGTGCTGTCCGGCACCAGCCCGTTGCGTGGGTTGGTCTCGACCAGGAAATAGCCGAATGTGTCCCGCTGGAGCCTGTCCAGCGCGTCGTCGCCCAGGACCCCGTTGCTCATGCCGGGACGCCGCGCGGCCGAGAAGTCAGTACCCAGAATTGTCCGAGGCGCTGGGCACGGGTGCCGTCCCGCCGACCTTCGCTACGGAGAAGCCATTCACGCCATCACCCGTGGTGTCGCCAGGCTTCGCGTCGCCCTGCCAGTAGTAGAGCGGCAGGCCGTCGGACGTGACTTGCATCGTACCGTCGGCTCGCGTCAGAGTCCCGAGTCTTCCGATAACCCCGGCCCCGGCGGTCGGCTGCCCCCCGGCCGCCACCGTCAGAGGCGGCCACGCCGTGGCGCACGCGCCCGTGCACGTCGAGGTGTTCGGGCCATCGCCCGCGTGGGTGTACAGGGCCATCCCGTTCGCGCCCGTCAGGAAGGTCCCGAGGCTTGCCGAGCTGGCCGTCCCGATGGCTACCGCGCCAGCGCCCGCCGACGCGGGACCTTGGCGGGTGGGTGCCGGGCTCGTCCCGGGTGACCCACCACTCGCAGAACACGCGGTGACGACGAAGCTTGCGGTGAGGACGAGGGCGGCAATGGTGCGCCGACCGGGCATTGGGGAGCCCTCCACGATGCACAGTTCCTGAGCGGGATCACGCCTGCTGCTTGATGCTACGCCGCCGCCTGGTGCCCGGTTTCCCAGGGGCGTTCGGGCACATGACCTTGCCGGCGTGATGGGGTCTCGGCGAGCTCAAGCGCCCCGATCCAGGGGGATTCCTTGGCTGTCGCGAACTCCGTCAGGAGTCGACTCCCGGGCCGCCGTCATCAGCGAGTCGGCTGAGATCACGCGCCATCTGGGCGCGGTACTCGGCCGGATGGTCGCCGCGATCCTTGTCGCTGGTTCGAGCGATCATGGCCAGGGTGGCGTCGACCGTCATCGCGTTGGCGTCTGCCGCCCGTTTCACGTCTTCGTAGGTGATGTTGATCCGGGGCTTGCCCATGTCGTCGTGGGCACGCATGCAGCCACAGTTCAGGCACATCTCGTTCCGACTCCTTTCTCAGGTCGCGAATCCTTCGCATCCGCCATCCCTCGCCCTCCGCTTCCGATCGGAGCGGTGCGGAACACGAGGCAACAGCGGTCAGGCCCCGGAGCGAGCTCGACGCTGGCCGGCGAGCCCAGTCCTGATGTGGGTGTGGTCACGGCTTGACCGCGACCCAGTTCGTGTAGATGCCGTTCGAGTCGCCGGGGGCCTTGTCGCCGGAGTAGAAGTAGAGCGGCAGCCCGTTGTACGTCACCTGGGCCGAGCCGTCGTCCGCCCGTGTGATCGTCCCGAGCTTGCCGGTGATATCGCTCCCGCCAGCGGGCGTCGAGCCGGCCGGGACCGTGAGCGCCGGCCACTTCGTGAGGCACCCGCCGGTGCACGCGCTCGTTCCGCTGTTCGCGACATCCTTCGTGAACGTGTAGACCGTCATCCCGTTCGCGCCGGCCACGATGAGCGTGCCCTGGCTACCCACGGTCGCGGTCATGACTGCCGGCCCGCCGGCTGCCGGCCCCCCTGCGGAGGCGGCGGGGGACGCTGCCGAAGGGCTCGGGGCGGGCGGGGCCGTTGCTGCGCCGCTGCACGCCGCCGCCAAACCGGCTACGACAATGATGGCTCCGGCCATCAGGGTCCTCGACCTCATCGGTCACCTCGTTCATATGGTTCAGTTCGGTTCGGGGAAGGCAGTCCGTTCCTCCTACGTCCCTGCTACGTCGACACGGGCACGTTCGGTTTTCGCGGCGTCGAGCCGGCTGAGGCCCGAACGGCGGAGCAGACGTGACCGAATCTCATGCCGGACAAGGTGGCACGAGATCGTGCGACGATCGACGGATGAAACCGCATCCGCCGTGCTCGAGGCTCACGCCGTGAGGTGGCTCCGTCGGGCGCCCCGCCCCGAGGCGTCACCGATCGGCGATCCGCGTCCCGCCGCGACCGGCGCGGACGACGCTGTCGCCGACGTCGACCTAGACGGCGCGGACGACGACGCTTTCGTCTGCTCGAGCTGCGGCCGCTCAGACCTGCCGCCGGCGGGCGACTGGGACCCGCCCATCTGCCAGGAGTGCGACGCCGCCCTCAACTTCGACGCCATCCTGGAGTCCGAGTACTACGACGACCACTGAGGCGCATCCATCGCGAGCGCCGCCGAGTCCCGGCTCCATGACGGCGCAGCAACCGGCCGGTCCCCTCGGCCGGCACGGTGCTCGGGCCGGGTTCGATGGTGATGGAGGACCGTCCGTGATGAGCCGCGAAGGCGGCGTGCACGCCGGGCCGCCGTCCGCTACACGCCGCGTCCCGCACAAAGGGGGACAGCGAGCGGGTGCGACTGCGGGTGGCGTCCGAAGCGAGCCGGATCGTCGTGATGTGGCAAGCAATGGCGGACATCCGTGAACTGTGGAACTACGCAACCTTGACATTGGCTGTACTACTCGCGTAGTCTTCGACCATGAGCGAGAAGCGCGAAGGCGCGAAGCTGGTCGAACTGCTCCACCTGGCGTTGCTCCAGGTGATGCCCTCCTACCTGCCGGTCTCCGACTACGCAGTGAAGGGGGGTGCGAACCTGCGGCTGTTCTACAGCAGCCGCCGTCGCTCCCAGGACATCGACTTCGACTACCTCGGCAGCCGGTTCCACGCCGTCGAGGGTGCCGTCGACTCCGCCCTGGCCTCCCGAGCCTTCCGTGACCTTCTGCGGGTTGCCGGGGTCGAGATGTCGGAACCGACAAAGCCCAAGCAGACCGATACGACGCGGCGCTGGAAGTTCCACGTCGATGGTCGGGACGCTCATCTGAACACGAAGATCGAGTTCTCGGCGCGCGAGGCGGACGCCGAGCACGCCTTCGAGACCGCCCGGGCTGACCTCGGACGTGCGATCGGCCTGCGCGTGGTCAAGGCCGAGCACTACCTGCCGCCCGCCGCGATCCGGCAGAAGATCCGCGCCCTCGCACAGCGGCATGAGGCCGAGCCGCGTGACGTCTTCGACCTTGATCTCCTCCTGGCGACCTACCGGGACCAGATCCGACCCGGCGAGGTCGATCAGCCAACCCTGCAGGGGGCGATCGACGCCGCGCTCAGCATTTCGTACGGGACGTATGAAGACCTCGTCGTCCAGTACATCGAGGACGACTTCGTCGGGATCTACGGACGGCCAGAGGTATGGACCGACATCACGCTTCGGGTCGCGGAGCACCTGGAGGGCCTCCGATGACCCGCTTGCAGACATACACGACGCTCGAGGAACTCGGACCGGTCGTCAGGACAGGAGAAGCCGCGGCTGCCCTTCGCAGGAGCGTGAGCTCGACGAGCCGGATGCTTCGCACCCTCGAGGAGGAAGGACGGGCCCGCCAGGTACGCAGCGGAGTCTGGTCCGTGGGGCCGGATTCCCCTGATCCCTTCACGATCGCTCCCGAGCTGACCCGACCCCACCTCGCCTACGTCTCGTTCGATTCGGCGCTCAACTTCCACGGGATGATCGACCAGATTCCGCGGGAGGTCTCCGTCGCCTCCCTTGATCGCGCTCGTCGAATCAAGACGAACATTGGGACATTCGCCATTCATCACCTGCCGCCCGAGCTGTTCGGCGGTTGGCAGGAAACGCGGCGAGGACCCGTCGCTCGGCCCGAGAAGGCGATCTTTGACATCTGCTACGCGAGCGCCGCCCACCGCGGAAGAACGCGCCGAATCCCCGAGCTCGAGCTTCCGGTGGGGTTCGATGTCCACGTCATCGAAGCGTGGGCGACGCGCATCGAGAGCCCTCGGGTCCGCACCCTCACTCGAAGGGCAATCGAGTATGCGATGTCTCGCGCTGCTCGCTGATCCGGCGCCGCTCGCCCCCAGAGCGCACGACGGAGGGGCGCCAACAGGTCAGACGTACCTGGTGGCCGTCGGGCGTTTCCGTACAGAGATGTCGGACCTGTTCAGGGGCGGAACCCCTTAGGACTTCGCTTTCTTCGAAGGTTTCGACTTGCCAGAACTGTTGAGGGCGACCGCTTGGCGAATGAGCGCCTTGAAGGCGGACTCGTCAACTTCTTCTCCTTCGTGGATGTCGATCGCGCGGCGTGTGTTTCCGTCGAGACTCGAGTTGAAGAGACGGGCCGGATCCATCAGAGACGCACCCTTGGCGAAGGTCAGCTTCACGACACTCTTGTAGGACTCGCCTGTGCAGATGATGCCGTCGTGCGACCAAACCGGGGTGCCCGGGGTCGAGGACTTGATCCACTTCATCTCCTCGACGACGTCCGGGTCTGCTTCCTTGATGAGCTTGCGCATTCTGCTGAGGGTTCCCCCGCGCCAGTCCCCGAGTTCGGCGATTCTTTCCGAGATGAGCTCCGATGCCGACTGGCCTTCGCTCGCGCCCGACATATTCATGTTCTCATCCTAGAAGTTCCAGACAATACCGGGAAGCCCGCGCGGCCTAGAGCTAGCCCACGGCTTCGCGATGGCAATCCCGACGAACGCGATAAGGAGGACGACATCAGCGAGGTGATGCGTCGTTCGCTCCGAACTCCGGAGCACGGATGCCGGAGAAGGGCGTCTCCGCGAGCATTCGGCGGCCTGGACCATCCGTTCTGCTCAGAACATGCGCCGCAGCCCGGGGGTCCGCTTGAGGAGCAGGGCGCTCACGGCCAGCGACCCGAACAGCGTCGCGATCACGAGGATCGAGAACTTCACGAGCGCCGGGACGGGGAAGCCGAGGAGGAGGTACGCCAACGGGTACAGGATCAGTGGGTGGACGTAGTAGATCCCGAAGGAGTTGGCGGCGAGGGTGCGCCAGGCCAGCCCGGCCCCGCCGATCCAGCGCCTGAAGAGGGCGACACCGGCGATGACAGCAGCCAGGCAGAAGATGCTGAAGAGGACGGCCTCGACGGCCTGTGCGGGCAGGGTCACGCCCGGGCCGGCCATCCGGTAGGCCACGTATGCCAGGCCCGCGAGGACGCAGCCCGCGCCCCACGGCTCCAGCCTGGGCCGGAAGCCCGTCTCGGTGAACCAGCCGCGCCGTTCCGCGTAGATGCCGAGCATGAAGTAACCCACGTAGAAGGCGATCCGGGCTGGTTGCAGGACGAACAGGAACGAGAGCGACCGCCAGTCGTCCAGGCCCAGGTTCGGCGCGAACAGGAGCGACCCGCCCGCCGTCAGCGCGATGAACCAGACGAACACGCGGAGCCGCGGCTGCTCGACCCGCGGCGTCTCCACCTGCAGGGCCGCCCGGGCTGGGTAGAGGTAGGCGTAGACGAGGACGAGAAACGCGACGAACAGGACCCCCAGGAACCAGTAGACCGATTGCTGGAACATCGGCCCCCAGAAGTCCGAGGTCCAGAACTGCAGATAGCCCATGGGCACGCCCCGCGAGACGTACGCCATGTAGGTTGCGAGCGGGGCCAGGAAGACGACGCCCAGGACCCACGGGATCGCGAGGCGCACGACCTTCTCGCGGATGAACCCCTGTGGCCCGCGGCGCTGCAGCGACCGGACCGCGAAGTATCCGGCCACGAAGAACAGGACCTGCATGATCGGCACGTCGGCCAGGAGGACCAGCCAGGTGAAGACGACGCTTCGGTCGGCGTCGATCACGTACCACCAGGATGGCGGATCGGCCATGTAGGTGATCGCCGCGTGGAGGACGATCACCAGGATGATGGCGAAAGCCCGCAGGTTGTCCAGGTAGTGAAGGCGAGGCCGCCCGCTCATGCCGATGCTCCCGGTGCGCGTGGGTAGACCCGCGGAGCACATCACGGCCGAGCCGTCACGATCAAGAGCCGAGCGGCCCTCCTCCGGTAGAACCGGCGTCTGACACCAGAGCCCTTGTCGTCCAGCCGCCCACCCGGCACGAACGAATCAGACGCGTCGGCCCGGGCTTGTACTAAGTGCTACGATATACAGCGCGCTACGATATAGGGTGATCTTGCGAAGGAGCCAACCAGATGCCCCGTCATCCGAGCGAGAGAGGGCAGTCCCCGGAGCCCGGGTTGCTGATCCTCACGAGTCTCGCCGGAGGGCCGAAGCATGGGTACGCAATGATCGAGGACATCGCTCGGATTGCGCGAGTGCGGCTCGGGCCGGGCACGCTGTATGGGGCACTGGCGCGACTGGAAGCTCGGGGTCTCATCGAGCCACTTCCCGATGACGAGCGTCGCCGCCCGTACCGGCTGACGAGCCTTGGGCGCGAGGTGCTCGGAGAGCAACTCGCATCGATCCAGCAGATCGCCGATGCGGGATTGCGCCGCCTCGCCATCGTCTGACCGCCGCCATGCACCCGAGAGTCCTGGTCCGGCTGTACCCGTCACGCTGGCGCCGCCGCTATGAAGACGAATTCGGTGCCCTGCTGGAGCAGGAGCCGTGGTCCGCTCGCCTGATCCTCGACGTCGTCGCGGGCGCGCTCGGCGCTCGTCTCGGCCCGTATCCTGGGCCCACTCTGGAGGAACGTGCCATGACACCTCGTCGCATGGAGACGGCCGCCGCGTTCGCCGCGATGCTGCTGGTCCTCCCCGCGCTCGTGCTACTGGCGTCCGCAGCGGTCAGAGGACTGCAGCCGTCGCAATTCGAGCCCGCGCGCTCGGCAGACGCGATCTTCAACTGGTTCGCCACGCTCCATGCCGGCGGGGTCGTGCTCGTGGTGGGACCCATCCTCGCCCTCGTGCTTGGCCTGCTCGCGCTGTGGCGACGACTCGTCGACGACGGAAATCTGCGGAAGGACGTCGGCACCTTCGTCGCAGTCTCAGGCAGGCTGCTGCGGCGCCCCGCCCTCGTGGTTGGCGTCGTTGCGGTGCTTGGGTCGCTTGTGGTGCTCGCGTTCGTGGTCGACCACGCCATTGCGGGCTGAGCCTTCGCCCCTTGCGACCGGGAATGATGGCGTTGCAACCGGCGGAGGTGGCTCGGGCTGCCCATGGCCGTGAAATGGATGGACCGCGGCGGCCCCGGCCTGCTCCCCGCCCTTGCGCTTGAGCGAGACTGGACGCACGATCAACCCAGCGCGGCGGACCGGCACGGCAGATAGGGAGCATCGCGATGCGGATGCTGAGAAGTCCCTGGACTCGTGGATTCCTTGTCTGGACCGTCATTCTCCTGGCCGTGGCGACACTGGTCGCCCTCGACGCTGTGATTGGGCTCCTCCGAGCCGACGATGCGTGCTTCTTCCAGTACCCGCTCGTTCCGTGTCCGCAGGCGGGGGATCCTCTCCTCGTCCAACTGCACTTCGCCTTCTTCGGGTTCCCGCTGATCTGGCTGGTGGGAGTCCTGCTCGGCGCCGTTGGTCGGGCGCTGGCAAGGCGAAGCCGAACCGCCGCTCCCTGATGGACGACAGGCGGGCGTTCCTTCAACCTCCGCGCACCCCAGCGCACCCCAGCGCACGACCGGCAGGGGCGGCGAAGGCGGATGGCCGTGGTCTCGAATGCCCTGCGCCTGCAGCGCTCTACCTCGGATGCTGGCGCTAGCCCCTGAGCGGCGGAGGGGAGCGGCGGGCCGATCTGGTGAGCCGGCGGTCGATGGCGACCCGCTCGACGGTGAGGGACGCAGGGACGTGCCGGTCATGCTGATCTGACCCGCGCGGCCGCCTACCTCTCCTCACGGCCCTCGATCCGGATACCATGAATTGTGAACGCGTGTCCCACACGTGTCGGGCGCGCCACAACCCACTCAGCCCGCACATTCCCGTGGGCCGGGCTCGTTGCCTTCCGCCCGGAACACACGGAAGGGAACTCGAATGCAAAGACCGGACTTCGACCTTACCGGGCAGGTTGCCCTGGTGACGGGGGCCAGCCGAGGAATCGGTCGCGATCTTGCCCGAACGCTCGCCGCGTCTGGCGCCACGGTGCTCGCCGGCGTCCGCGACCTGGACACTGCTGACGTCGCCTGGGCGGCGCCGGGGGCCGGAACCGTGGTGCCGATCCGCCTCGACGTCGCGGATATCGCCGGTACGCGGGCGGCGGTCGATGCGGCGGTCGCAACGCACGGCCGGATCGACATCCTCGTCAACAATGCCGGCCTGGGGGCGGAGCACGATGCGCTCGACGTCACCGAGGCCGACTGGGACGAGATGATGGCGGTCAACCTCAAGGGCGTGTTCTTCACCAGCCAGGCCGTCGCCCGCCACATGGTGAAGCGCGGGTACGGACGCATCGTGAACATCAGCTCGCAGGCCGGCCTCGTGGGCATCCGGCGCTCCGCGGTCTACTCGGCGAGCAAAGGCGGAGTCAACCTGTTGACGAAGGTTCTCGCGCTGGAGTGGGCACCGAGTGGCGTGACGGTGAACGCGATCGCGCCCACCTGGATCTACACGCCGGGCACCGCTGGGCGGCTCGACGATCCTGCATTCCTCGCCGGCGTCCTGGCTCGGATCCCTATCGGTCGGGTTGGCACGACCGCCGACGTGGCGGCCGCGGTCGTCTTCCTGTCGTCCCGTGCCGCGGGCCTCGTCACCGGTGCGATCCTGTCGATCGATGGAGGCTGGACGGCGCAGTAGCCGGGGACGCGCGGTGATCGCGGTCGGCGCAGGGTCGGCTGGCCGATCGGCACCAGCAGATTCATCGTCTCGTCGGCCTTCACCGCGGCGCAGGCAAAGGACCTCGTCGGGCTCGTCGGAGAGGTCCTCGGGCGCGAGCCCCTTCGAGCGGCCTTCGTCGAGGAGCGCCTTGCCGGTGGGCGTGCGTTTCAGCGTGCTGCAACGGTTCGACGATGATCAGGAGATGTCAATCCCCGTTGCGGCCAGGCAGTGGCGCACGGCGTTGAGCAACTCACGCGCCGCACGGATCGCATCCTCGAGTGCGTCCTGATCGAGAACCTCCACCCACTCGCCGTGAACCGAGGTGTTCCGGCGAACGTTCAGGTCGATCAGCCGTGATCCCGGCGGGACCAGCGGTGTCTTCGCCGCGCGAAGAGCGGCAAGGACGGACTCGATCCGCGTCGCCTGCTCTGCCTCGCCGGCCCTGCGCTTGATACCGGTGGTGGCAAGCTCGTACGCATCGACGACATGGAAGATCGCAGACACCACACCGTCGAAATTGTTGTCGAACTCGCCGGGGTCCGCGTCGGGCCTCCTGGCCGCCGTGGCGGCACCGTCGATGCGCCGGCCTGCCCTGGCCAGGAAGTCGCGGGCGATGGCGAGCTGCGTCTTCGTCGGGGCGGCCATCAGAGGCTGCCCATGATGCGGACACCGGCGAGGGCGGAACCAACATGCGGATCCTGTTGCTCCTTCGCGCGCTCGAACTGCTCCGGCGAGAGGATGAACGCGTCGATGACGCGGTTGAACAGCGTCCCGACAGCCCCAAGGTGCTTGATCAGGCCTGCCCGATCCTTCACGTCGCCGACGATGAACAGATCGAGATCGCTGGTGCGTGAACCGCCGCCCGGTTGGGCCAACGAGCCATAGGCGTAGACCGCGTAGACGCGTTGACCGCGCAGGGCCGCCGCGAGAGGGAGGTCGACAAGCGCTGTCGCGTGGGCCATCGGGTAGTAGGCGCTCCCCTTGTCGGGCTCGAACTCGTCATGCCCCGCCCTGCGCGTACGGAGCGCCAGACCGCGCTTCTCCAGCGTCGCGAGGGCCGACACGCCGGGCGTGTACGCGACCTCAGCGGCGCGCGCGATGTCAGCCGCTGCCAGCGGCGTGTCGGCGTGGAGCATGAGGACGCTGTTGACACGTGCCACGGTGCGGGCGAACATGACTCCACCATACTTCATGTGGTGAAGACATAGCAAGTATGTAGACTGCTCGAGCCCGCGTCAAGATCCCCCTGGTGATCGCCGAGGAAGGCGCAGGCGGTGCGAGGAGCGCATCTCGAATCCGAACTTCCGGCGCACGAATGCGTCCCGCTCGTCGGATCCGTACATCCGGCGCACAAACGCAGCGCAGGCGTACGTTGAATGCACGATCCGACCGGGGCGACGGCTCTGACGGGTTCAGGAATGGCGTCTTGGGGTCGGATGGGCCGGTCATCGGTCGCGGCAGTGCATCCGACGTACGGCCTTGACGTGTTGGCCCGACCGCGATCCCGACGGTCGTCGCGATCGTACATTCGATGCACATGGCGTCGGCGATCCACACGGCGCCGGGTAGGACGGCGGGCAAGGTGCTCCGCGCTCGTGGTGGCAGTCACGCTCGAGAGCACGGCCCCCGAACCGCCTCCGCGGGTCCGGTGCTCGAATCGGAGCAGCATCGCGACGCCGCCCTTCAGGACGAAGAGCGGGGGTGTCGTCCTCGGCGCGCATCCGCGCCAGCACTGCGG
Source organism: Chloroflexota bacterium (assembly GCA_025351245.1). GTDB lineage: Bacteria > Chloroflexota > Limnocylindria > Limnocylindrales > CSP1-4 > CTSoil-043. The sequence continues at coordinate 5,120 of JANXWH010000141.1, read as the reverse complement.
ACACGACCATGTACCCGATCCCGAGGCGAATCCGTTGGGCGACCTGGCCCTCGGCGCGGGCCCGGTCCCGGATCCAGGCGTCAAGGATCTTCGCGCTCGCCGGCCGCGTCGCCTTCGGGAAGCCGCTCACGTGGCGAGGGCGTTCTGAAGCTGTCGCGTGCGGTCCATCGTCCGGGCCAGCTCGACCCGCCGCTCCTCGCGCGTCGTGAGCAGGTTGCGCTCGCGCGCGGTCGCGATGGCCTGACGCAGGCGTGCGTCAGCCTCGTCGCCGGGTTCGGCGGTGATCACGGTGTGCCGCCGTCTGGCTCACTCGGTCGTGGGTGACTTTGGTTGACTATATTGACCAATATGACCTACCATGTCGGACATGAACGACGCCCTGGTCCCTACGACCGATTTCTCGCCGGCCAAGAGCCATCTGTCTGACGTCATGACGCAGGTGTTCCACGGGCACCAGCCACAGCTCGTGTCGCGGCATCGCGGCAAGGAGCAGATGCTGCTCATGCGGCCGGACGATCTCGTGGCGATGCTTGCCGACCAGCATCTCGAGGTGCTGGTGGTCTACGACGGAGACGAAGTGACGTTGCGCGTCCCCGAGATGGGCGTGCTGGGCTTCGGGGGCACGCTCGACGAAGCGACCGAGGACCTGCTTGTCGAGCTTCGCGCCTACGCCGCCCGATTCTTTCGCGACGCCGCCCGGTTCATGGCGACGACTCGCGCGACCCATGCCGGCGCCCTGTTGCGGTTCGCGCTCTCGACCGAGGAGGCGCAGCGGCGGATGCTCGGCGAGGTCCAGGAGACCGAGCCAGTGGCCGCGCTTGCCGCTGCCGGGTGAAGACGCCGTCCTGGGACGAGATCCTCGAGTTCCTCAAGCTGGACCGCTGGGCCGAGGATCGCTCGACGGGGCATGACTTCTTCGAGAAGGTCCTGCCTGACGGCGAGATCCTCCACACGCACTCATCTCGCTCCGGAGGCAAGACGATCAGCCCGGGCCGTTTCAAGGCGATCCTGTCGGACCAGCTTCGGGTGAGCGAGGCGGAGTTCTGGGAGACGCTGCGGACCGGCAAGCCGGCGGCCCGGCCCAGCCCTTCTCCAGAGTTGCCACCCGCCTCGCTTCCCCTGTGAATCGTCGAGGCGCTCGTACGAGAGGTCGGGTTGACTCCGGGACAGATCGGCGGTCTTGGCGAGAGCGAGGCCCGGGCGCTGATCGACGACGTGCGGTCCCGCCCGCGCGAGTAACGGTCGCCCGTGTCATCCCGGGACGCGATGCCCCGTCGGACATTCGGCTCTACCGCTCGTCGGCCCGCAGGCGCGAGCGCGGCCGCGGGCGCGGGCTCGAGCGCCGTTGATGCCTCGCAGCCTTCCGGTAGACTCCAGGAACGACATGGTCGAACTGCGCGGCAGGAGCGCCCGGGAGGTGGCGGACAGGAGGTGACACCGTGGCGATACCGAAGCCTTTGGTCACCCGGTCGGCTGATCGGGCATGGGGGGCCACCGTGTTCGCCGGCACCCGCGTTCCGGTAGACACCCTGTTCGAGTACCTCGAAGCAGGGGACACCCTCGACGAGTTCCTGCGTCAGTTTCCAACCGTGGCCCGCGAGCAGGCAGTGGCCGTGTTGGAGACGGCGAGGCAGCGGACCGAGGATGCGGCAGTCCCCGCGTGAAGGTCGTCCTCGACGAGATGCTTCCGGCTGCCGTCGCGGGCCTGCTTTCCGGGCATGACGTCACGACCGCGAAGGCGGCCGGATACACGGGCCTGTCGCACGGCGACCTGATCCGCCGGGCCGCTGCGTGTGCTGCCGGCCGGATTCCCGGAGATCGACGAGTGGCTCAGGGTGCGAGGGTGCCGACCGGGATGACGAAGACGCCGTCGGGCCGTCGGTAGGCGTAGCCCCAGCCGGTGACCACCGCGAGGAACGCGGGCGTGCCATGCCGGTCCGTGTCGACGTTGCCGGCGACGCGGAGCAGGCTGCGCGCCCCCTTGTCGATGTCGCCCTGCCCGAGCTTGACCTCGACCGCCGCCCACTCGCCGGACCGCACCTGGAGGACTGCGTCGGCCTCTGCCCCGGTGTTCTCCCGGTAGTGAGAAACCGTGGCCCCGATGGCCTGGCCGTAGATGCGCAGATCCCGGATGACGAGCGACTCGAAGAGAAGACCAAGGGTTTCCGGGTCACGGAGCAGGCGGTCGGGGCCTGCACCCAGGGCCGCTGCGGCGAGCGACGGATCGACGAAGTGGCGCGTCACCGACGAGCGTAGAACGCCGCGCGACCGCAGGGCAGGTGACCAGGCGGGCAGGTCCTCGACGATGAACAGCCGGGTAAGCGCCCGGATGTAGTCGATGACGGTGTGGTAGTTGATCGCGCCCAGCGAATCGGCCCCGGCAACGTCGGCACCGATGGTCGAGGCCGAGGCTTCGGTGGCGACACACCGCGCGAGCGAGCGGAGGAGGCGGGCGACGTTCTCCGGGTCGTGGCGTGGGCCGTCGAGCCGGCCGAGGTCGACGCGGCAGGTCTCGTCGAGATAGCCCTGGGTGGCGACCAGGGCATCGGCGGGGTCACGACGGAGCAGCGCCGGCCAGCCGCCGATGACGATCCGCTCGGCGATGTCAGCGATATCGAGACCGGGGTCAGGCGCCTTCGCGTCACCGCCCGCGAAGAGGGCTGCCAGAGAGACCGCCCTGCTCGAATGGCCGCTCTCGGCGAGAGACATGGGGCGCATTCGCAGGCGCGTGAACCGCAAGGACCCCGTGTGGCGGGTCTTGTCATCCGAAGGGACCGCGGACCCCGCGAGAATGTAGCGGCCGGTCTCCTCGGGGTGGTCGTCAACGTCGCCCCGGACCTCATTCCAGACGCCCTCCACGAGCTGCCACTCGTCGATGAGGCGCGGCCGCTCGCCATCGAGCAGGAGTGCGGGGTTCAGTTCGCCCGCCCTGCGGGCCGCCTGGTCGCGATCGAGACGGACCGCGCTCTTGGCGGCCCGGAGAGCGGTCTCGGTCTTGCCGCAGCCGCGCGGCCCCTCGACGAGCACGGCGCCGGTCGCCCGGAGCCGCCCCGCCAGCTCCCGGTCGGCGAACCTGGGGATGTAGTCGCGGACTCCGCCGAGTGGATTGTCGTGGGTGGAGGCGCTCATCTGGAACTCGGCTAGGCGCTATGATGTAACGAGAATAGACGCTAACATGGAGCGCGTCCAGCCTCTACTTTGTAGGGACCGCGCTTACGCCAGCCGTCGTGCCAGCTCCGGCGGCGCGATGACGGCGAGCTCGGTCGTGGCGCGGGTCAGCCCGACGTAGAGGAGCTCGTCGAGCCGCTCGCCCGTGATCGGGAGCTCGACAAGGACGACGACCTCGCGCTCCATCCCCTTGAACCGGCGGATCGTCTCGAAGAGGACTTCGTCGGGCTCGTCGGGGACGTCCTCGGGCGGGAGCCCCTTCGAGCGGCCGTCGTCGTGGAGCGCCTCGTTGCAGAGGACGGCGTTCCCGAACCGACGGTGTCGCCATACGCCGCTCGCCATCGGCGTGACGCCCGAGAGCACGGCGATCCGCCAAGGGGAGACGCGCTCCTCCTCGACGAGCCGGTGCAGCGTCTTGCGGAGCGCCTCGAGCGTCTCGTCACCGGATTCGGCGGTGATCAGCGTGTGCCGCCGTCCGGTCTCCCGGAGCGCGAACACCTCCTCGCCGCCGCGATAGAAGCGCCCGGCGAGCGCGGCGATCGACTCGGGGTTGCGGTGGTTCTCGAAGAGCTCGTGGCGCTCGAGGCCAAGCCCCGCCACCACGTCGGCCCGGATGAGCGCCTGGCCCGGGTCGTGGAAGACCCAGAAGACGTCGCCGGGGTCGACGAGCAGGCGCTGCAGGAGCTCGAACCAGCGGGCCTCGAAGTCCTGGCCCTCATCGACGACGACCGCGTGATACCGCCCGGCGGGCATCGCGTCGATCGCCGCACCGAGAGCACCCGGGAGCGTCTCGTCCCACCAGCCCTGGGGGATCGGGTCGGGGCGCGCCGGGAGGACACCCGCCGCCGTGCCCAGGCGCTCGCACAGGCGGTGGAAGGTCGTCACGTCGAGGCCCGCCGGGGCCGGCGCCTCCTCGAGCTCGTGGATGAGGCTCGTCGCGAGGCGCTGGTTGAAGCAGGCCAGGAGCGTCCGGTACCCCTCGCGCGCCAGCCGTCGCGCCTTCTCGGCGGCGAGCATCGACTTCCCGCTCCCCGCCGGGCCCACGACCTCGAGCCGGCGGAGGGACCGCGTCCGGCTGACGATGAGGGCCTGCTCCCGGGAGGCCGCCAGGAGGTCCGCCCGATCGTCCTCGATGTGACCGCGCACGAGACGGTGGAGCGCCCACGTCGGCGCGAGCAGCTCGTCGAGGAGACGGACGCCGAGCGCGCCGAGCAGGACGCCCCTCGACCCGTCGCCCAGCCAGTACGCGTACGCGCCTTCCACCCAGCGGCGGATCGACTCCGGCGTCTCGAGCGCCTCGGCATCCAGGACGAGCTCGCGCGGGGCGTCTGCGCCCAGGAGGACGTGGCCGCGGGGCAGGCTCGCGAGGTCGACGTCCGGCAGGGCGATCGCGTGGCCCGCTCGCGGCTCCGTCCGCGGCGGCCAGTCCGCCATCTCGGCGAGCTTGCGGACCAGCTGGTGCTTGCTCCGCATCGCCTGCGCGAACGGTCCCTGGTCGAGCGCGAGGCCGCCGATCCACCAGCGCCCGGCGCTGTCGCGCGACGGGAACCCGGACTTCACCTCGAGGACCAGGATCCCGTGCTCCGCGTGGACGATGACGAGGTCCGCCTCGCCGTCCCGCGGTGGCCCGCCGTCGCGCATCGAGCCGAGCCATTCGGCGTTTGGGTACAGGTGGAATGCGTCGGCGGGCAGGGCCGCGCGTATTCGTTGGTCGACGAGGCGCTCGGCGGCTCTCCCGTGTGATTCCATGCGACCTCCTTCCGAGGACGATGGGTCTTGGCGGTCAGCTTGCGGCTGCGACCGGTTCGAGGTCGTCAGCGGCGGGTTTCTCGACCCCGGACTTCCGGTCGAGGCGCTGGATCGGCCGGAAGCTTATGCGCGCGCCCGCGACGCACCATGAAGGCATCTCGATCGCCCGCGGGTAGCTGAAGTAACGGTCGGTCCCGTCGTCG
>JANXWH010000019.1 GCA_025351245.1 Chloroflexota bacterium | reverse complement strand
CGCCGGGGGCTCGGGTCGCCGGGCCGGGTGGGGACGGCCGCCCGGCCGCCGGGCCGCCGGGCCGGGCGGGGGACGGCCCGGCGGCCTACCCGGTGATGAACTCGCCGCCGTCGACGTTGATCACGTTGCCGTTGATCCAGTCGGAGTCCGTGGAGGCAAGCGTGACCAGTGCGTCCGCCACGTCCGCCACCGTGGTCAGCCGTGCGTGCGGGTTGCGTGCCAGGGTCAGCTCCACGACCCGCGCGGCCTCGGGGATCTTGCGGAGCGCCGGCGTGTCCGTTACGCCGGCGCGGATCGCATTGACCGCCACACCGGAGTCGAGTCGCGCGAACTCCATCGCGAGCTGGCGGCAGTGGGACTCGAGTGCCGCCTTCGCCGACGAGACCGCCCCGTACGACGGGATCATCCGCGCCGATCCCTCCGAGGTCATCGCGAAGACCTTGGACCCCGCCTCCAGGAAGCCGCCGCGCCAGAGGTCCTGGGCCCAGAAGACGAGCGAGTTCGCCATCACGTCCAGGGTCATCTCCAGCTGCTTCCGGCTGATCTGGCCCTTCGGGTCCTCGGCGAGGAAGGGGAGCAGCGACCCGAACGCAAGGGAGTGCATGACGACGCGCAGGTACGGCCGCCGACCCGCGGCGATCGAGCGGTCGAAACGGGCGCGCAGCTGGCCCAGCGCGTCGGCCCGTTTCTCATCGTCGGCCGCGTTCATGTTGACGAAGAGCGCCTCGGAACCCGCCGCGACGATCGCGGCCTTGACCTCCTCCACGTGCGCGAGGCCGGCCCGGAAGTCGAGGTGCACGCCGGCGATCCGGTAGCCGGCCCTGGCGAACGCCAGCCCGGCCGCCTGGCCCATCCCGCTCGAGGCGCCGAGGATCAGTGCCCAGCGCTCACGCTCGTCCGCCATTGGAACCCTCCCTGCCCTCCCGTCGACCGCCACGCGGGGCCCGGGCGAGCGAGTCTACCAGCCGGGCAACCGGCGGCTCGGTGCCGCGCCATACTCCGCGTCGTGCGGATGGAGCTCACGAAACGGGGCGACTACGGTGTCCGGGCAATGCTGGCGCTCTCGCGGGCGCCCGCCGGCCGACTCCTCTCCGTTCGCCGCATCGCCGAGGAGATGGCGATCCCCGTCCGGTTCCTGCCCCAGGTGATGGGCGACCTCTCGGCCGCCGGGCTCGTCAGCGCCGAGACCGGGCGGACCGGCGGCTACCGGCTCGCGAAGCCCGCCGACCAGATCTCGCTGCTGGACGTCGTGGAAGCGGTCGAGGGTGACGGCCGTCGCCGATCGTGCGTCCTGCGCGCGGGCCCGTGCGGAACGGATGGCTTCTGCGACGTGCACGACGTCTTCTTCGCTGCCCAGGACGCGCTCCTCGCCACGCTGGCGGCCGCGCGCCTGACCGAGCTACCCGCGCGCCGGGGCGGCCACCTGCCGTACGCCGAGGAGCGCAGCCGCCGCGAGGGCGAGTGACATCCCAACCGAGGAGCCGACGAGCAGTACGCCCACGATCGACGCCCCCGGCAGGTCCGCCGGCAGCCCCACGGCGAGGAGCGCCGTCCCGAGGTTGAGGCCGAGCATCCGCGCCAACGCGACGCGTCCGAGCAGGCGGCGCTGGCGCGCGTGGGCCGGCGGACCGCCCGGGCCGATCGACGGCAAGAGGTGGCTCCAGCTCGCGACGAGCGCCTGGACCACCCAACCGAGCGCGAGGGGTGCGGCCACGTCGACCACCGACCAGCCGGCCGGCGTCGCACCGGCGATGAGGACGCGGCCCGCGGCGAGGCCCACGGCCAGCGCGAACCACCCCACCGCCGCGACGAGCGACCAGCTCGAAAGGCGATGCCACCCCGCGTCGGTGGTCCAGCGGCCGCGACCGCGGACCGCACCCCGGGCGAAGCCTGCCAGTCCCGCCGCGCCGGCCAGTGCGACCAGCGCCCCGGACCGCGCGATGAGGTCCGCGGCCGGCCCCGGCCCCCCGGAGATCGCGAAGCCCAGCGCGACCAGCGGCGTCCCGACGACGAGGCCGACAACCGCCACGACCGACGACGTCCGCGGCAGCATCCGCCCGCCGAGCACGGTCGGGAGGAGGTGGATGAGCGTGCCCGTGACCACGAGGCTGACGAAGCCCAGCAGGTTCAGCCAGGCGTGGGCCGGCTTGAGGCCCACCCATGACCCGACCACCGGGAGCCAGCCGCCGAGGAAGAGCGTCCCGAGCGCGGCGCCCGCCAGGACGTCCGCAAGCGCGGCGCCGTAGGCCAGCGAGACGAGCGGCCGCCGCGGCCCCAGGGCACCCCGAAGGGGCAGGAACGTTGACGCGAAGAGCGCGACGATCCCCGCCAGGTAGGCAATCCCGCCCAGGATGGGAAGCGTTCCGCCGCCGACGGCCGCGCGCGACGCGACGCCGATCGCGCCGCCGGCGAGGAGCACGAGCGTGGCCAGGCGGAGTCGTGCGGGCGCCGGGGGCGCCGCGGAGAGCGCCGACGAGAAGAAGGGCATCGCCGATCCGATCGCGACCCCGGCGCCGCCCGCCAGGACCAGGTGGAGCGGCAACCAGGTGCCGAGGCGCGCAGACGCCGGTAACGCGAGCGATGCGAGCCCGACCGCCACGAACCCGCCCGCGACCGCGATCCCGCCGGCGGTGATCCGGCGGTCAGCGTTGCGGTCGAGGCGGAACGTGGTCACGGCGGGCATCACCGCGAGGGTACCGCGAGCAGCGCCAGGGCCGGGCGCGGCCGTGCTCGTGGCCCATCCACGAGGTCCGCCTGAACCGCTTGACAACACTAACTGCATTGGTGTTAGATTAGCCGCGAGGGTGCCCCGGTCACGGGACCGCTGGTCGAACGGGCGGATCGCCCGGACCGGCGCACCGAGGCCCCCACGAGCGACGGGCACTCGAGCCCGGGAAGGATCGTTCTGATGAAGGGCAACCCTGGAAGGGCCGGGCTCGCGCTCGCGCTCGGATTTGCGCTGGCGGCGTGCAGCAGCGGCAACGCCCCCACATGGACCTACGCGGCGGCTCCCGTCGGCACGCCGGGTGGCCAGACCACCGCCAGCGTCGGCGGCGCGGCAGGCCAGGCATCGCCGGCACCCCCCGCGGCTGCCGCGAGCGCCGCGCCGACGACGATGCCGGGAATGGGTGGTTCGACGGCCCCGGCGGCAGCGCCGGTCGCGGACCCCAACGCCCCCGCCTACACGCTCTACCCGCCCGAGGCGCCCGCGCTCCTGCCGGGCACCGTCCACGACGTCGACTTCCCGATCATCGAGAAGGACATCACCGTCGCGAAGGGCTTCGTCGTCCATGCCTGGACGTTCGGCGGGACCGTGCCCGGGCCGGCGATCCGCGTGCACCTGGGCGACACCGTTCGCGTCCACCTGACGAACCGGGGCCAGATGTCGCATTCGATCGACTTCCACGCCAGCCAGACGGCAATGGACCACCAGATGGTCGAGATCAAGCCGGGCGCCACGTTCACGTACACCTTCACCGCCGACTACGCGGGCGTCTGGATGTACCACTGCGGGACCGCGCCCACGCTCCAGCACATCGCGAACGGCATGTTCGGGATGGTGATCGTGGAGCCGAAGGGCGGGTTCGCGAAGGTGGACCACGAATATGCGTTCGTCCAGAGCGAGTGGTACCTGGGCGCGCAGGGCCAGCCCGCCGACTACCTGAAGGCCGCTTCCGGCGCACCGTCCCCGGACTTCGTGGTCTTCAACGGCGTTGCAAGCCAGTACAAGGACAACCCGATCCCCGTGGCCGCGAAGGACCGCATCCGGATCTTCATCCTGGACGCCGGCCCCAACATCGACAGCTCCTTCCACGTCGTCGGCACGATCTTCGACACTGTGCACAAGGAAGGGATCTCGCTCCTGAAGGGCAACCCGGACGGCTGGGGCTCCCAGGCCGTGGACCTCTCGCCGGCCCAGGCCGCGATCATCGAGCTGGTGATCCCCGAGAACGGCAGCTACGCCTTCGTGACGCACGCCTTCAACTTCGTCGGCCGAGGCGCCGTGGGCGTCTTCAAGGCGGGGGCCGGCGCCACGATGTCCCACTGATCCAACCCATGGGCAAAGCCGGCCGCGCGCCGTCCCCGGGCGGGGCCGGCACTCCCGGGCCGGGAACTCGTCG
>JANXWH010000135.1 GCA_025351245.1 Chloroflexota bacterium | reverse complement strand
CGGCTGCGAGCGCGGCCTCGTAGGCACGCGCCGCAGCTCCCCGCCGGGGCGGGCGGCGCGTGTCGGGCGCCCCGGCGGGTCGGGCCAGCGGCCATGCCGGCCGCGCTCCGAGGTCGCTGCCGGCGCGCTCCCCGGCGACGAACCGGTGCCAGCCGGCCGCGCCGATCATGGCCCCGTTGTCCGTGCAGAGGCCCGGTCGCGGCACGAAGAGCGACAGACCGCGGGCGGCGGCGCCGGCCGCGATGCGCGCCCGCAGCACCTGGTTCGAGGCGACGCCGCCGCCGAGGACGATCGCCTGCGCGGCCGTCTCGCCCGCCGCGCGCAGCGTCTTGGCCGCGAGCACCTCGACGACCGCTTCCTGGAAGCCCCATGCCAGCTCCGCGACGCGCGACGGGTCGAGCCGGCCGCCCGCCTCGTTGCCGGGCCGGCCGGCCGCCGCCAGCTCGCCCTCCACCTGGCGCCGAAGTGCGGTCTTGAGCCCCGAAAAGCTGAAGTCGTACGAGTCCCCCAGCCACGCGCGCGGGAGGACCACGTCGCGGCGACGCGCGTCCGTCGCAGCGGCTGCGATCGCCGGCCCGCCCGGGTACCCGAGACCCAGCAGGCGGCCCGCCTTGTCGAACGCCTCGCCGGCCGCGTCGTCGACGGTCTCGCCGAGGAGCCTGTAGGTGAGGTGGTCGCGCATCTCGACGAGGAAGGTGTGCCCTCCGGAGACCACGAGCGCCACGAGCGGGAAGGGCGGCACCGGACGCTCCGGCTCGTCCGGATCCAGCAGCCATGCGGCATACAGGTGCCCCTCCAGGTGGTTGACGCCGACGAGCGGGAGCTCGTGGGCCCATGCCAGCGTCTTCGCGAACGCGATGCCAACGAGGAGCGAGCCGGCAAGGCCGGGGCCGGCGGTGACGGCGATCCCGTCGACCTCGGGGATCGTGACGCCGGCGGTCTTCAGTACCTCGGCCAGCGCCGGGACGACCCAGCGCAGGTGTGCGCGCGCGGCGAGTTCGGGCACGATCCCGCCTGCCGGGGCGTGGAGCGCGATCTGGCTGGCCACCGCCTGGGCCAGGATCCGGCGCCCGCCCACGACGAGCGCGACCCCGGTCTCGTCACAGGATGACTCGATCGCGAGGAGGAGGGGCTCGCGGGCGCTCACCGGGCGGCTCCCGGCAGTGGAGCGTCGGGCGGCTCCAGGTCCGGCAGCGCGGCCAGCTCCGCGCCGAGCGCGGTCAGGCGGGCCCGCATGTCCGGCGACAGGAGCGGCTCGGTCGTCATGATCAGCGCGTCCTCGTGATCGTCGCTGTAGTAGCGCGGCCGGATCCCGACCGGCCGGAAGCCGTATTTCTCGTAGAGACGGCGGGCCGGAAGGTTCGACAGGCGGACCTCCAGCGTCGCCTCGCGGGCCCCTCGGGCGATGGAGAGGTCCAGGGTGGCCACGAGGAGACGCTCCGCGATCCGCCGGCGGCGCCACGCCGGGGCCACCGCGAAGGTCGTGATGTGCGCCTCGTCGACCATCAGCCAGATCCCGGCATAGGCGACGACCTCGCGCCCGAGCCGGACCACGAGGTAGCGGGCCAGCTTGTTCGTCTCCAGCTCCGCCTGGTATGCGTGGGCCGGCCAGGGCGTCGTGAAGCTGGCGCGCTCGATCTCCTGCACCGCCGGCAGGTCGTCGAACGTCATCGGCTCGATGACGAGCCTTACGGGCGGGCGGGCGACCACGTCGTCACTGCCTCCTCCCCCGCGTCGGCGGCCGTGCCGCGCGGCAGCGAGACATACTCGGGCACCACGCGCGCCGGGTCGTCGACGTCGCCCACGGCCAGCCGCGCGGCGCCGAGCCGCAGCAGGACCCCGGGGAGCCGGTCCGTGGCAGCCTCACCGCGCGCCAGCGCCGCATCCGGGGCGCGCCCCGCGAGGTCCACCGCGACCATCACCACGCCAACCGGGAGAGCGGGTAGGTCGGGGCCGGTCGCCAGCCGCGTCCCGGTCTTCGTGACGAGGTAGCGATCGGCGGAGCCGGCGGGCAGGAGCAGCACGAGGTGCCGGGGGTCGATCGCGGGATCCGCCTCCCCGGCCGCGGCGAGGAGTGCAGCGCCGCTCCCGACCGCAACCAGCGGCCGGCCGAACGCGACCGCGAGCGCCTTCGCCGTGGCGAGGCCGACCCGGAGCCCGGTGAACGCGCCTGGGCCGGTCCCGACGACGATTCCCGCCACGACGGCGAGCGCCCGCCGATCCCAGCCGCAGCCGGCGAGGAACGCTTCCAGGCGCGGGAGGAGCTCCTCGACATGGCGATGGCCGGCCGGCCACGTGTCGGCGGCGAGCAGTGTCCCGTCGGAGGTCCCAAGGGCGAGCACGGCCCGGGATGTCGCAGTGTCGATCGCCAGCAGGAGCCCGCTCGCGATGCCCGCCGTCACGTCAGTGCCTCCAGCAGCCGGGCGTGGCGGGCGTCGGTCGCCCGGCAGGCGAGCGTCCGCGGGTCGTCACCTGACCCGTCGAGCCGGATCTCCAGCCGGCCGGCCGGCAACGCGGTCCCGAGGCGCTCGGCCCACTCGACGACCGTGACGCCCTCGGCGCGTCGCTCGTCAAGGAGCCCCGCGCCAAGCGCGTCCTCGGGGCCGGCAAGGCGATAGCAGTCGAGGTGAAAGAGCGGCAGGCGCCCCTCGTGCTCGGCGATGAGGATGAAGGTCGGCGAGCTGACGAGGCCGACGACCCCCATGCCCCGGGCGATGCCGCGGGCGAACTCCGTCTTGCCGGCCCCGAGCGGCCCGATGAGCGCGATCACGTCCCCGGGCGCCGCGGCGATCCCCAGGCGCTCACCGAACGCGCGCGTGGCGGCAGGGTGGGGCGCGAGCAGCCGGAGCTCCGGCGGGGCGGCGGGCATTCGCAGAGCCTACCCGTTGGCGGCGAGGACGGCGAACCGCTCCAGCTCTCCGATCGGGAGCGCAACCGTCCGGCCGTCGTCGAGGGCGACGAGCCCGGTCTCGGCCGTGATGCCCCCGCGGACGCGACGGATCCCGCCGGGCCCCAGCCAGCGGCCCTCCCGACCTGCTTCGGGGCCGCCGCGGACGACGATCTGGTCCGGCTCCGGCAGCGGCAGCTGCCGGTCCGCCGGGAGGAGAAGGAGCGGCGGGTCGCCGACCAGCCCGACCACGGCGCCCGAGGCTGCTTCGAGCGTGGACCGGACGGCCGCGGCGAATACGCGACGAAGGTACCCGCCCAGCACGAGCACCCCGAAGGGTGCCAAGCGGTGCAGGCCGGCCTCCTGGCGCGCCGCTGACGCGGCGAGGTCGCGCCGGTCGCGCTCGGCGAGCGATAGGACAACCGCGCCGCGAATCCCCATCGCCCGCGCGCGGGCGAGCGCCTCGGCGTCGACGCGGCCCGGCAGGACCACCACCGCCCCGGCCAGTGCGACGTCCAGCGCGAGGCGCGGGTCGGACTCCTCGGGCAGGAGGACGAGCCGGCCCCAGTGTGGCTCGCCGAGCAGCTCGGTGGCGGCGAGCCCCGGACCGTCGATCTCCAGCACGAGGGCGACCCCGGGCTCCACCTCCACGACGCGACCGTTGGCCGGGGCGTGGAGACGGTCCGGGTGCGGGCCGCTCACCAGGCGGCGCCGTCCGCCATGTTCGAAGAGAAGCTCGCCGGCCGGCGCGCCCGCGCGGCGGCCGGCGAGCACGTGCTCGCCGGGCAGCCAGGTGCCGGGCAGCGGGATGCCCTGGTCCGCGCCGTCCCGCGGGACAGCCGCCTCGACCAGCCGTGGGTCCCGGATCCGCTCCGCCAGCACCTCGCCGACATGGACGGCCTCGCCGACGACCGCGGTCACGCGATCGCCGGGCTGCAGCTCGAGGCGGATGCGCGGTCGTGGCACGAGGAGCGCCCGGGCGGGGACGAGCTCCAGCGAGCCCGTCACGCGTCGCGCTCCGGCCAGAGCGCCCGTTCCCACGTCCCCAGCAGCTCCCGGCGACGATCGGGCCGCTCGGGGAGCCGGAGCGGGATGTCCCGGAGGTCCAGCAGCAACCCGCCCAGGCCGCCGCTGACGGCGACCTGGAAGCGGCGGCCGCGCGTGCCGAGCTCGGGCGTTCCGCGGAAGGCCAGCTCGGCTGTCCCGCTCGCGCCCGGCGGCAGGTCGACGAGCGTGAGGCCGCCGGCCACCAGCTCGACCTCGGATCGCACACCCCCGACCCCAAGGACGAGGCGGCCGACCGGCCGGTTCGGCCGCAGGCCGCGGGGCGTCACGATGGTCCCGAGCGGGAGGAGCAGATCCTCGCCGAGATCGGCGAGGACCGCGTCCCGCTCCGCGTCGTCGGCGATCGTCCCGATCGGGCCGAGGAGGCGGGCGTGGTCGATCGCCACCTGCACGACGCCCGGACGGCGGACAACGTCAGCCACGATGTGGGCGGCGGCGGGCCCCGGGACCGCGGACCAGGCCCCGCCCGCGCCGATCACGAGGTCCACACCGCCGTCACCGAGCACCGGGTTCGTGGCCACCAGCAGGCGCTCCACTGCCCCGCGGAGGGCGGCCGCCCGCAGGAGCGCGCCGTCCGCGTCCAGATCGCTCCACGGCGCGATTGCCAGCTCCGCGAGCCGGTCGCGCAGTCGCGCCCGATCCAGGCCCTGGGTGAACCAGTGATCGATCTGGTCAACCGACCCGGGGCGATCCATCCGGAAGAGCGCCGCATCGGGCACCTCGACGATCTGCACCGTTGCGGCGATCCCGCCGTCGTCCGCTGGGCCCGGCAAGGCGACCACGCGCGCTGCACCCGAGACGCCGATCTCGAGGATCTCCACCCGGAGCCCGAGAACCCGGGCAAGCGACCCGGCGGCGGCGGCCATGGCGCGGCGGCTGTCGTCGGGGCCACCGCGCGCGGCCGCCAGCGCCGCACGAAGGGTGGAGGCAGCCAGCTCGCCGGGTGCGCCGGCTGGCGCCGGGAGCCTGACGATGATTGGGGCGCGCCAGGCGTCGAGCAGCGGAGCCTCGGGAACCGGGCCGGCCAGGAAGATCCGCATGCCGGGCCGCCGGGCCGCGATTCCGGCCGCCGCGACGGCGAGCTCTGCGGCAAGGTCACGCTCGTCAGCGTCGGGCGGATCCGCGACCCCGACGAGGAGCGCCACGACGCCCGGGCGAGTCGCGAGCCGGGTGAGCACGAGCGGATCGGTCCGCTCCGCACTGCCGGCGACGACATTCCAGCCGGCCCCCACGGCGGCCTCTTCCAGCCGGGCGCGCGTCCGCTCGGTGGCGGCGATGACGGCAAGGGTCGCGGCGGGCGCGCTCGACGCGGCCAGCCGGGGCCAGGCAGCGAGCGGCTCGGTCCCGGTCCCGGGGCCACTCCCGACGGCCTCGGCACAAGCCGGGTCCACCGACCGGAGGCGATCCACGAGCAGGCCGAGGAGCGCGTCCGGGTTGCTGCCGGCGGGGAGCGCCGTGGCCGCCAACAGGCGCCACCGTCGGTCGACACGTCCCACCAGCGCGCCGGCGACCGTGGCGGTCCCATGGTCCAGCGTGAAGAAGGCGGTCTGCCGGTCGTCGGCGGGCGCCACGACCGCGCGTGCGGAGGGCGCAGGCACGGGTGGCGAGGACGCGGGCCGGGTACCGACGAGGGGCTCGGCTGCCCCCGACTCCACGTGGCTCACGCGTCCCAGACCGACTCCTCGTCCAGCTCCTCGAGTCGGTCGATCAGCTGCTCGATTCCGACCTCGTCCGCCAGCAGCGCGCTCGCAGGTGCGTTGCCGCCCCCGAAGAGCTGGCGCAGGACCGGGTCGAAGAAGGTCATCGCGCTCCCGGCAAGCCCGCCGTCCGGCATGCTCGCCTGGAGGAAGAGGACCGCGGGTCCCGTCATGCCGCGCAGTTGGATCTCGCGCGCAACCTCTTCGACGAGGGCAGCGCGCTGTTCGTCGCCGGGGAAGAAGGGGAAGGTCACGCGCGCGTCCCGGCCGGCGGTGCCACCGCGGCCGCGAGCGCGGACCGAAATGCCTCGTACGGGACGGCGCCGCGGAGGGCGAACGTCACGCGGGTCACGTGCGGCGAGCGGGCCAGCTCGGCGCGCACGGCCGCGACGGTGACGCGGGCGGCCTCGGCGATGGGGAACCCACCCACGCCGGTCCCGAGCGCCGGGATGGCGAGCGTCTCCGCGCCAAGCTCCCGGGCCCGCGCGAACGCGTTCCGGACCGCGCGGTCGATGGCCCCGGCGTCGGTGCGGCGCGCCTGGTCGAGCGAGACGGCGTGGATGACCCAGCGCGCGGCAAGCGACCCGCCGTCGGTCACGATCGCGTCGCCCAGGCCGGCGGGCCCCTGGCGGACGGCCGCGAACTCGATCGCATCGCCACCCCGGCGCTTGATCGCACCCGCGACTCCCGTCGCCATCCAGAGGCTGGTGCTGGCTGGGCTCACGATCACGTCCACCTCGAGGTCACAGATATCGCCATTCCAGAGCGCGATGTCCGCCATGGCCCCCGGTCCTGCGTGAGCGTGCGAATGCCGACCGCCGCGGCCGGCGCAGTGTACACCCGGGGCAGGCGTCCAGCCATCGCGGCGACCACCTCCCAGGTGATCGTGGTCCGCTCCTGCGCCAGCTCGGCGGCAGTGATCCGGTCACCGCCCTGCTCGCCAAGGAGGACGAACTCGTCGTCGGGCGTGACGGGCGGCCCGGGGACGTCGGTGACATCGGCCATCACGGCGTCCATCGCGACCGTCCCCACGAGCGGCACCCTGCGGCCGCGCACGATCGCCGTCGCGCGGCTCCCGAACGAGCGGGTCCAGCCGTCGGCATAGCCCACCGGGAGCGTCGCGATCCGGCTGGCGCGGGCCGTGACGAAGCTTGGCCCGTACCCGACGCCCTCGCCGGCGGGCAGCTCCGCCACCCGAACCGGCCGTGCGCGAAGCGAAAGGACGGGCCGCAGCGCAGCCTGGATTCCGGTCGCGGCCCCACCGATCGGGATCCCCTCCGGCGCGATCCCGTAGAGCGCGAGCCCGACCCGCAGGCCGTCGAAGACGGGACGTTCCCCGCCGACGTACCGTTCGACCGCAAGCAGACCGCCCGACGCCAGCAAGTGGCGGTGCGGGGCGGGCAAGCCGGCCGCAGCCAGCGCGTCGAGCACGGCCTGGAAGCGGTCCACCTGGCGGGCGGTTCGCGCCGCGTCCTCCGGCGCCTGCAGGTGCGACCACGCCCCGTCGAAGTGGGCCCCGGGCACGTCCGCCAGCGCGCGCACGGCGGCGACTGCCTGGTCCGGCGCCAGCCCGTCACGGCCCAGGCCGGTCTCGATCCCGACGTGGACCGCGAGCTCGCCGAGACGTCCCCGGGCGCGCCGGCGCGCCCGGGCATAGGCGGCCAGTCCGCGTGGCCAGACCACGGCGTCGCCTGCCGCCACCGCGATCCCGGCGCGGGCAGCCTCCACGACGCCGTCCGGCAGGACCGGGAAGAGGACGAGGATCGGCGCCCGCAAGCCGGCGGCACGGAGCTCGAGGGCCTCGTCGAGCGTGGCGACGCAGAGGCCGTGCGCGCCGGCCGCCAGCGCAGCGTGCGCGATCGGCACCGCGCCGTGGCCGTACCCGTTCGCCTTGACCACGGCCTCGACCAGCGTACCGGAGGGGAGTGCGGCCACGATCGCCCGGACGTTCCCCGCGAGCCGCTCCAGGTCGATCTCCAGCCAGGCCGTGCGCGGAAGCGGCGGGAGCCCGGCGGCCCGGAGGCGTGCCTCGATGGGCAGCGGCTCGTCGGTCATCCGGCGGGCCGCCCAAAGCCGAGCGCGCCGGCGCCTGCGCGGCGCGCGGCGTCGGCGGTCAGCCGGTGGCGCGCGCGGGCGATCTCGAACGGCAGGTCGCCCGCCAGGAGCCCGGCGTCGCCAACGCGATGCCGGACAGCCTCGCCGGCCATCCCGTGCAGATGGACGCCCAGACGCGCCGCCGAATACGGGGCAAGGCCCTGAGCCAGCAGGCCGCCGATCGTCCCCGCCAGGACGTCGCCCGTGCCGCCCGTGGCGAGGGCCGGGTTCTCGAACGTCGCCACGGCGGCCGATCCGTCCGGGGCCGCGATCACCGTGTGCGCTCCCTTGAGCACCACCACGTGGCCCCAGGTGCGGGCCGCTTCGCGGGCTGCGGTGAGCCGGGCGGCATCGTCGCCGACGAGGTCCCCGTCGGCCCCCGGTCCGAGACCGCCGGCCGCCCGCAGGCGGCTGAACTCGCCCGCGTGCGGCGTGAGGACGCATGGCCGGACCACGCCTTCCCACCAGCCATCCTCGGCGGCGAGCGACCGGAGGGCCTCCGCGTCGACGACTGCCGGGCTGGCGTCGTCCCCGGCGCCCGCCGCGAGGATGCCGCGGATCAGCTCGGCGGAGGCGAGCGACGGCCGCAGCCCGGGGCCGACGACGAGGGCGTCGTGCTCATGGTCGAGGATCCGCGCCAGGGCGGGCTCCGGGTCCACCTCCTCGACGTCGTCCTCGGCGAGCGCGAGCGTGGTCGCCTCGACAACCTTCGCCGCGAAGAGCGGCTGGAGTGACTCGGGCACGGCGAGCGTGACGAGCCCCGCGCCGGCCCGGCCCGCCGCCTGGCACACCAGGAGGGCTGCACCCGCGTAGTCGAGTGACCCCGCCACGACGAGCAGCTTGCCGAACGTGCCCTTGTGGCCGCGGCCGGGCCGCTCCGGCAGCAGGATGCCGGCGCTCCGGTCGTCGAGGCGCTCGGCGTCGGGCCGGACCGCCTCGGCCGGGACGGGATGCTCATGCATCGGCGCTTGCCTCCTCCGCCGCGGCGGCGAGCGCCGCCGCCTCCCGGCCCAGCCCGCGGATGCGCTCCATCCGGCGGAGCAGCGCCGCCTCGCGCTCGCCCAGGCGCTCGTCGATGTCCGGCGGGAAGACGTAGCGGCCGCCGGAGGTACGGACCCCGAACGCGATGGCGAGAGCGTACTCGCGCTCGTGGGTGATGCTGACGGCGATCCGCGCCAGCCCGAGCTGATCGGCGCGAGCGGCCGCCCGCCCGTGGAGACGGACCGCCGGCTGGCCGGTCGGCAGTCGCTCGATCTCGATGTCGAGCCAGCCGATTCCCCGGACGCCGAGCCCGAGCACCTTGCTGACCGCCTCCTTGGCAGCCCATCGACCGGCAAAGGTCTCGGGGCGACCGCGCACGTAGGCAGCCTCACGCGGCGTGAGCACGCGCCGGATGAAGCGGTCCCCGAAGCGCGCGAGGGCATCGCCGATCCGCTCGACGCGGATGATGTCGAGCCCGAGCTCGGCGGTCCCGTCCGGGACCCGCGGGACCGACGCGGCCACGGGCTACTCGACCGTGACCGACTTCGCGAGATTGCGCGGCTGGTCCACGTCGGTCCCGCGGGCGACCGCGGCGTGGTACGCGAACAGCTGGAGGGGGATGATGGCGAGGATCGGCCCGAGCATCTCGTTGGTCGGCGGCACCCACATGACGTCGTCGGCGAACCGCGCGATCTGGTCGTCGCCCTCGGTTGCCACCGCGATCACCCGCGCGTCGCGAGCCCGGCCCTCCATGATGTTGCTGACCAGCTTGTCGTAGACCGCAGAGCGCGTCGCGACCGCCACCAGCGGACACTCCGCGTCGAGCAGGCTGATCGGCCCGTGCTTGAGCTCCCCTGCCGCATAGCCCTCCGCGTGCAGGTAGCTGACCTCCTTGAGCTTCAGCGCGCCCTCCATCGCGGTCGGGTACGTGTAGCCGCGCCCGACGAACATGAAGCCCCGGGAGTTGACGTACCGGCGGGCGATCTCGGCCACCCCGCTGGCCGCGTCGAGCGCGCGCTGGGCGGCGTCCGGGAGCGCCCGCAGGTCTCCGACGAGCACCGCCTCGACCTCCGGATCGAGCGTGCCGCGGAGCCGGGCGATCTGGGCCGCAACAAGGACCAGCGTCAGGACCTGGGTGGTGAACGTCTTCGACGCGGCGACTGCGACCTCGGGGCCTGCCTGGAGGAAGAGGACCGCGTCGGCCTCGCGGGTGATGGCCGACCCGACCGTGTTCGTCACCGCGATGATCGGGCAGCCCTGCTCGCGCGCGAAGCGGGTCGGGGCGATCGTGTCGGCCGTCTCGCCGGACTGCGTCACGGCGATCACCAGGGTCCGGCCGTCCAGCGGCGGCGGGCTGTAGCGGAACTCCGACCCCACGGTCACGCGCGCCGGCAGGCCGGTCCACTCCTGGACCGCGGCCGCGCCGACCAGGGCGGCATAGGAGGCACTGCCGCAGGCCACGAACTCCACGCGATCCACGCCCGCCAGCGCCGCGGCCACCCCCGCCAGCTCGTCGGTGCGGACCGTGCCGTCGGGGCCGAGCCGCCCGGCAAGGCATTGCCGGAGCGCCTGCGGCTGCTCGTGGATCTCCTTGAGCATGAAGTGATCGAAGCCGCCCTTCTCGGCGGCCTCCGGAGTCCAGTCCACCCGGGTCACGAGCCGCTCGAGCGGCGCCCCGTCGACGGCCGTGATCGTGGCGCCCGTTGGGCGGAGGTCGACGACGTCGCCGTCCTCGAGGAAGATCACCCGGTCCGTGTGAGCAAGGATCGCCGCGACGTCGGAGGCGATGAACGCCTCGCCGTCCCCGAGCCCCACGACGAGCGGCACATTCTGCCTGGCCCCCACGAGCCGGTCCGGCTCGCCGCGGTGCATGACGGCCACCGCGTAGGCGCCCTGGACCCGCGCCAGGGCGGCCCGGACGGCGTCCGCGAGGTCGCCCGCGTACGCCTCCTCCACGAGGTGCGCCAGCGCCTCCGTGTCGGTCTCCGAGCTGAGCACGTGCCCGCGCGACTCCAGCCCGTCGCGCAGCTCGCGGAAGTTCTCGATGATCCCGTTGTGAACGACAGTGATGCTGCCCGTGCAGTCCACGTGCGGATGGGCGTTGAGGTCGTTCGGGCGGCCGTGGGTCGCCCACCGGGTATGGGCGAGGCCGATTCCCGCGCTCGGCGTCCGGTCGAGGAGCGCCGTCCTGAGGTTGGCCAGCTTGCCCGCCCGCTTCTCGACGAAGAGCTCGCCGGACTCGGTGACCAGGGCGATCCCGGCCGAGTCGTAGCCGCGGTACTCGAGGCGCCGAAGCCCCTCGAGAAGGATCGGTCCGGCCGCCCTGGGACCCGTGTAACCAACGATGCCGCACATGCCGTCGAGTGCCTCCGTTGCGCCAACCGGACCTCGATGGCCGCCGGGCTAGTTTAGGCGGTCGCCCGCCAGCGCCGCGAGCTCGTCGGCGAGCACTCCGACGATTTCCGGGTCCGGGCCCTCCACCATGACGCGCAGCGCGGGCTCGGTGCCCGACGGTCGAACGAGGATGCGACCGCCGATCGGGAGGCGGGCCTCCGCGGCGGCGATCGCGCGCCGCAGCTCAGGATCCGCCTCCCACTGCTCCTTGTGACGGACGCGGATGGCACGTTGCTCCTGCGGAAAGAGCGGCACCTGGGCCGCCAGCTCGTCGATCGGACGGCCGGTCCGGCCGACGATCCCGAGGACCTCGAGCGCGGTCACGAGCCCGTCGCCCGACGTCGCGTGGTCCAGGACGATGACGTGGCCGCTCTTCTCGCCACCGAGGTTCGCGCCGGTCACCTGCATCCCCTCGAGGATGTACTTGTCCCCGACCGGCGTCCGGACGACCTGCCCGCCCGCGGCGCCGAGGGCCGCCTCGAGGCCCCCGTTCGAGAGGACGGTGACGACGAGGATCCCGCCGGTGAGCGCGCCGCGGGTCAGTCGATCGAGCGCGCAGAGCCCCAGCAGCTGGTCGCCGTCGACGACCTGCCCGTGACGGTCGACCACGACGAGGCGATCGGCGTCGCCGTCGAGCGCGAAGCCCAGGTCGGCGCCCCGGGCGACCACCTGTTCGGCCAGGTCGGCGGGCGCGGTGGCGCCGCAGTGAACGTTGATGTTCTCCCCGTCCGGATCGTTGTGGAGCACGTCCACCCGGGCTCCCGTCGCGACGAGGATCTCCGGGGCCGTCACGCCACCGGAACCATTCGCGCAGTCGAGCACAAGGTGGAGGCGGCACTGCGTCGCGGCGGCCAGGCGTAGCCGATCGGCCCGGTAGCGGTCCACGAGGGCCGTCGCCTCGAACATCCGCCCGATCCCACCGTTTCGCGGGCCGCCCAGCTCCTCGGTCCGCCAGATGAGCTGTTCGAGGCGCTCCTCCTCCGCGTCGTCGAGCTTGAAACCGCGGCCATCCAGAACCTTGAGTCCGTTGTCGTCGGCCGGGTTGTGGGAGGCCGAGACCATGATCCCGGCCGCGAACGAGCCGGTCCCCGCCAGGTACGCGAGCGCCGGCGTTGGGAGCACGCCCGCGTCGTGCACGTCCGCGCCGAGGCTGGCAGCCCCGGCCGCGATCGCGGCGACGAACATCTGCCCGGAACGCCGCGTGTCACGGCCCACGACCAGGCTCCCGCCCGCTCCCACGAGCTCGTGGGCGGTGGCCCGCCCCAGGGCGTAGGCCATCGTCGGCCGGAGGTCGACATTGGCAACCCCGCGAATCCCGTCGGTGCCGAACAGTCGTCCCATCGTCACGGCACAGCGGGGGGGATTGGCGCGAGCGACGGCGACGAGGTTGGCGCGAGCGACGGCGACGAGGTGGGCGCGGGCGTCACGCTGACAGTGACCTCCAGGGGTGACCCTGCGACGACGGTCAGGCCGGTCGGTAGCCGAACCTCGGCCGCGAGGGTGTGCCTGCCCGGGCTCAGCCCCGCCACGTCAACGGTCGCCACGAGCGCGGCCCCGTCGAGCGCATTGAGTGCCGTGAGCGGACCGCCGACGGTCACGACGACCTTGCCGGTGCCCAGATCGTAGCGGGTTGTGGCATCCGCGTTTCGCAACCCGACCCCCAGCTGGAATGACCGTGTACCGAGCTGCGGGCGGAGCGACACCGTCACCCGGGCAGTGGTGACCCCGAGGGCGGAGACGCCGGGCGGGAGGTCCAGCTTGACGTCGGCGACGACGTCGGCCGTCGCGCCGGCGATCGACACCGGTTGCGTGTCGATCTTCACGAGGGTGGCGAGCACCGCCGACTCGGCCTCGACCGTCACGAGCTGGGGCGCGGCCGTGATCCCCGTGACGACCACTCCGGCATCCGGGCGGCCCGCGACGACGGGGTTGATGGGCAGGGCCCGGGTCGCGAGCTGGCTGCCGATCTGGATCGTCACCCGGACCGAGCTGGGCAGCAGCTCGACCGTCGGGAGTACGTCGCCGCGCGCGTCGACGGCCACGAGGTCCACGACCTGGTTGACGTCGATGCCTGACGGCTGGATTCGGACGCGCGCCTCCGCCGCGGCCACGAGCACGACCGAGGATTCCGGACCGGAGACCGTCACGCTCTCCTGGGACACGACCGGCTGGCGCACGTCAAGGCCCTCGGGGACGGTCCCGCGGTCGACCTGCACGGGGACCACCTTGCTGGTGAGGGGATCGAGCCGGACCTGGATCCGCGACGGGCTGAAGTCGATCACCTGGATGCTGCCCGGGTCCGTCGCGCGGACGATGACCGGCACGCTCACCGGTGGCGAGCCGGCCGCCACCGGCACCCCGGCGAGATCGATCGTCGCGGTGAAGCTGGCCGGGAGCACGGTCGTCCGGTTGGTCCCGACCGCGAGGTAGCGGATGGACGTGACGTCCTCGAGGTTGCCGATGATGAACGCGTTGCCCGGCTGGTTGAGGACCTGGATCGGGATTCGCCCCGGGAACGTCTCCGCGCTGGCGGAGACGATGAGCCCCGCGTAGAGGAGCGTGGCGAGGAGGATCGCCGCGAGCTTGAGCGGCCAGTTGTGGAAGACGAAGCCGACGATCCGACGCACGATGCTCAGCGACCCGCCCCGGCGGCCGCCGGGTCCGCGTCGTCGCGAACCTCGCCGACGACGGGCTCGGGCTCATCGCCGCGTCGGACCGCGCGCCCACGGTCGCCCAGCGCGGCGCGGCGCAGCGCTCCCGGCCCCAGCGGGACCGATCCGCGCCCAATCCGCGACGGAAACCGCCCGCGAAGTGCAGCCCCGGCGGCACGCTCCGGGAGCATCAACGCCATGATCGCGCGCACGAGCTGCGGCTCGTCAAGGTTCCGGCGGATCCGGGCACGCTCGACGATGCTCGCCTGTCCAGACTCCTCCGAGACCACGACGACCAGCGCGTCCGTCTGCTCCGTGATCCCGAGCGCCGCCCGGTGCCGCGTCCCGAAGCGCTCCGCCTGGAGCGTCGTCTCGGCGAGTGGGAGAACGGCGCCGGCAGCGACGATGGTCGTGCCGCGGATGATCACGGCGCCGTCGTGGAGCGCGCCGCGCGGCGTGAAGATCGCCTCCAGCAGATCGGCGGAGAGATCAGCGTGGACCATCACGCCCGTCTCGGCGATCTCTTCCAGGCCGGTCTCCCGTTCCACGACGATGAGTGCCCCGTAGTGTGCGCCCGCGAGGCGCGTCGCCGCGCGCGCGACGGCTGCGGCCATCTGCTCGGCCTGCCGCTGGTCCGCCGGCGAGACGAGCCAGGCGAACGATCCGACCCGCCCGATGCGCTCCAGGGCCCGGCGAAGCTCGGGCTGGAAGACCACCACGAGCGCGAAAAGGCCGACGACGGCGCCCGCCTGGAGGAGCTGGGTGAAGAGGCGCAGCCCGACAGCCTGGGCGACCGCGTAGATCACGAGGATGACGCTGACGCCGATCACGAGACGGACCGCGCGCGTGCCCCGGATCAGGCTGAACAGCCAGTAGATGACGAGAGCGGTGATCCCGATGTCGACGAGCGTGATCGGTCGGATCTGTCCTACCAGCGACCCGAGGAGCTGCGACATCGTGCGGTGAGTGTAGCACCGGTGCCGGCCCGGACCGCCGAGCCTGGTCTCGCTGCCCTGTCCGCGTGGTGCTGCTCGGCGAACCGGCGCACAGTCGGCGGGACGTCAGGCCGGGGTGAACCGGGGATCGTCCGGGAACGCCGCCCTGGCGGCAGCGAGGACGCGGTCACGAGCGGCACCATCGCCATCGATCTCGGCGAGGCGCAGGAGGTTGCGGTAGGTGTCGCCGGCCGGCCCAACCGCGCCGCGCTCGAATGCCAGCTCGGCGATCAGCAGGTGGAGATCCACGTCGTCCGGCCCCGTCTCGAGACCGCGATCGCAGGCGTCGAGCGCCGCGACGGGATGCCCCGCGGCGCGGAATGCACGTGCAGCGGCCATCGCGGCGGCCACCGCGCCGGGTGCGTCCCCGCGGGCCGCCGCCTCCTCGGCCGCGAGCACGAGCGCGTCGCCGTCGACGGCGGGGGCGGGCCGCACGAGTGGGTCGGCCGTCTTCTCAGGCTCGGCCGCGTCCCCGTGGGACGATTCGTCGAGTGGCGTTTCTGCGGGGGATGGGTCGACGGACTCGACCCCGAGAAATCGGAGCGCGCGAGCGAGCGCTCGTTCGGCCTCGGCGTCGCCTACCGCCTGCCGGAGCTCTTCGGTCAGCTCCTGGTAGCGCTGTCGGCGCCCCGCCGTTGGCTGGATCTCCAGGGCGCGCCGGAGCGCGTCGCAGGCATCCGAGCGCTTCCCGGCTGTCCGGCGCGCCTCGGCGAGGAGATCGAACGTCGCGGCGGCGGCGTCGGGCCGCTGGAGCACCACCAGCGCCTGGGCACGGCCCAGGAGCGCGGCGTCATCCACAGGCGCCAGGGCGATCGCCTCGTCGAAGCTGGCGAGGGCCCGGTCCGGCTGGCCGAGCCGAAGCTCCACGGAGCCGAGCGCGGTGCGCGGCACGGCGCGATCGCTCGCGAGGGCGGCAGCCTCGCGATACGAGGCCGCGGCATCCTCGAGCCTGCCACGCAGGACCGCCACGTGGCCGGCCCGGAGTGCCTCCCGGTAGCGGTCGAAGAGAGCGTCGCTCATCGCTCGCGCGGAGCTGCTGGAGACAGTGCGGGCGCCCGGGCGGGCGCCCGTCTACTCAGCGCTTCGTGTACTGCGGCGCCTTGCGGGCCCGCTTCAGGCCGTACTTCTTGCGCTCCTTCATCCGTGGGTCGCGCGTCAGGAGGCCGGCCTGCCGAAGCGGCACGCGGTTGCTGTCCGGGTCCACCATCAGGAGGGCGCGGGCGATCCCGTGGCGGATCGCGCCGGCCTGGCCAGTCACGCCGCCGCCCTCCACCTTGATCAGGGCGTTGAAGCGACCCTCGGTGCCGGTCACGCGGAACGGCAGGCGCAGCTCGCCCTCCGGGACGGCGTTGCCGAAGTGCTGCTCCAGCGACCGGCCATTGACGACGATCTCGCCCTCGCCGGGGATGAGGCGGACACGTGCGACGGCGGTCTTCCGGCGCCCGGTCCCGTGAAAGAAGGACGGGATGGTCATGTGGGCATGCTCCTCGTCAGGCCAGCGGTTCCGGCCGCTGCGCCTGGTGGGGGTGATCCGCGCCAGCGTAGATCTTGAGCTTGCGGAGCTGCTGCGCACCCAGCCGCGTGTGGGGAACCATTCCCTTCACCGCGCGACGGACGGCCTCCTCGGGACGACGTCCCAGCAGGTGCCCGAGCGTCTCCTCTTTGTACCCTTTCGGGTAGCCGCTGTGCCGGGCGTAGACCTTCGCATCCAGCTTGTCGCGGCTGACGGCGACCCTGCCGGCGTTGAGCACGATCACGTGATCACCGCCGTCCAGGTTGGGGCTGTAGGTCACCTTGTGCTTGCCCACGAGGACGCGGGCGATCCGCGACGCGAGCCGGCCGAGCGTCTCGTCCGTCGCGTCGACGACGTACCAGCGTCGCTCGATCTCCGCCTCCCGGAGCGTGTACGTCTTCGCGATCATGTGTCTCCGTTCATCTCCCTGGCGACCCGTCCCATGACAACCCGCCGCAGGCACAGCCCCTTCGCCGGGGCGACTGCCCCGTGGAAGGCCGGCCGCCGCGACGCGAGCGCCTCGGCCACCGCCGATACCTCGACCTCCCCGCGGCCCACCAGCAGGAGAGCCGCGACGACCCGCCGCACCATGTGCCGCAGGAATGCGTCCCCGCGAACATCTACCGTCACGAGGCGGCCTTCCCGCCGCACCCGGACCCCATGAAGGGTCCGGACCGGCTGGCGGTCCACCGCCCCGAATGCCGAGAAGTCGTGCCGGCCCACGAGGACCGACCCGGCCCGCGCCATCGCGGCGGTGTCGAGCGGGACCCGCACCCCGAGCGCGAAACGCTCGCGGAGCGGGCTCCGCGGCCCGTTCCAGACGGTGTAGCGGTAGTCCCGGTACCGCGCCGCGTAGCGAGGGCGAAACCCGATCGGGGCCCGGCGGAGGTCGCGAACCGCGACATCCGCCGGCAGCAGCGCGTCGAGCGCCCTGCCGAGCTCCGTCACCGTGAGCCGCCCGGTCCAGCTGAATGCGATCACCTGGCCCGTTGCGTGCACCCCAGCGTCGGTGCGTCCCGCCGCGTCGACCCGGACCCGGCGACCGCCGGAGAGGGTGCCGAGCGCGGCTTCGAGTTCTCCCTGGACCGTCCGGGCCCGCAGCTGGAGCTGGAACCCGGCGAAGTCCGTGCCGTCATATTCGACCCGTGCGCGCATCCGCACGAGGGCGCCCTCTCGGGCACCTTGAAGTGGGTCAGAGGAGCTCGATCTGGACGATCGGGGCCCTGTCACCGTTCCGGTTGCCGAGATGGGTGATCCGGGTGTACCCGGATGTCCGCTCGGCGTATTTCGGGGCAATCTCATCGAAGAGCTTCTTGATGACGAGGGGCTCGTCGGGGAGCTCGGCCACCACGGTTCGTCGGGCGGCGAGGTCACCCCGCTTGGCGAGCGTGATCATCCGCTCCACCTGGGGGCGGATCTCCTTGGCCTTCGCTTCGGTGGTCTTCACCTTCTCGTAACGGAGGACCGACACGATCAGGTTCCGGTAGAGCGCGAGCCGCGGGCCCTGCAGGCGACCGAGCTTCCGACCGCCGATCTGGTGGCGCATCGCTCAGACCTCCTCGGACTCGTCGGCGAACGGCTCGTCGCCGTCGTCGTCCACTCCGCCAAGCTCGGACGGATCCGTCTCGGGGACGAGGAAGCCCCGCATCCGGAGTCGCTCCTTCATCTCGTCGAGCGACTTCTTGCCGAAGTTACGCATCCGCAGCAGGTCGTCGTCGGTCAGCTGCAGGAGCTGGCCCACCTTGACGATGTTGTTGCGCTTCAGCGAGTTGTAGGCCCGCATCGGGAGGTCGAGCTCCTCGATCGGCATCTCGAGCATGTTCGCGGGGATCTGCGGCACGCCACCCGCGGGGCTCGCGGCGATCGCCGCCGTGCCGACGTTGGCGAACAGGGCGAACTGCCGGACGAGGATGTCGGCCGACTTGGCGAGAGCGTCCTCCGGGCTGATGGTCCCGTCGGTCTCGATCTCCAGCGTGAGCTTGTCGTAGTTGGTCATCTGGCCGACGCGGGTGTTCTCGACCGTGAAGTTGACCTTCCGGACGGGCGTGAAGATCGCGTCGACGGGGATGACGCCGATCGGCAGGCCTTCAGGGCGCTCCGCCGCGAGGTAGCCGACGCCGCGCTCGACGGTGAGGTCGATCTCGATCGTCACGTCATCGCTGTCGAGCGTCATGAGCGCGAGGTCGGGGTTGATCACCTCGACGTCGGCCGATTCGACGATGTCTGCCGCGGTGACGCGGCCGGCCCCGGACTTGACCAGCTTGAGCTGGACCGGGTGGGCGGCGAAGCTGCGCAGGCGAAGCTTCTTGACATTCAGGACGATCTGGGTCACGTCCTCCTTGACGCCCGGGATCGTGGTGAACTCGTGGAAGACGTCGCGGATCTGGATCGAGGTGACGGCCGCCCCCTCCAGTGAGGAGAGCAGGACGCGGCGGAGCGCGTTCCCAAGGGTTACCCCGTAGCCAGCGGGGAGCGGGCTGGCCTCGTACTTCGCGTACGAGCCCTGCTCGGCGACGGGCTCGATCTGGGTCGTGGCATCGAGTTCGATCATGGGGGCGGGGCTACCTCGAGTAGTACTCGACCACGAGCTGCTCGTTGAGCTCGAGCGGCATCTGGTCGCGGCGCGGGGCAGCGACGATCGTGCCCGTGAAGTTGGCCGGGTCGAGAGTCAGCCACTCGGGAACCTGCCCCGAGCGAAGGGCCTCGCTGACCGCCTTGAACGGCTCTCGCTCACGCCGCGAGGCACGGACCTCGACCCGATCGCCGGGCTTGCAGTGGAACGACGGGACGTTGGTCGGGCGGCCGTTGACGGCGAAGTGTCCGTGGGTCACGAGCTGCCGCGCGTGGTCTCGCGAGGCCGCGATGCCAAGCCGGAAGACGACGTTGTCGAGCCGGAGCTCGAGGATCCGGAGGAGGTTCTCGCCCGTCACGCCGGGGCGGGACTCGGCCTGCTCGAAGTAGTTGTGGAACTGGCGCTCCAGGACGCGGTAGATGCGGCGGACCTTCTGCTTCTCGCGAAGCTGGAGGCCGTAGTCGCCGACCTTGCGGCGGCGGACGCCGTGCTGGCCGGGCGGCGTCGGGCGCCGTTCGAACGAGCACTTCTTGGTGTAGCAGCGCGAGCCCTTCAGAAAGAGCTTTGCGCCCTCGCGGCGGCAGAGCCGGCAGACCGGACCAGTGTATCGAGCCATGATGCTTCTCCCGGCTACACGCGGCGCCGCTTGGGCGGGCGGCAGCCGTTGTGCGGGATGGGCGTCACGTCGGTGATCGCGGTCACCTCGAGCCCGGCGGTCTGGAGCGAGCGGATTGCCTGCTCCCGGCCCGCGCCGGGACCCTTCACGTAGACCTCCACCTGGCGCATCCCGTGCTCCATTGCCTTCTTGGCGGCGGAGTCGGCGGACAGCGCGGCGGCGTACGGCGTGCTCTTCCGGGAGCCCTTGAACCCGACGACCCCGGCCGATCCCCAACTGATCACGGCCCCGCTGAGGTCCGTGATCGTGACGATCGTGTTGTTGAAGGTCGCCTGGATATGCACGTGCCCGACGGGCACGTTCTTACGCTCCCGCCGGCGCTGCTTGGGTGCGCGCTTGCGATCGGCCATACGTCCGGCTCGTCCCTCTTACTTCTTGCGCCGAGCGCCGACCGTCTTCTTCGGTCCGCGACGCTGGCGAGCATTGGTCTTCGTTCGCTGGCCCCGAACCGGGAGGTTCCGCCGGTGGCGGAGCCCACGGTAGGAGCCGATCTCGATGAGGCGCTTGATATTCAGCGCCACCTCGCGGCGGAGGTCGCCCTCGACCTTGAACCGCCGATCGATCAGCTCGCGCAACCGGGTGACCTGGTCCTCGGTGAGGTCCCGGACCCGGGTGTCGGGGTTGACGTTCGTTTGCTGGAGGATCTTCTGGCTGGTGGGCAGCCCGATCCCGAAAATATAGGTCAGGGCGACTTCCACGCGCTTCTCGCGCGGGATGTCGATGCCGGCGATCCGTGCCATTCGATCAGCCCTGCCGCTGCTTGTGCTTTGGATTGGCGCAAATGACCATCACGGTCCCGTGGCGGCGGATCACCTTGCAGTTGTCGCAACGGGCCTTCACCGAGGCTCGGACTTTCAACAGACTTCCTTCGCTCTGGGTGCCGGCTACTTCAGCCGGTACGTGATCCGACCCCGGGTGAGGTCGTACGGGGACAACTCGACGCGAACCCGGTCGCCCGGCAGGATCCGGATGAAGTTCATCCGGAGCTTCCCGCTGATATGGGCAAGAACGCGGTGGCCGTTCTCCAGCTCGACCGCGAACATCGTGTTCGGCAGCGGCTCGAGGACAGTTCCCTCGACTTCGATCGCGTCCTTCTTGCCCAACGTGCTCCCTGGTGTTCCTGCTCACGGTGGCGCGCCGACCGAAGCCGACACACGAACGCATAGCGTACCAACTTCGGCCGATTCCGGCAAGCGCCGGCGCCGGCCGCCTATAGCCTGGTGAGGACCTCCGGGCCGTCATCAGTGACGGCGACCGAGTCCTCGAAGTGGGCCGCGACGGAACCGTCGCGGGTGACAACCGTCCAGCCGTCGGCGAGCGTCTCGACGTCGGCATTGCCAAGGGTGAACATCGGCTCGATTGCCAGGCAGATGCCCGGCGCGAGCTCGATCCCCTTCGTTTTCGTGCGGTAGTTCGGGACCTGCGGATCCTCGTGCATGGCGGTGCCGATTCCGTGCCCGACGTAGGGCCGGACTACGCCGTAGCCCCGTGGCAGGGCCACGTCCTCCACCGCGGCGGAGATGTCCCAGATCCGGTTGCCGGGGATCGCGGCCGCGATCCCGGCCTCGAGCGCCCGCCGGGTCGTGGCGACCAGCTCGCGAACCTCGAGCGGCGCGTCGCCGACGATGAACGTCCGTGCCGCGTCGCCATGGTAGCCGTCGATGATCGCACCCGCGTCGATGGAGACTACCTGGCCGTCCGCGATGGTCCGGTCGCCGGGAATCCCGTGGACCACCTCGCGGTCGATCGAGATGCAGAGTGACGACGGGTAGCCGTAGTAGCCCTTGAACGAAGGCGTCCCGCCGGCCCTCCGGATGTGCTCCTCCGCGATCCGGTCCAGGTGGGACGTCGACACGCCGGGTCGGAGCTCTTCCTCGATAAGGCCCAGCACCTCGGCCACGATGCGTCCCGCCCTCCGCATGGTGGCGATCTCCGCGGCGGACCGGCGCGTGATCACGGGCTGGTGCGCCAGTACGGGATCGGCTCGATCGCGTCGAGGAGGTCGTTCGTGACCGAAGCGATCGGCCGGCGACCGTCCACCGCCTGGAGGACGCCGGCGGCACGGTAGTGCTCGACGACATCCGCAAGGGCGCCGAGCTGCTTCTCGAGCCGGGCCTTGACGATCTCCGGCCGGTCATCGTCGCGCTGGATCAGCGCCGAGCCGTCGATGTCGCAGATGCCCGGCACGCGGGGCGGGTACGCGGTCTCGTGATACGTGTGGCCGACAGCGCCGCAGAGCCAGCGCCCGGTCAGGCGCTGGAGCAGCTCTCCAGTGGGGACGTCCACGAGGAGCGCCGCGTCGACGACCGTCCCGCGCTCGGCGAGCGCCCGATCCAGGGCCTCCGCCTGGGCGCGGGTGCGCGGGAACCCGTCGAGGATGGCCCCGCGCTCGGCGTCCGGGGCATCCAGCCGCTCGAGCAGCATTTCAACCGTGATCTCGTCGGGCACGAGCTCGCCGCGCTCCATGTACCCACGCGCCGCGAGCCCGAGCGGGCTGCCATCCCGGGCGGCGCCCCGAAAGAGATCGCCGGTCGCCACCCTGGGCAGCCCGAAGTGGCGGGCGAGGACGTGGGCCTGGGTCCCCTTCCCGGCGCCCGGGGCGCCGAGCAGGACGAGCATCCTCATCACGGCACGCCAGCCGCGGCCCGGCCCGCGCTCACCGGATGAACCCCTCGTAGTTCCGCATCATGAGCTGCGCATCCAGCTGCTTCATCGTCTCGACCACGACGGAGACGGCGATGAGGATGCTGGTGCCGCCAAGGGAGAGGCCGGCGAGGCCCGGGATGAACGCCTGGAACAGGTACGGCGAGACCGCCACGAGGCCCAGGAAGAGCGCCCCGGCGACCGTGATCCGGTTGACCACGCGGGCCAGGTAGTCCTGGGTCGGCCGCCCTGGACGAATGCCCGGGATGAAGCCGCCGTTCTTCCTGAGCTGCTCCGCCGTCTCGTCCGGTTTGAACGTGAATGCGGTGTAGAAGTACGTGAAGCCGACGGTCAGGAGGAAGTACAGCGACCCGTAGACGAGCAGGTTCGACGGTCCGAACGTGTTGACGAAGAACGTGGCGATGTCCTTGATGAGCGGCACCTGGCTCTGGGCAAAGTAGCCGGCGATCTGGCTGGGGAAGAGCAGGATGCTCACCGCGAAGATGATCGGGATGACGCCCGCCTGGTTGACCCGGAGCGGCAGGAACGTGGTGCCGCCCTGGTACATCCGCCGACCCCGGACGCGGCTCGCGTACTGGATCGGGATCCGCCGCTGGCCCTCGGTGATGAAGACGATCGCGGCGATGGCCGCCACGCCGAAGACGGCGAAGATCGCGAAAGCCGCGAGGTTGGGCGAATCGAGGAAGGTCCGGACGGCCTGGGGCGCGCGACCCACGATGCCCGCAAAGATGATGAAGCTGATCCCGTTGCCGATCCCCTTCTCCGTGATGAGCTCGCCGAGCCACATGAGGAGAATCGAGCCGGCCGTCAGGGTGATGATCTGGGTCAACGTCTCGAACGAGGCGAGATCGAAGCGCGTGTTGAGCACGCCCGCCTGGTTGAGGACGGCCAGGAACCCGTAGCTCTGGAGGACCGCAAGCGGCACGGAGAGGTAGCGGGTGTACTGGTTGATCTTGTTGCGCCCGTACTCACCCTCGCGCTGGAGCGCGGTGAGGGCGGGGACGACGCCGGTCATCAGCTGCATGATGATCGACGCGTTGATGTACGGGTTGACGCCCAGACCTACCACGGAGAACCGCGACAGCCCGCCGCCCGAGAACAGGTCCAGCAGGCCGAAGAGCGCGTTGTCCTTGAAGAACTGGGCGAGCTTCGTCGGGTCCGCGCCGGGGACGGGAACGTGGGCGAGCGCCCGGAAGATGATCAGGACCCCCAGGACGAAGAGGATCCGGCGCCGGATGTCCGGCGCCCGAAACGCATTGAGGAGGGAGTCGAACACGGCGGGGCCGCGTCAGTCCGCGTCGGCCGCGGGCTCGACGCCGATGGCGGCGAGCAGGGACGTCGGGATCTCGATCACCTGGACCGTCCCGCCGGCGCCCTCGATCTTCTCGCGGGCGCTCTTCGTGAACGCATCGGCGACCACGAACATCGGCCGGCTCACGTCACCGCTGCCGAGAATCTTGAGCGGCTTGTCGAGACTGCGCACGAGGCCGGCCATTCGGAGCAGCTCCTGGTTCACGGTGACCGGAGCGGGCGTGGCCCGTTTCGGGGCGCCGGGCAGGTCGCCCTCCGGCAGCCGGCCGAGCTCGATCGCGGCGCTGATGGCGCCCACGTTGACGACCTCGTACTCGATCCGGTTGATGTTGCGGAAGCCGCGCAGCTTCGGGATCCGGATGTGGATCGGGGTCTGGCCGCCCTCGAACCAGGCGGGGATGGAGCTGCCCGCGCGGGACTTCTGCCCCTTCGTTCCGCGGCCGGCCGTCTTGCCCTTGCCGGCGGCGATGCCGCGGCCGACGCGGGTCTTCGCGGTGTGCGCGCCCACGGCGGGCCGCAGATCGTGAAGCTTCATCGGGTCTCCTCTGCCGCGGTCTCGGGGAGCTCCTCCACCTCGACGAGGAAGCGGACCGCGCGGACCATGCCGCGCGTCGCGTCGTTGTCGGGAACGACGACGGTGTCGCCGATCCGGTGGAGCCCGAGCGCCTTGATCGTCCCGCGGTTGCGGGCGATGTGGCTGATCGTGCTCTTGACCTGGGTCACGCGGAGCCTACCGGCCATCTGCGGCCTCCGCGGCTGGCTGGCCGGCGACGAAGAGCCGGACGGGCACGCCCCGACGCGCGGAGATCTCCTCCGCGGAAGAGAGGCCGCGCAGGGCCTCGATCGTGGCGCGAACGACGTTCACCGGGTTCGTGGAGCCGTGGACCTTGGAGAGGATGTCGCGGATGCCGGCGGCCTCCACGACCGCGCGGACGGATCCGCCGGCGATGACGCCCGTCCCCTGCGAGGCGGGCTTGAGCAGCACCCTGGCGGCCGCGAACTCGGCGCGGACCTCGTGCGGGATGGTGGTCCCCACGGTCGGGATCCGGATGAGGTTCTTCTTCGCGTCCTCGACGCCCTTGCGGATGGCCTCGGGCACCTCGCCGGCCTTGCCGAGCCCGGCGCCGACGTGGCCGTGGCCGTCACCGACGATGACGACCGCGGAGAAGCTGAAGCGTCGCCCGCCCTTGACGACCTTGGCGACGCGGTTGATCTGGACGACACGCTCTTCGAGCGTGAGCTTGGTGGAATCGATCCTGGCCACTGGCGGTCTTCTCCTCCTTAGAAGTCGAGACCGGCTTCCCGCGCGGCGTCGGCGAGCGTCTTGACCCGGCCGTGGTAGCGATACCCGGCTCGGTCGAAGACAACCTGCGCGACCCCGGCGGTTCGGGCCCGCTCGGCGACCAGGCGTCCGACCACCTTCGCTTCGTCGACCTTCGTCTGCTTCCCTCCCTTGAGCTCCGGCTCCAGGGAGGACGCGGCAGCGAGGGTGCGACCGGCGGTGTCGTCGATCACCTGTGCATAGATGTGGTTGAGGCTGCGGAAGACCGCCAGGCGCGGCCGCGCGGACGTCCCCTCCAGTCGGAGGCGAATCCGCTCGTGCCGTTTCTGCCGGGCGGCGCCGCGCGTGGCGGCCTTCGTCATCGTGGTCGTCCTTCCGTTACTTCTTTCCGCCGATCTTGCCGGCCTTGCCAGCCTTGCGGCGGATCACCTCGCCCGAGTAGCGGACGCCCTTGCCCTTGTATGGCTCCGGCTTCCGGGTGGCCCGGACACGGGCGGCAACCTGGCCGACGAGCTCCTTGTCGATGCCGAGGACGGCCAGCTTGATCGGGCTCTCGACCACGAAGCTGATGCCGTCCGGCGGAACGATCTCGACGGGATGGCTGTACCCGAGATTGAGCTGCAGCTTGTCGCCGATCTTCTGGGCACGGTAGCCGACGCCGGTGATCTCGAGGCTCTTCCGGTAGCCGTTCGTGACGCCCTCCACCATGTTGGCGATGAGCGTCCGGGTCAGCCCATGGAGCTGCTTGTGCTGCTTGAGGTCCGAGGGACGGGTTACCAGGAGGCTACCTTCCCCGGTCTCCACGGTCATCGCGGCCGGGATGGAGCGGGTCAGGGTGCCCCTCGGGCCCGTCACGGTAATGACCGGGCCGTCGAGCTTGATCTCGACGCCCGCGGGCAGGAGGATCGGCTGACGGCCGATACGCGACATCGCCGTCCTCCCTACCAGACGTACGCGAGGACTTCGCCGCCGAGCTGGGCCTTGCGAGCCTGCGCGCCGGTCATGATCCCCTGGCTGGTGCTGACGATGACGATGCCCAGGCCGCCGAGGACCCGGGGGATGTCCGTCTTGCGGGCGTAGACGCGGAGCCCGGGCTTGCTGATGCGCTTGAGCCCGGACACGACCGATGCCTTGCCGTCGACGTACTTGAGGTGGAGCGTGATGACGGGGTGCACCCCGTCCCGGCCCTCGCTGAAGGAGGCGATGAAGCCCTCATCGACGAGGATGCGTGCGATCTCGCGCTTCACCCGGGATGTCGGCACGACCACCTCGAGGTGGTGCGCGCGCGAC
Organism: Chloroflexota bacterium; assembly: GCA_025351245.1. Taxonomy (GTDB): domain Bacteria; phylum Chloroflexota; class Limnocylindria; order Limnocylindrales; family CSP1-4; genus CTSoil-043. The sequence goes on along the minus strand of JANXWH010000135.1, from coordinate 6,740 downwards.
GCATTGCGGATACGCGTGAGCATGTCCGCGATCGGATCGGAGACGTTCATGGTCGGCTCACCAGCTCGACTTCGTCACGCCCGGGACCTCGCCCGCGAGGGCGCGCTCCCGGAAGCAGATGCGGCAGAGCGCAAACCGGCGCATGTAGGCACGGGGCCGACCACACAGCGTGCACCGGTGATAGGCCTGCACCTTGTGCTTGGGCGTTCGCTTTGCCTTGGCAATCAGCGATTTCTTGGCCATGGTCCTCCTCCCCGCGCTAGCCGGCGAAGGGCATGCCGAGGAGCTCCAGAAGTTTCCGGGACTCCTCGTCGGTCTTCGCCGTCGTCACGATGCTGATCTCCAGCCCGCGGAGACGGTCGACCTTGTCGTAATCGATCTCGGGGAACGCGAGCTGCTCGCGCATCCCGAGGCTGTAGTTGCCGCGCCCGTCGAACGACTTGGCCGGGATGCCCCGGAAGTCGCGGATACGCGGGAGCGCCAGGACGGTGAGGCGCTCCATGAAGTCCCACATCCGCTCGCCGCGGAGGGTCACCTTGGCGCCGATGGTGTTGCCCGTCCGGAGACGGAACTGGGCGATGGAGCGCTTTGCCTTCGTGACAATCGGCTTCTGGCCCGTGATGAGGGCCAGGTCGCCGACGGCCGCGTCGAGCGCCTTGGCGTTCGTGAGCGCCTCGCCGAGCCCGATGTTGACCACGATCTTCTCGAGTCGCGGCACCTGCATCGGGTTCGTATAGGCGAACTGCTTGGTTAGCGCCGGGACGACCTCGGTCGCGTAGCGCCCCTTCAGGTTGCTGCTCACGCGCCCTTCACCTCCACCGGCTGGCCACAGCGGCCGCAGGCTCGGACGCGCGCGCCGCTCTCCAGGAGGAGGTGGCGGATGCGCGTCGGCTGGTCGCAGCGGGGGCAGACCAACATGACCTTCCCCACGGCCATCGGAAGCGGCTTCTCGACGATGCCGCCCTGCTGCATCTGCGGCACGCGATCGTTCTGGTTCATGCGCGGGCGCGGCTTCGTGTGCCGCTTCGCGATGTTCAGCCCCTGGACCACCACGCGGTACGGCGTGCCCAGCTTCAGGGGCCGGTCGACGCGCTCCACCGTCCCCCGCTTGCCGGCATCCTTGCCGCCAAGCACGAGGATCGTGTCACCCTTGCGGATGTCGGGGACCTTGGTCACGCGGGGTGCGACGGCACGGGCCATCTCAGAGCACCTCCGGCGCGAGCGAGACGATCTTCATGTAGTTCCGATCGCGAAGCTCGCGCGCCACGGGGCCGAAGATCCGCGTGCCGCGCGGGTTGCCCTGGTTGTTGATGAGGACGGCGGCGTTCTCGTCAAACCGGATGTAGCTGCCATCCGGCCGGCCGTACTCCTTCGCCGTGCGAACCACGACGGCTCGCACCACGTCGCCCTTCTTGACTGCGGCGTTCGGGATCGCCTGCTTGACGCTGGCGACGATGACGTCGCCGACTTCCGCGGTCGTCGCGCGCGAGCGGCCGATGATCCGGATGCACTGGATCACGCGGGCGCCCGTGTTGTCCGCAACGCGGAGCCGGGTCTGCTGCTGGATCACGCCTCGGTCCCCTCCCCGGCCCCGGCATGCGCCTTGCCCGGATGCGCTGCGGCGTGGATCACCTCGGTCGTGGCCGACTCGTCGACCACGAGCTCGGATGGCTGGTCCTCACCTGCCCGAGAGATGACCTCGACGAGCCGCCAGCGCTTCGTCCGCGACAGCGGTCGGGACTCCTCGATGCGGACGGTGTCGCCCACGCGCGCCGCGTTGAGCTCGTCGTGCGCCGCGAACTTGCTGGAGGCCCGGATCACCCGCTTGTAGAGCGGATGGCGCGTCAGGCGCTCGACGGAGACGATGATCGTCTTGTCCATCTTGTCGCTGACGACGCGCCCGACCTTCGTCTTCCGATTGCCCTGCACGTCTGTTGCTCCTGCCATACCGGGCCCCCTACGCGCTCTTGTCCACGAGCTTGCGCTCGTAGCGGACGGTGAGGATCCGGGCGATCGTCCGGCGAGTGCCGGAGATCGCGGTGTAGTCCTTCAGCTGGCGCGTGGCGAGCTCGAAGCGGGCCTGCCAGAGGTCTCGCTTCGCGTCCTTGAGCGCCTGGTCCAGCTCCGCGTCCGACAGGGCGCGCAGCTTGTCGATGTCAATCACGCGCTCTCCTCCTCCTTCACGATGAAGCGCGTGGCGACCGGGAGCTTGTGGCTGGCAAGGCGCATCGCCTCGACGGCCTGCTCGCGGTCCACCCCGGCCATCTCGAAGAGGATCCGGCCGGGCCGCACGACGGCGACCCAGTGGTCGGGGGCGCCCTTGCCGGAGCCCATCCGGGTCTCCGCCGGCTTCTTGGTGGCCGGCTTGTCCGGGAAGATCCGAATCCAGATCTTGCCGCCGCGCTTCACCGAACGGGTCATGGCGCGTCGGGCAGCCTCGATCTGGCGGCTCGTGATCCAGGCAGGCTCCAGGGTGATCAGGCCGAACTCCCCGAAGGAGACGGCGGCGCCGCCCTTGGCCATCCCGGTCATCCGGCCGCGCATGACCTTGCGATGCTTGACGCGGCGGGGCATCAGCATGGCGTCATACCCCCTGGGCCGCGACGGGCGCGGCCAGCTGGGCAGCCGCCGGCCGCGGGACCCGCTGGTCGGGGACGTCACCCCGGTAGATCCAGACCTTCACGCCGATGGTGCCGTACGTGGTCCGCGAGAGGACGTAGCCGTAGCTGATGTCGGCGCGGAGCGTGCCGAGCGGGATGCGACCCTCGCGGTCCCACTCGCGGCGCGCCATCTCCGAGCCGCCGAGGCGGCCGGCGACGGCCACCTTCACGCCCTTCGCGCCCGCCTTCATCGTGCGCTGGATTGCCTGCTTCATGGCCTTGCGGAAGGCGATCCGGCGGCTCAGCTGCTGGGCCACGTTGGCGGCCACGAGATACGCGTCGAGCTCCGGCTGGCGGATCTCCTTGATCTCGAGCTTCACCTTGCGGGGCTTCGTGAGGTCGCCGATCTGCTTGCGGAGGACCTCGACGTTCGCGCCGCCCTTGCCGATGACGATGCCCGGTTTCGCCGTGTGGATCGTCACCGTCACGTAGTTGATGCCGCGCTCGATCTCGACGCCGCCGACGCTGGCGTTGGCCAGGCGCCGCTCGATGAGCTTGCGCATGGCGAGGTCTTCCTGGAGCAGCGTTGCGTAATCCTTGTCGGCGTACCACTTCGCGGACCAGGTCCGGCTCGTCCCCAGGCGGAAGCCGTACGGGTGGACCTTGTGTCCCATGTCAGGCCTCCCGTTCTTCGAGGACGATGGTGATGTGGGTCATCGGCTTGTGGATGGCGAAGGCCCGTCCCTGGGCTCGCGGCTTCCAGCGCTTGAGCGTGGGGCCCTCGTTCGCGTGGGCCTCCACGATCACGAGGTCCTCGGCCGCGAGGTTGTGGTTGTTCTCGGCATTCGCGGTCGCGCTCGCGAGGACGCGAGCGACGTCGCGCGCGGCTCCCTGCGGCATGAAGCGCAGGATCGCGCTCGCGTCCTCGACCCGGCGCCCGCGGATCGCCGACGTGACGAGGTTTGCCTTGCGGGTGGACCCGCGGAGGTATTTGGCGGTGGCGGAAACGCGCACGATCTCGTCCCCTACCGCATTGCCGTGGAACGGTCGGTCTTCTTGTCGTGCCCGCGGAACGTGCGGGTCGGGGCGAACTCGCCCAGTCGATGACCGACCATGTTCTCGGTGACGTAGACGGGCACGTGCTTACGGCCGTTGTAGACGGCGATCGTGTGCCCGATGAAGTCCGGGAAGACGACCGAGGCGCGCGACCACGTGCGGACGATCTTCCGCTCGTTCTTCTTGTTCATCTCCTGGACGCGGCCGAGGAGCCGCGCCTCGACGAACGGTCCTTTCTTGACCGAACGCGACATGCTTCTGCTCCTCCTACGACTTGCGGTGCCGCGACCGGACGATCAGGCGATCACCTGTCGTCGCGCGCCGCGTCCGGTACCCCATCGCCGGCTTCCCCCACGGCGTCTTGGGGGGCATTCCCGTCGGGGACTTGCCCTCGCCGCCGCCGTGCGGATGGTCGCGTGGGGTCATCGCGACGCCCCGGGTCTCCGGACGAAGGCCCATGTGGCGGGCCCGGCCGGCCTTCCCGAGGCTCTGGTTCTCGTGGTCAAGGTTGGAGACCTGCCCGATCGTCGCCACGCAGCGCAGCGGCACGCGACGCATCTCGCCCGACGGGAGTCGGACGGTGGCGTAGTCGCCCTCCTTGGCGAGGAGCTGCGCCGCACCGCCCGCGGAGCGGACGATCTGGCCACCCTTGCCCGGCACGAGCTCGATATTGTGGATCGTGGTCCCCAGCGGGATGCTTGCCAGCGGCAGGGCGTTCCCCACCCGGGCCTCGGCGTCGGGCCCGGCGACCACGAGGTCGCCGACCTTGAGGCCGTGCGGCAGGAGCATGTAGCGCTTCTCGCCGTCCCGGTAGTGCAGGAGGCCGATCCGGGCGGACCGGTTCGGGTCGTACTCGACCGTGGCGATCTTGGCCGGTACCCCGACCTTGTCGCGCTTGAAGTCGATGATCCGGTAGTGCTGCTTCTCGCCGCCGCCACGATGGCGGACGGTGAGGCGGCCCTGGTTGTTCCGGCCCGAGCCGCGCTTCTTCGGTTCCAGCAGCGGCTTGTACGGCTCCTTGGTGGTGATCTCCTCGAACGTCGAGCGGGTCATGAACCGTCGGCCAGCCGAGGTGGGCTTGTAGCTCCGGAGCGGCATCGCTACACCCCCTCGAAGAATTCGATCTTCTGGCCCGCGGCGAGCGTCACGATCGCCTTGCGCCAGGGCGTGGTCCAGCCCGTGATGCGGCCACGCTTTGTTCCGCGCCGCTTCTCCTTGGCCTTCGTCGTGAGGACGTTGACCGCTGTGACCTGGACCTTGAAGAGCTCCTCGACGGCCGCCTTGACCTGGATCTTCGTGGCGTCGCCGTGAACCTCGAACGTGTACTTGCCGCGGCCGGACTCGTCCATCGACTTCTCGCTGATGATCGGCCGGACGATGACGTCGTGGGCGGTCAGCGTCATGCGTACACCTCCTCGAGGCGGGCGAGCGCAGGCTGCTCGATCACGATCGTGTCCGCATTGAGCAGGTCCACGACGTTGAGCGAGTCGGCGAGGAGGACCGCCACGCGGGGCAGGTTCCGCGCCGAGAGATCGAGACGCTCATCCCGGGCCGGCGAGACGATCAGGACCCGGCCGGCAACCTTGAGGTTCTCCAGGACGCCCAGCAGCTCCTTCGTCCGGATCGCCTCCAGCCCGAAGGCGTCGAGGACCCGGATCGCGTCGCTGCCGAACTTCGCGGTGAGTGCGCCACGGAGCGCGAGGCGCTTCATCTTCCGCGGCAGGCGCTGGGCGTAGGAACGCGGGTGCGGCCCGAAGACGACGCCGCCGCCGGTGAAGTGCGGCGCTCGGCGCGAGCCCTGGCGGGCCCTGCCAGTCCCCTTCTGGCGATATGGCTTCCTGCCGCCGCCGGCGACCTCGCCGCGCGTCTTCGTGTCGCTGGTGCCAAGCCGGCGACCGGCGAGCTGCGCGGTCACCACCTGGTGGAGGACGGCCGCGTTGACCGGGGCGGCGAAGAGCTCCTCGGAGAGCTCCACGGTTCCGATCGCCTCGCCCGTCCGGGCATAGAGCGTGGTCTGCGGCATCGTCAGGCCTTCTTCACGAGGACAAGCGCGTTCGGCGCCCCCGGCACGGACCCCTTCACGAGGAGGAGGTTGCGCTCGGAATCGACGCGCACGACGCGCAGCTTCTTGACGGTGACGCGGTCGTCACCCATGTGGCCCGCCATCTTCATGCCCCGGTAGACGCGGCCGGGCGTCGTGCCCGGGCCGATGGAGCCCGGCGCGCGATGGTGGTCGGAGCCGTGCGTCTTCGGGCCACGGTGAAAGTTGTTCCGCTTGATGTTGCCCGCGAAGCCCTTGCCCTTCGACGTTCCGGTGACGTGGATGATGTCGCCGACCGCGAAGAGGTTGACGTCGAGCGTCTGCCCGACGATGTACTCCGAGACGTCCTCGAGCCGGAACTCGCGGATCACCGCGACCTTGGGAAGCTCCTTGAGCTGCCCGGATTCGGGCTTGTTGAGCTTCTTCGATGGCTCGATCCCGAGCTGCACAGCCGTGTAGCCGTCCCGTTCCGGCGTCCGGAGACGCGTCACGGTGTTCGGCCCCACGGCCATGACGCTCACCGGGATCATGGTGCCGTCGGCCTGGAAGACCTGGGTCATGCCGACCTTGCGGCCGATCAATCCAATGCTCATTCGGGCGTCACATCTTGATCTCGATGTCGACTCCCGCCGCGAGCGAGAGGCGCATCAGGGCGTCGACCGTCTTGGCCGACGGGTCGAGGATGTCGACGAGTCGCTTGTGCGTGCGGATCTCGAACTGCTCCCGGCTGTCCTTGTCGATGAAGGGCGACCGGAGCACGGTGAACTTCTCGATCCGCGTCGGGAGCGGGACGGGGCCGACCACGTCGGCGCCGGTCCGCTGGGCGGTCTCGACGATCTGGGCCGCCGACTGGTCAAGCAGGCGGTGGTCGTAGGCCTTGAGGCGGATCCGGATCCGCTGCTTTGGCATCGGGTTACTCGACGATGCTCACGATCGCGCCGGCGCCGACGGTTCGGCCACCCTCGCGGATCGCGAAGCGCTGCCCGATCTCGACCGCGATCGGGGTGATGAGCTCGACGCTCATCTCGACGTTGTCACCGGGC
>JANXWH010000017.1 GCA_025351245.1 Chloroflexota bacterium | reverse complement strand
TCACGTGCTCCTCTCTAGCGGGCCCGCACCACGTCGCCGACATGGATCAGCGCGGGGTTCTTGCGATACGTCGCGTTCTCCGGGTAGGCGAGCAGCTTCGGCAGGGTCAGCCCGTGCGCTGTGGCGATCTCGCCCAGCGTGTCGCCCCGCACAACGACGTGGTTCACGATCGCGGGCGGCGGCTCAAGGATCGCGTTCGCCCGGTCGATGACCCGCTTGAGGCGCGCCTCGCGGGTCGCTGCCGGCCACGGGTCCGACGGGCGGTTCACCGTGTTCACGTCCCGGTGGACGATGACCGTCGACCGGTTGACCTTGATCCCGGTCGCTTTGCTGGCGGCTGCCACCAGCTGGGCGACCGCCTCGAACTGCTGGCTCGAGAACGGCTCAGCGCCGCGGCCGCACACCTCCAGGCTCTCGTACACCCACTCGTTCATGTTCACGCCCGACGCGACCGCGGCCTTGACCGTCGGGATCGTGAGGTCGGGGTGGTCCACGTCGCCCTGGCTCCAGGCGGCGTGCTTGCCGGGCAGGATGGCGCGGACGATGGAGCCGTCGCGGTCGATGTACGCGGTCGCGGACGGCCCGGTGCTGTGCGCCCTGTTGGCGTAGTTGCGCTCCGCCATCGCGGTCGCCGTGTTGGCGGTCTGGTGCAGGCACGCGAGGATCGTCGCCTTCCGGCGACGCGCGGCACCCTTGGGGTAGCCGTAGGCACCGTTGGTCAGCAGGGCGGTCACGAGGTTCATGGCTCAGGTCCTCCTCACGGCAGGCTCGGGTCCATGGCCTTCGCGACCGCGGCGACGACCTGCAGGGCGACGGCGATGAGGCTGACGAGCGATGCGCCCAGCGCCCAACGGGCCAGGACCATGGCGCCGTCGGCCCGGTTCTGCCAGGCGAGCATCCGGTCGAGGTCCCGGTCGTGCGCGTCCAGTCGGTCGTAGATGGAGTCGGCGGACCGCTGCATGGCGGCCCGCCGCTCGACGCCGAGCGCCTGGTCCCGCGCGATCGCGTCGACGGTGGCCTGGAGCCCCCTGATGTCCTCGCGCACCTCCATCAGGATGTCGCGCTGCGTGAGGCCGGTCGGATCGGCGTCGCCGCTCACCGGTGCTGAACCGCGCCGATCGGATCGAGGCGGAGAGAGGTGCCCCGATGTCGGACGGGGCGGGCCGGGTCGGCACGGTGGGGGGTGCGGCCGACCAGTGGGCGGGGCCCTGCCGCGGCGGGGCGGCTGGGAGCAGGAAGGCGGACCACGCCCTGATGTTCGGCTCGCGCGGCCCGCCGCGGTATCGGTCAGTTGACCGGGGGCGAATTGCCCGCTACCTGGGATTCAGGTCGTCAGCAACCGCCCCGTTGCCCATGATGCCCAACGGTGAAGGCCGCCACGACATTGGCCGTTATGCTCCAACCTGGACCATTCGGATGGCCAAGGGCGGCACGTGATCGAAGCGCCCTTCGTAACTTGACCAGAGTAGGATCGGCATGGGCCGGGGCCGTGGCGGCGCAAGGCCGCACGGCGCTCCGGCGGCAATCATCGACGGAATGTCGCCTGCATCGCCTAGTCAGGTGTGTGTGACGGCTTCAGGCTGGGGTCAGGCAGTTGCAGTGGGCATTGATTGCCACGACCACGATCAGGATCGCAACTGCGATCAGCGCCGCTACGACCGCGATGCCCCAGATCCAGTCCCGTGTAGGGATCTCGTCACCGTTTCCTGACATCGATGTCCCCTGGTGCGGATTGCAGAATGTCCCCGCTAGGATCACGAGGGCAGCAAGTCGGTGGTGGCCCTTACGGCTGGACGCCGTACTTCTGCAGGGTTCGCTGGTATGTGCCGTCCTTTTCCATCGCGGCGAGCGCGAGGCCAATGGCGTTGATCGTGTCTGCCTGTCCGGCGCCCGCGCGGATCACGATCACCTCGGTGTCCGTGTTCATGGTGACGCCGTCCACCCTCGTCAGTTGGTCTGCATGCTGCTGGACCTCGAAGCCCGCCAGGGGCGAGTCGACGAGCCAGCCAACAACTGAACCACCAATCACGCTCGCAAGAGCGGAGTCTGGGCTATTGAAAGCCAGCGCCGTGATGGCCGGCTTGCCGCTGGCGGTGCATGCCTCGCTGAGGCCGCGGCCCTCGTGCGAGCCCGTCCCAGCAATCGCGGCCTGTTCATCGGAGCCGTCAAGGACGCCGACAGACTTGCCACACAAGTCGTTCTGCCCGGCGACCGGCGAACTTGACTTCGTCTGCAGTAGGACCTGACTGACCTGCAGGTATGGGACGGTGCCGAGACTTGCGGCGGCGGGGTCGCCAGAGCGGATCGCGGACATGGCGACGTCGCATTTCCCGTCGTCGAGCTGCTGGCGGATCTGACCGTCGGTCGTGCTCGTGATGGCGAGGGCGAGGCCCAAACGGCTGGCGATGGCCCGCGCCAGATCTGGGTCGGTGCCGACGAGTTGGTCGCCACTCGTCATGACCTGCGGGGCATGACCCGGGACCATGCACACCGTTAGATCGCCATCGTGGACGACGGATCCGGGCGCAAGCGTCACCACGGGAGTGGGCGTCACGGTCGGGCCAGGCTTGGTGAGGGTCGGAGTGCATCCTGCGATGGTGGCCACGAGCCCGAGCGCGGCCACCCGGATCAGCTGCGACGAACGAGGCTTCAAGGGACTGGGACCTCGGTGGGGACGCGCGTTCGAGCGGCCCGACCCGGCGGCCGGACCGCCCGAACGGCGGCAGACGCTACTTCGCGGACAGGTCGAAGACCGCCCCGGTCAACGCGTCGATCCCGACGATCGCGCCCGGGTCGCCTTCCGAACCGCTCTCGACCTTGACCACCCAGACGAGCCGCTGGTTGCCCTGCGCGTCGAAGGTCACTTGGAGGTTGGTCGCCGACACCGCCGGCGCAGGAGGAGCCTCGTACGGGCGGCGGACATCGACGAGCGAGAAGACCTTCCCGGTGGCGCCGTCAACCTCGACGACGCGATAGTCAGGCAGGATCGCCTGTCCGTCCATGCGGGTGAACCTGACGGTGAATCCCGGTACTCCCGCGCCGGTCTCCGGGTCGACAGTAACTGTCATCCCATCGACGGGACTCCCGAGGTCGGCCAAGAAGGCTCGGGCCGCCTTCTCGGCGGTCTCCGCCGTGATCGCCAACTTGCCATTGCCAGTGGGCGCACCGAAGGAGAGGATCGAGATGTGCCCGTCCGAGACGTCGACGGCGCCCCGCATGCCATTGGCGTGGAATTCATGAGACCGGACACCCGGCCTGTCGACCGTGCCGTCGTACGCTAGCTGCGATCCCGACATCCCCAGCGCCTTGGCGAGGGTCGACCGTGCCGTGTTGGAGTCGACGATCACGGCCTTGTGTGGGTCCGCCTTCGGGGACGACGCGGCGGAGATCGCAACGGTCCCTACGCCGAGGGCCACAGCGGCCCCGAGCGCAAGTCCGACGAGATGCTTTCGTTTCATCATCAGGATCCGTAGCCCGCGGGGGTGATCTTGGTCGCTCCGCCGTTGATCTTGGGCCCATTGAACCCGTAGTCGAGGATCAGCTGGTACTCGACGTCGGCGAGCCCGTCGTCTGCGGCGGTCGACACCGTCGTGCCCGACTTCAGGTGGTAGAAGAACGAGTCGATCCACACACCTGCGGCGTTGGGCACCCAGTAGATCTCGTGCGTGAAGCCGATGGCTGAGTCGACGCCCTGATCGCCCGTGGCCTCGTCGACGAGGTTGCCGTTGTAGGGCGACCCAGTCGCCCCGTTGTTCCCCGTGTAGCAGCCGATGAAGGCCATCAGCTTCATCTTGGACAGACTGTGGTAGGCCAGGTCGTACATGTACGCCTTCGGGCCCTTGCTGAAGTCCGGAGAGACGCCCACGCTGTGATTGGCTATAACACCGCCGATCCCAGCCTGGGGCGGGCCACCGCTTGCTCCATTCTCGATTGTGATCTGCCCCGCATTGGCGTGGCCGATCGCCACCCAAATGGCGTCGTCCAGGGCATTGCCGGACCCCAGGGACGAAGTCGCACTGGTGTTGTTGTCGTCGTCGAAGGCCGTGTACCCAGCTGAATGCAGGTACGACACCGCCGTGTCGCCGTTGGCCCGGGTGTCGACGCCGCTCCACATCGGGCCGTTGTAGACGTCGGCCCACGGCGGCGTGTGGGTCGTTGTGGCGAGAGCGCCGAGCGGCAGGGCAAGCACGGCGATCGCGGTCACTGCCAGGGTGGCCATGCGTGCCATTCTGCGCTTCTTGGAGCGCCCGGCAGCCAGGCCAAGGCCAATTACCACAGTTCCATCCTGCACCGGGTGGGCCGCGCAACCCTGGTGGATGCGCAGGACCCCCCCCATTGGCCCGGTTGGCCTATTGAGGGGGCCGTGGTGGGGCATAGGGCCATCCGGCCCCCACCCTCGCCAGGGTCAGCGCGCGCTGCTGTGCGGTGTTGCACGCGTTCCGTCGGGCTCCGGGACGGCGGCTACCACTCCGAACCTTCGGTCCGTGGCCCGCGTTGGGGAACTGGCCGCCCTGGCCTCACGCGCTCCGCAGCCACTCGCAGGGCTCTGGCGGCTCGGCCAAGCGCATCGTGACCGGAAGGTCGGTGGTCGCGGGGCTACCCCTCTCGCCCCGACCAGATCGACCAATCGAGATTGATTGGTCCCCAGCCCCGAAGGCTGCATCCCATCCGTGGGCCTTCGCGTGGGCGCTCAGCGCGAACGTGAAGTCGTTCGCCCCCAGGACGTCGATCCGTTCGAACACGGCCTCGGCGATCGCGTGGCGCCCGGCGTCCGAGGTCTTCGCCCATAGCTCCGGCAGCGACTCGAGGTAGGCGCGCGCCTCGGCAGCGGTCGGGATGCGCGATGGACGAACGACCGCCGCCTGTGCTTCGGCGTCGAGCCGCGCCATCGTCGCCTCCAGCTGCCCCAGGTCGCGATCCTTCGCGAACCGGAGCGCCGCCCGGTCGCGCTCCCGGCTGATCCGCGCCAGGGCGAGGTCATCGCCGCCATCGGGCTCCGGCCGCCTGGCGAGCGCGACGGCACCGGCCTTGAGCGTCGACGAGACGGCGACATGCTCGAACGCCTTCTCGATCGCGTCCTCGTACACCTCGAGCTTGTAGGACTCGCCCCGCACCCGCGGGTCGATCGTCGCTCCGTCGCGCTGCAACCGGCGAGGCGCAGCGGCCTTGAACTCCTCGCAGGCGTCCTGATGGCGGTAGCGGCCGACATGGCCGATGAGCCGGCGGCCGCAGGCGGCGCAGACGAGCAGGCCTCCGAGGCCGTATTGGCGGCGGTTCACCGCGCCGCGGTGCCTCCGGCTGTACCTCGCCCGCATCGTCTGGACGTGCTCCCAGGTGCCGACGTCGACCAGCGGCCCCAGGGCAGATGGCTCGCCCGACCAGAGGCGCCCTGCGTAGAACGGGTTGGTCAAGACCTCGGCCACGTGCTTGAGGGCGAGCCCCGTCGCCGCGCCGACCTCGCGGTCCGTGCGGCCGGCTGACGCGAGCTCGTAGACGCGGCGGACGACCGCCATCGAGGCCTCGTCGACGGTGATCGACCGGCCGGCGCGGATCGTTCCGAGGGGGGCCTTGTTGCCGCCCGGGACGCCGAGCCGCCGGCGCTTGGCGGCGTAGCCCTCCCGGATCCGCTTCGCGAGACGGCGGCTGTACGCCTCGGCCTCGACCGCTTCGCGGGCCCAGCGCTCCCATTCGTCCTCGTCAGATGAGAGGACGCGCTCATCGGCGAACAGGATGACCGCGCCTCGGGCGTGGAGGTCGTGGCGGGCGTTGACCGCGGTCCGCAGGT
>JANXWH010000016.1 GCA_025351245.1 Chloroflexota bacterium | reverse complement strand
GACCCCGACGAGCTCGACCGGCTCGCGATCGCGGTCGCGACCGACGCGGGCGGCGCGGCCATCGCATTCGCCACGTTCCGCCCCACCGGCATCGACGACGGCTGGGTCCTGGACCTGCTGCGTCGCGCGCCGGGCGGCACGCCAGGCGCACTCGAAGGCTGCCTCGCGAAGGCGGCAATCAGCCTCCGCGAGGCCGGCGCCCCGACGCTCTCTCTGGGCCTTGCTCCGCTGGCCGGCCTCGACAACGCGTCGGCCGTCGGAGAGGAGCGCGCGCTCGCCCGCGCCGCGTCGTTTGTCCGGCGCTTCTACGACGTTCGCGGCCTGGAGTTCTTCAAGGGCAAGTTCGACCCGCGCTGGGAGCCGCGCTACGTTGCGCTCGCGAACCGCCGCGACCTGCCCGCCCTTGCGGTCGCGCTCGTCGGTCTGCACGTCGGCGGCCTCCGCTCCGTCGCCCGGAGTGGGCTCGCGGGAGCGCTGCCCGCCGGAGTCGTCCGCACCGGGCGGGCACCGGCAGTCGGCGCCGACGGGGCGGTCCGATGACAGGGCGGGCCCCGGCGTCCGGGCAGCCGCTCGGACGCCTTCGGCGGGTTGCCCCGTCGCTCATCGGCCTCTTCCTTGCGGGCGTCGTCGTTGCGCTCTTCCGCCTGAGCGGGACCGCGGCGGCGACCGACGAAGCCCTCCAGGTGATCGGGTTCGATCCGGATCGCGCCCGCCTCCTCACGGCGCTCATGTCCGCCGCGATGGCCGCCGCGATCGTCGCGCTCGCCGGGGCACCGACGGCGCTCGGCGTCATCGCCGGGCTCGTGGCAGGCATCCTGAGCTTCGGGCACACGGCTCTCGTGGAGACCCGGGCTGCGCTCGCCGCGCACGGCACGCAGGGCACGTTCGACCCGTTCGGCTGGGGCGTCTCGGTGGTGACGTTCGCCGTCGCCTTCGCCGTGGCGGGCTGGGCGGCGGCCGTCCTGGCGCGGGAGGCTCGACACGGGGTCGCCGCCGCCGCGGTCACGATCCGGGACCTCGTCCGGGCACGCGATCGGACGCGCGCCGGGGCCAGGCTCGCGGCGGCGACCGGCGTGCTGCTCTCCGTCGCGATCATCGTAGCCACGCTGCCGGTGCTCGGCGACATGCTCAACTTCGACCCGGACGTTCACATGCGCCGAGACGCCACCGGTGTGCCGGGCGCCCTCGACCCGGTGACCGGATCGGACGCCTCTTCTGTGCCCGGCGAGTCGGCCACGCCGGTCGCGGTTGGCGGGGCAGGCGCGTCGACCGACACGGGATCCGGATCGCCAGGCAGCGCACCGAGCTACCCACCAGGTCTCGTTGCGGGACCGCGGCCGGCGTCCCTGATCACGCGCGGCGCGGTTTCGGCGGCGCGCCCGTGGTTGTCGGCCCGCCCGTCCGGCCATGGCAGGGTCATGACCGCCAGCCTTCCCGCACCGTGGACGGCCGGCACCGCAAGCACGATCCCGATCGAGGTCTACCTGCCGCCGGGCTACGACAACGGGTCTGCCCGATACCCCGTCATCTACGAGGCGCCCTGGGGCGTCGGGTCGTGGGAGCGCGGGGTCCGGCTCCCAAGCCTGCTGGACACGCTCATCACGGGCGGTTCCATCCCGCCGGTCATCGTCGTCTTCGTGAGCGTGTCCGGGGGTCCCTACCCGGACAGCGAATGCGCCGACTCCGCCGACGGCCGCCAATGGATCGACCGGTTCGTGGCGACCAGTCTCGTGAGCTGGGTGGACGCCAACCTCCGTACCGTCGCCACGCCCGCCTCCCGAGCCACCTTCGGCTTCTCGCAGGGCGGCTACTGCTCGGCCGCACTCCTTGCGCACCACCCCGATGTCTTCGGGTCGTCTATCGTGTTCAGCGGCTACTTCGTGGCCGGGATCCATTCGGGAGCCACGCCGAACGCCTGGCGGCCGTTCAACAACAACGCCGCCGTCGTTGACGCGGTCTCACCGATGACAGTGGTCCCTCGAATTCCCGCCTCGCTCCGGGCGAGCCTCTTCTTCGTGCTGGAGGCCGACCCCACGCACGGGCTGTACGGGACACAGATAGAGAAGTTCGCAGCCGTGCTACGCGCCGCGGGCATCGCCCTGGCGATCCTCCCGACGCCGCTCGGACACTCCTGGGACGCGGTTCGCCAGCTGGTGCCGACGATGCTCGAGCTGGTCGCCGGCCGGATGGTCAACCTCGGGGTCTTCGGCCCTCACGTGTAGTCGCGACCGGCCGGTTCAGCGAGCCAGCGCGTCGACCAGCCGGTCCAGGAACGCCACCTGGGCGTCCTTCAGGCGGAGCCTCGCCTCGCCCA
>JANXWH010000096.1 GCA_025351245.1 Chloroflexota bacterium | reverse complement strand
GCAGGCGGACGCGCTCGCCGAGACGCCATGGCCGACCGTCGGGTCGGTAGACGGCGTGCCAGCCGCGGGCCAGCGGCCCGAGCTCCGCGTCGAAGACCCGGGCGGATCCCTCGACCGCGCGGGCGAAGAGCTCGTCTGCCGGGAAACCCTCCCGGGCGAGCTCGATCGCGGGGGCGAGCAGCGCGTCCACGGGCACGCGCCCCCAGCGCGCGTGCGCGTCGGCCCACGATCGGACCGCACCCGGGACCGTGATCGTGAGCGGCCCGCGATAGGGAAGCGTCGCCAGCCCGCGAGCCCGGAGGGCTGCAGGGTCCACGCTCGCGGGGGCACGACCAGACCCGTTGAGCGCCGTCTGCGTGCCCGCCGCCTCGTCCCATACGAGCCAGAACGCGTCGCCACCCAGGCCGCAGGCCTCGCCCATCACGACACCCAGGACGGCATTCGTCGCGATCGCCGCGTCCACGGCGCGTCCGCCTGCCCGGAGGACGCCAAGGCCGGCCGCCGTGGCCAGGTGATGCGGCGCGACCACGGCGCCAGAGCCGCCGCGAGCGAGCGGGGTGGGCGCGAGCAGCCGGAGGGGATCCATGTGACAGCATTCTAGGGCTGCCCGGCGTGGCCGATGCCGGGTACCCTGCACCGATGGCACGCTCCCTCTGGTCCGTGATCCTCGGGACGCTCACGCTCCGCTTCAGCACGGGCCTGACCGGCGCCATGCTGGTCTACTACCTCGCGGACCTGCCGAAGCACGGCGGGGTGGAGATCTCGTCGCTCACGGTGGCCGTGTTCACCGCCTCCTTCTTCGCGGCCGAGCTGATCCTGTCCCCGTTCTTCGGGCCGCTGGCCGATCGCTTCGGGTATCACCGGATCATGCAGCTGGGGCCCGCCTTCGGGGCGGCGGCGGTCATCCTGACCGGGCTCACCACGAACCTCTGGCTGCTGGGCGCCACGCGCTGGCTGGAGGGCGCATCAACCGCGGCGAGCGTTCCCTCCATCCTCGGCTTCCTCGCGATCGCGACGATGGGGGACGAAGGCCTTCGCGGGAAGGCGGTCGCGCGCTTCGAGGCCGCGACGCTCGCGGGCCTGGGGGCGGGGATCGTGGCGGCGGGGCCGCTCTGGACGCTCCTCCACCGGGAAGCCTTCTTCGTCAACGCCGTCATCTATGGCTGCTCGTGGGCGATCTATCGATTCGGCGTCGCCGACCCGCGGGCGGAGCACGGCGGCCACGAGCACGAGAAGCGAAGGAGCCTGGCGCGCTACCTCGAGATCCTCTCCGGCGCCCACGTCTGGCTGCTGGCACCGACCTGGATCGCGGTCAATGCCGCCATCGGGCTGTGGACCTCCCAGTCGATCTTCCAGCTCGTGAAGGCGCCCGACCCCCGGTTCGCCGACCAGCAGCTGATGGCGGGCGCGTCGCCGCTCCTCGTGAGCGCCGGGCTGGCGGTCGGGATGCTGGTGTTCTTCGCCGGCCTGGTCTACTGGGGCAACCGCTTCAAGATGCTGCGTCGGACCACCATCATCTTCTACGGCCTGGGCGGTGGCGCGGTGCTGGTCGCGGCCGCCGTCGCGATCAACCACGGCGCCGACCTGCCAGTGGCCCTGACGCTCGTCCTCATCGCGCCCGTGGTGGGCGGCCTGTTCGTCCTCGCCGGCGCCACGCCCGCAGCGCTTGGGCTGCTCGCGGACATGTCGGAACCGTACCCGCGCGACCGCGGCGCGATCATGGGCCTCTACTCGGTCTTCCTGGCGCTCGGCCAGATCACCGGCAGCCTGGTGGGCGGTGTCGCCGCCGACCTGCGCGGGATCGACGGCCTGCTCGTCGTCACGCTCGTCATGCTCGCCATCGCGGTCGTGCCGCTCTGGCGGCTTCGCGGCGTGGAGCACCACCTGGGCTTCGTCGGCGGGCCCAGCCCGGCCCCCGGGGGTTGAGCCCGAGCCCGGACGCGGAGGGCAAGCCGGTGGTCTGCCCCGACTCAAATGAGCGCGAATCGGGCCCCGCATGCGCCGCCCCACTCGTATCACGCCTCCAGCCGCGGTCCGAAGCCCGTCCCAGCCGTCCCGCCCGCGCGAGCGCGCGGAGGAAGAGGGAACTCGCCATGCCCACGGTCGCGATCGTCACCGATTCCGCCTCGGACCTCCCGCCGGAGCTCGCTGCCGAGCTCGGGATCCGGGTCGTGCCGCTCCTCGTCCGGTTCGGGACGCAGGAGTTCCGGTCCGGCGTGGACCTGTCGACTGCCGACTTCTGGACCCGGATGCTCGCGCCCGACGCCCCCTTCCCGACGACCGCCGCCCCGACGCCCGGCGCCTTCGCGGAGGCCTTCTCGGACGCGTTCGCCGCGGGCACGGAGTCGGTCGTCTGCGTGACGATCGGCAGCCGGCTTTCCGCCACGTTTGCCAGCGCCGAGATCGGCGCGAAGGAGCACCCGGGCCGGGAGATCCACGTGGTGGACTCGATGGCAGTCTCGATGGGTGTGGGCCACCTTGTGATGCTTGGGGTCGAGCTGGCGGCGGCCGGCCGGACCGGAGCGGCGGTCGCGGCCACGCTCCGCGAACGGGCTCCGGACCTGGACCTCTACGTGGCGTTCGACACGCTGGAGTACGTCCGGAAGGGCGGCCGCCTCTCCCCGGCCCGGGCGGCGATCGGGACGATGCTCTCGGTCAAGCCGATCATCACGGTCGTGGACGGCCTGGTCGAAACCGCGGATCGCGTCCGGACCCGCGCCAAGGCCCGCGAGCGCGTGATCCAGCTGCTGACGTCGCGGCCGGTGGAGCGGATCGCGATCCTCCACACGGGCGCGGATGACCTCGAGGCGTTCCGCTGCACGGTTGTTGGGCGGCTCCCGGGCGGCGTGGACCCTGCCTACGTGAGCGTGGAGACCGTGGGCGCGTCCGTCGGTCCCCACGTCGGCCCCGGCGCCGTGGGGGGAGTCGTCCTGCTCAAGCGCTGACGCGGGCAGTAGCAGCCCCTGCGGTCATCGCGCGGGACGGATTGCCCGGGACCCGGACCAATGGTTGCGGGACGGATACGGGCCGGGTTCGGTACCATTGCCGCCAGCTTCCGGGCCATTCCGCCCGGGGCCAGCGTCCCCGTTCGGCACTCGCGGCGGGACAGGGAAGGGCCGGATGATGGGCCCACGTTGAGCACTCCGTCGTGGAGGGGCGGGTCCCGCGCACGGGCCCGCAACGTCCCGACCGGCAGCCGTCCCGGAGGCGGCAGCGTGGCCGTCCCGGAGGGGCGGCGATCGCAGCGGTCGCCCCCCGCGTTCCGGGCGACCGAGCAGGAGGATCTCCGCTCCATGACCACCGAGCAGATCGCCGCGACGATCAACCCGTGGGCCGTCGCCCAGCAGCAGTTCGACCTCGCGGCCGAGCACCTGGACCTGGACCCGGGCCTCCGGCAAGTCCTGCGCGAGCCCCGCCGCGCCCTCACCGTGACATTCCCCGTCAAGATGGACGATGGGACGGTCCGCGTCTTCACCGGCTACCGCGTCCAGCACAATCTGGGTCGAGGGCCGGCCAAGGGCGGGATCCGCTATCACCAGGGCGTCACGATCGACGAGGTCAAGGCCCTGGCGATGTGGATGACGTGGAAGTGCGCGGTCGTCGGCATCCCGTTCGGCGGCGGCAAGGGCGGCGTCATCGTCGACCCCAAGAAGCTCTCGCTCAAGGAAGTCGAAGCGCTCACCCGGCGCTTCACCACCGAGATCAGCGTCCTCATCGGCCCGGAGCGCGACATCCCGGCCCCGGACGTCAACACGAACGCCCAGGTCATGGCCTGGATGATGGACACCTATTCCATGCACCAGGGCTACACGGTCCCGGGCGTGGTGACAGGCAAGCCGATCAGCCTCGGCGGGTCGGAGGGTCGCAACGAGGCGACCGCGCGGGGCGCCGTCTACACGATCGTCGACGCCGCGGCTCACCTCGGCATGGACCTCACGACGGCCACCGTCGCGGTCCAGGGATTCGGCAATGCCGGCTCCATCGCGGCGCGTCTCATCCGCGATGAGGGTGCCACCGTGATCGCCGTGAGCGACACGGGCGGCGGGATCCTCAACCGGGCCGGCCTCGACGTCGATCGCGTCATCGGCTGGAAGAAGGAGCACGGCACGGTGGCCGGCTTCCCCGGCGCCAAGGCGATCTCGAACGACCAGCTCCTCGAAGTCGAGTGCGACGTCCTGATTCCGGCTGCGCTCGAGAACCAGATCAGCGCAGCAAATGCCGGCCGCGTGAAGGCGAAGATCGTCGCCGAGGCCGCCAACGGCCCGACGACACCGGAGGCCGACGCCATCCTGCATGACAAGGGCGTCTTCATCATCCCCGACATCCTCTGCAACGCGGGCGGCGTCACGGTCAGCTACTTCGAATGGGTCCAGGACCTCAACCGGGACCACTGGAGCGAGGCAATCGTCAACACGAAGCTCAAGGAGATCATGGATCGCTCCTTCGGCGAAGTGCTTGCCATCGCCATCCGCGAGGACGTCAACATGCGGACCGCGGCCTACCTGGTCGCCGTTCAGCGCGTTGCCGACGCGACCGCCATGCGGGGCTTGTATCCGTAAAGCCGAACCGCCAGCATTGGCGGTGGTGGCACGCCAGTCCGACCTCGAGACGGCACCGACGGCCGGCGGGAGCGATCCCGCCGGCCGTCGGCTCTCCCGGCGCGCCTTCCTCTCCGCAACGGCCGGGCTCGTCCTGGTGGCCTGCGGCCCGACCGATCGGACGGGCCCCTTGCGTTCCGCGTCGCCGTCTTCGGCCGCCTCGGTGCCGCCCGCCTCGCCGGCGACGGGCTCGCCGTCCCCGAGCCTCCCTGGACCGCTTCCCTCGCGCCTGCCGAGCGCCGTCGCCGACGAGAACCGGCGGCCCGGAAACCCGGGCTGGAAGGCCGGCCTCAGCACCGCCGCGACCGTCCTCGGATACCTGGACCGGACGTCCGTGGCGCCGGGCGACTCGCTGGGCCTTCGCGTCCGGGGGGATGCCCGCCTCGATGCCCGCTGGTACCGGATCGGCTGGTACGGGGGCGAGGGCGGACGGCTCATGCGGGTTGACCGCGGCCTCCGCGCGAAGCTCTCGCCGGGACCCGTCGTCGACGCGGCCTCGGGCCGCTCAGAGGAGCCGTGGCCCGAGGTGCTGCGAATCCAGGTCCCGCCCGACTGGCCCAGCGGCATGTACGTGGTCGTCCTCGAGCCGACGGCAGGGACCGCCGGCTCGGCCGTCTTCATCGTCCGGCCGGGCGCGGTGGCGCCTGCTTCGGTGCTGTACGTGAGCGCGGCCGCGACGTGGCAGGCCTACAACCACCACGGCCCGTCGTTCTACGGGACGATCCCGGCCGGCCAGTTCCACGGCCTGACCGTCGAACGGGCCCACGAGATCAGCTTCGACCGGCCGTACTCCGAGGCCGGCGGGGCCGGCTACCTCCCGCGCTGGGAGGCCGCGTTCGTCCGGTGGCAGGAGCGCCACGGCCGCGACGTGGCGTACTGCGCCGACATCGACTTCGAGATGCACCCTGAGGTCGTGGGGGGCCGCCGGCTCCTCGTCTTCGCGGGCCACCACGAGTACTGGTCTCGGCCGATGCGCGACACGCTGGAGGCGACGCTGGCGACCGGTGCGAGTGCCGCGTTCCTCGTCGCCAACAGCATCTACTGGCAGATGCGGCTCGAGCCATCGCCGCTGGGGCCCGGCCGCCGGATGATCTGCTACAAATCGACGACCAGGGACCCGATCACGGCGACGCACCCGGAGCTGACGACGTGCTACTGGCGGCAGGCGCCCGTGAGCAAGCCGGAATCGCTGGTCATCGGCCAGATGTACGGCCACGCGGTCCGCAGCCCGGCCGACTGGATCGTGGTCAATTCCGGCCACTGGCTTTACGAGGGGACGGGCGTCCGCGACGGGGACCGCTTCGTGAGCCTCGTCGGGCAGGAGTACGACACGCTGCACCCGGCCGACTCGCCGCCGGGCGTCGAGGTCTGGGCGCAGGGCCCAGTCGTGACACCCCAGTCGGGAGTGGACCCCACGGGTCACCCCACGGTGCACACCGCGACCGTCTACACGACGCCGGCGGGCGGCACAGTGGTCTCCGCGGGCACGTTCCAGTGGAGCTGGGCCCTCGACACCTTCGGCCAGCACACCTACCGGGGCCGCACCACGCCCACCGATGCACGGGTGGCACGCGTCACGACGAACATCTTCGACCGTCTCGGCGACGGCGGCCACTGACCGCGCGGGCCGTCGCGTGGCTGCGCGGCCGCGCGGGTGACCCTCGTCCGGCCGGTCGTCCCGCACGGGGCGGCCGTGCCGACACGCACCCCTGGCCGGGGCGCGTGTTCGCCCGGTGTACCATCCGGGCATGCTCGACCACGAAGAAAAGTTCCTGTTCAAGGAAGAGATCGGCCACCTTGGGACCGCGATGGCGGACACGGCCGTCCTGGACAACGTCGAGGATCTCCTCACCGACGTCATCACCAGCCCGCGGTTCGATTCCGAGGTCTTCACGCTGGAACGGTCGCTCCAGGTGATGCTCGGCGCGCGCGCCGGCAGCACGCTGGTCGGCCTGTTGACGGTGACGCCAGAGGTCTTCGACGAAGTGGCCGAGGTTCGGATCTCTCCGGAGGTGCACGAGCGGCTCGTGGCGTGGCGGGCCCGCTTCGGCCTCGCGATCGACAATGCCCTCAACTTCCTCAACAACCCGGATGGCATCCAGGGCCATACGTTCGCCACCCAGATCGCCCACATCGAGGACCGGCGCGTCCTCCAGGGCCGCCTGACGCTGGTTCGCTACAACAACGAGCCGCAGTTCTTTGTCGCGGATGCGAGCGTCTTCCTGGGCCTCGTCAGCGATGTGCTGGAGCGGCTGGGCCCGTACCTGGAGCCGGACGCGGTCGATCCGGAGACCATCGCGCGTCTCAAGGAGGCGATCGCGCTCGTCGAGCGGAAGACGACGCCGCGCGGATGAGCCGCCGTGGCGGCCAGCGCACGTCTCGGCGTCGACGACGACCGCGCCCCGGGACCGCGGCGCCGCCGTCCACGGGCGTGAAACGGCGGAACCGCCGCCTCGCGTTCGTCCTCCTCGCCGCGTTCGCGCTGATCGCACTCGCGGTCCTCGCGAGTCCGTTCGCGAACGCCCCAGCGCGCCCGTAGCGGACGCTCCCCGGCACGGCGACGCACGGTCGCCGGTTCGGCTTGACACCGTCTCGGACCGGGCGTAGCGTTATCACTATCGTGAATGATAACAACTCCGCCATCACGCCAGCTCGGACGCACGGCCCCGACCTCATCCTGCATCCCGTCCGGATGCGCCTCATCGTCGCTCTCGCGGCGGGCGTCCCGATGACCGCGGCAGAGCTCCAGGAACGCATGCCGGGCGTCCCGCCCGCCACGCTCTACCGGCATCTCAACGCGCTCCGGCGCGGCGGCATCCTTGCCGTGGTGGAGGAGCCCCGGACGCCCCCTGCGGAGGGGCGCCGCACGCGCGGCGCGGTCGAGCGCCGCTTCGTCCTCCGTCCGGGCGCCGCGTCGCTCGGGCCGGCGGACCTGGCCGACGCTACGCCGGACGACCACCTGCGCTGGTTCGCCTCGTTCGTAGCCAGCCTCCTGGGCGCCTTCGGGCGGTATGTCGCAGCCGGCGCGCCGGACCTGGCGCGGGACGGCGCCGGCTACCGGGAGGTCGTCCTCCAGCTCAGCGACTCGGAGCTGGCCGCGATGGGTGCCGCGCTGAATGCCGCCGTGATGCCGTTCGCGGCCAACGTGCCGGGCGACGGGCGGACCGCTCGTCTGTTCGCCACCGTTCTCTTTCCCGCCGACCCGAAGCCGGCGGGCCTAATCCCAGGGAGCGCCGAATGAACACGGGCCAGATCGTTCTCCTCATCCTCCCGATCCTCATCCTCGAGCTCGCCCTCCTTGGCCTGGCGATCCGGGACCTGCTCAAGGACGAGCGCCACGTCCGCGGCGGCAACAAGGCGATCTGGGCGCTCGTGATCCTCTTCGTCAGCCTGCTGGGCCCGATTCTCTACTTCGCGATCGGCCGCGAGGACGTATGAACTTCGCCGCAGCCGCGCCCGGCGAGGTCAGCACCCGCGGGCTCACGAAACGCTACCGGCTCGACGTCGCGCTCGATGACCTCGATCTCGACGTCCCTGCCGGCTGCGTCTTCGGCTTTCTCGGGCCGAACGGCGCGGGGAAGACCACCACCCTCCGCCTCCTGACGGGTCTCGCCCGGCCCACGGCGGGGAGCGCGACTGTCGCGGGGATCGACGCCACGACCGGCGGCCGCGCCCTCGCCGAGCGCATCGGCGCGCTCGACCAGGACCCGCGCTACTACGGGTGGATGACCGGGCGCGAATTGCTGACATTCGTGGGCCGGCTGCACGGGCTCGACGGCGCGCCCCTGCGCGCGCGCGTGGAAGAGGTATTGGAGACGATTGGCCTGGTCGACGCGGCGAACCGCCGGATCGGCGCCTACTCGGGCGGAATGCGCCAGCGCCTCGGGATCGGGCAGGCGATGCTCCCGCGGCCAGCCGTCCTCTTCCTCGACGAGCCGGTCAGCTCGCTCGACCCGGCTGGACGGCGCGACGTGCTGGAGCTGATCGGCCGCCTGCGCGGCACGTGCACGGTCTTCATGAGCACGCACATCCTCAACGACGTCGAGCGGGTTTGTGATCGCGTCGGGATCCTCGACCACGGCCGCCTCGTGACCGAGGCGCCGATGCACGAGCTGCTTGCGAGCCACGCCCGACCGATCCTGGAGCTCGACCCCGAGCCGGACCAGGATGCGGCGGTCGCCGCCCTGGCCGCGACGGTGCGCGGGCAGGCATGGACGCGCGACGTGCGCGTCGAGCACGGCCTGATCCGGGTGTTCGTGACCGACGCCGAACGCGCCGCGGCCGAGGTGCTGCCGCTCGTTGTCATGTCGGGGGTCCGGCTCGCGCGCTTCGAACGGGTTCGGCCAACCCTCGAAGAGGTATTCCTGGCGCTCGTCGGGACGGCCGGGGAGGTGCGGGCGTGAGCGGCCCCGGCGGGTTCCGGTTGCTGCTCGGCAAGGAGGTGCGCGAACAGCTCCGCACGCTTCGACTGGTTGTCGTCGTGGCGGTCCTCGCGACGTTCGGCGCCATGTCGCCGCTCCTCGCGAAGCTCCTGCCCGACATCATCAAGATGGCCGGCACGCAGGCTGCGGGCTTGACGATCACGATGCCACCGCCGACCACGGCGGACGCAGTCGCCCAGCTCGTGAAGAACCTCGGCCAGTTCGGCGCGCTGATCGCGATCCTCGTCAGCATGGGCGCCGTGGCGAACGAGAAGGAGCGCGGGACGGCGGGGTTCGTGCTGACGAAGCCGGTCGGGCGCGGCGCGTTCATCATGGCGAAGGCGGTGGCGATCGCGCTGCTGCTGGGGGCCGGGATCGCGACGGGGTACGCGCTCGCGTGGTTGTACACCGCCCTGCTGTTCGAGGCGCTGCCCCTCCCCGGGTTCGTGGCAAGCGGCGTCGTGCTGTGGCTCTCGCTGCTCGTGATCGGCGGCGTGACGTTCCTGTTCTCCGTCCTGGCGCGGTCGTCGCTCGTCGCCGGGGGCGCGGGTTTCGTGGCCCTGCTCGTGGCGGGAATCGTTGCCGCGATCCCGGGGATCGGCGCCTACACTCCGACCGGGCTGTCCACGCCCGCCGTGGCGCTCGCACTCGGCCTGCCGAGCGGCGACCTGGGCGGCCCGATCCTGGTCAACCTGGCCCTCGTCTGTCTTGCCCTGGGTGCGGCGGGGATCGCCTTCCGTCGGCAGGAGATCTGAGGGCCCGCTGTCACGCCTCCGCGACGGGCGGAATGGCCGTGGGGGGAAGTGCTGCGCGGCGGAACCGCCGGACCACGACGAGCGCGATGAGCGCCAGCAGCCCCACGATCAGGAGGATCGGCAGCCCGACGATCAGGAGCCAGATCCCGGCACCGGCGAGCCCCTGGCCCATGCCGACGAGGGCCGCGGCGGCCTGGTCGACCTCCCGGGCGGGGTCCCATCCCTCGCGCACCTGGGTGACGGCCACGGCCGGCGGCGGCGTGAAGTTCAGCGTGAGCGTCGCGAGCGCAGCCTGGTTCTCCAGGGTCTGCTTCTGGGCAGTCAGCTCCTCGATCTGCTGCCGGACGCCGGTCAGCTGCTCCTGCACCGCCAGGACATCCGGGATCTTCGTTGCCTTCTCCATGATCGCCTGGAGCGCGGTCTCGGTGACCCGGAGGTTGGCGAGGCGGGCGCCCAGGTCGACCACCTGGGCCGTGACTTCCTGGCTTGACGTCTGCTCGCCGAGGACCTTCACGCCGAGCTTCCGAAGCGCATCGAGCGTGTCGGCCCAGCGCGCCGCCGGGATCCGGAACATGACGCTCGCGGAGGCCTTGTCGGCATCGCCGCTGCGCTGCGAACCTGCGACGTACCCGCCGACCGCCGTGACGGCGCTCTCGGCGGCGTGGATGGCCGCCTCGATATCCGCGACCTGCAGGTCCAGCTGGCCGGTGCGGACGATGAGCGGACCGCTCCCATCCGGCGCGCTGGCGCCCCTCTGCGCCGTGCCGCCGCCCGTCGTCCCGCTGTTCGTGGAGCCGAGCGCCCCATCGCGAGCTGCCGGTGCGGGGACGAGGGTGGCAGCCGCGGCCGGCTCCTTCACGGGAGCGCCGACGGCGGAGAGGGGGCTGCCGGCCGAGCCGCTGCAGCTGGCGGCGAGGAGCGCCGCGATGACGAGGAGGCTGCCGAACCCGATGGCGACGCGCGTCCCCGCGAGTTCCTGGACGCTCCGATGAGCCATCACCTCACCCCACGGCTGCTGGATGGCGGCGCGAGGGTGCGTCGCCCACGCCGGTGACGCTGCGTGGCGTCGCCTGGTTCCATTCCGTCAGCCGAGGCGGATGTTGTCGATGAGGCGAGTGGCGCCGAACCGCACCGCGAGCGAAAGCATCGCGGGCCCCTCGATCCGCTCCAGCTCGGCCAGCGTCGCGTCGTCGGCGCAGGAGACGTACTCCACGTCCGCGCGCGGCTCCATGGCGAGGACGTCAACGACGCGGCCACGGATGACCGCCGCGTCGCGCTCGCCGCACGCCCACGCTGCCCGCCCGGCGAGCAGCGCGCGATGGATGACCGGCGCCGCGGCCCGATCATCCGCCCCGAGGTGGACGTTGCGGGACGAGAGGGCAAGGCCGTCCGGCTCCCGCACGGTTGGGCAGCGAACGACCTCGGTCATCCCCAGGTCGCGGGCCATCCGGTCGATCACCCGGAGCTGCTGGCCGTCCTTCTCGCCGAAGTAGGCCCGGTCGGGTCGGACGACCCCGAAGAGAATCGCAACGACCGAGGAGACTCCCGCGAAGTGGCCCGGCCGGGCGGCGCCCTCGAGCGGGAGCGTGAGCCGATCGACCGTCACGGAGGTGTCGAATCCGGGCGGGTAGACGTCGTCGACCGAGGGAACCCACACGAGGTCCGCGCCGGCATCGGCGCACAGCGCAAGGTCACGGGCCTCGCCCCGGGGGTATTTCGCGAGGTCGGCGGGATCGTCGAACTGGCGGGGATTGACGAAGATCGAGACCGCGACCGCGCCACACTCGTCGCGGGCCTGCGCGATCAGCGAGCGATGGCCGGCGTGGAGCCAGCCCATCGTCGGGACCAGGCCCAGCGGGCGGGGGAGTGCGGCGAGCGCGTGGCGCAGCTCGGCGCGGTTGCGGACGACGTCCACGGGGCGGTGATCAGAGGTCGCGATCGAGCGGGATCCCGGCGTCGATCCGCTGCGGTCCCTGAGCGGTCCGGTCGTCCGGGGCGTGGCCAAGGACCTCGTCGAGGATCGCATCATCCATCCGGGTCGCCTGGGCGGCCCCCGGGAAGGTTCCCGCCTCGACCTCCGCCCGGTAGGCGGCGGCGGCGGCGAGGATCACCCCGCGCAGGTCCGCGTACGGCTTCGCATGGCGCGGCAGGAACGAGCCGAGGCCCAGGAAGTCCGTCACCACCTGGACCTGGCCGGAGCATCCGGCACCCGCCCCAATGCCGATCGTCGGGATCCGCAGCCGCGCCGTGATGGCCGCCGCGAGCTGCTCCGGCATGAGCTCCAGCACGACGGCAAACGCGCCCGCCTCCTGCACCGCGAGCGCGTCGTGGAGGAGCGCGCGGGCGGTCTCGCGGGTCCTGCCCTGGACGCGGACCTTGCCGAGTGCGTTGATCGCCTGGGGCGTCAGGCCGATGTGTCCCATGACGGGAACGCCGGCCCGGACGAGCGTTTCGATGACCCGCCCGGTTCGAACCCCGCCCTCCACCTTGACCGCCTGCGCCCCGGCCTCGCGGAGGAAGCGCCCGGCGTTGCGGACCGCGTCGTCGGGCGTGGCATAGGAGAGGAACGGCATGTCGGCCACGATCAGCGCCCGCTCCGCGCCGCGGACGACCGCCTTCGTGTGGTGGAGCATCTCGTCCATGGTCACCCGGACCGTGGTCTCATAGCCCAGCATCACTTGGCCCAGCGAGTCGCCTACGAGGAGCATCGGGATGCCAGCCTCGTCGAGGAGGCCGGCCGTCGGATAGTCGTACGCGGTCAGCATCGCGATCCGCTCGCCGTCGGCGTGCATGAGGGCGATGTCCACGACGGTCAGGCGGCGCGCGGTGTCGGACGTGCTGCTCACGGTTGCTGTTCTCTCCTGCGGGAGCGTCAAGTGTGCCCGCGATCGGCGCATGCGTCCAGCGCGGCGCGTTTGACCGGCGTCGCCACTGCGGCGCCCGTCGGAGGAACCGCAATGCGTTCCACGGAACGCCATCCCGGTCATCGCAACCGTGTCCGGCGTCCTGTTCTGCGGCTGCCGCGGACTCGGTGGCGGCGATCCGACCATGCCGCCGGAGGCGGTCTCGCGGTTGGATCGCCGCGAAGGCGGCGTTCAGGTAGGACCGCTCGGCGTCAGGGATGAAGTTCGGACCAGCTTGCCCCGCGATCGCTGGAGGCCCATAGGGTGTTGATGATGGAACAGTCCTTGATGGCCCGGCATGCGGAATACATCTCGAGCGACCAAGCCGTGCCGTCCGCGAGAACATGGAGATCCTGGGACGTTGTGTCCGTGGCGCTCGTCGCGGAGCCGCTCCCGTGGGTCGACGGAAGCTCCCGAGTGACCGGCGCTACCCCCGACCCGGGACTCGTCGTGATCGACATGAACCCCTTCGCCGTCGATGAGGCAGCGAGCACGAGTCCCGGCGCCGCGCCGATCGCGCCACCAGAGCCGTCGGCAGAGAGCATGGTCGGCGGTTCGGCCGGGTCCCAGTTTGTCCCGCCGTCATGGCTGACGTACACGCCGAGGAGCGTCGTGCCGCCACCATCGACGGCGAAGACGACCGGCATCGTCAGTTGGTCGCCGATGATCGCCGGTAGCAACGGCCATGCGTTGTGGCCTGCGGCAGCCGTCGGCACCGCGATTTTCACGGCCGTCCAGGTTCGGCCGCCATCGCCGGTGCGGAAGAGCTGGCCGCCGAGCGTGCCGCCGTCGAGCCAGCCATCGGTCGGGCTGCCGAACTCGATTGGTCCGGCGACCGGCAGGTTCGCGGGGGACCAGGTCGTCCCGCCGTCCGTCGTGCGGAGCAGCTCCGCCAGGCTCTGCGAGGTGTTCGTCGCGAAGACGGCCTCGACGAAGCCGTTCTTCGCATCGATGAACTGGACCTTCGCGTCCATGAAGCCGTCGGGGGCGCCGTCCTTCGGGCCGGTCGTGGACGTCCAGGTGATGCCGCCATCCGCGCTAGCGAACACACGGACGTGGTCACCTTCGGGCGCCGCCATGTGGACCGTCGGCCAGAGGCCGAAGTCGACCGACTTGATCGACGTCGGGTCCACGCCCGGCGGGGTCGCGGATGACCACGTCTTCCCGCGGTCCGTCGACACCTCGACACCATGACTCGTGATCGCCCAGCCGATCCCGTTTGGAGCGAGGCCAGCGTCGAGCAGGCCCGTGCCAACAGGGGCAGTCGTCGGAATGCTGCCCGTCGGCGTCGGGGGCGGGGCAACCGTCGCCGCTGCGGAGGCTTCAGGACTCCCACTCGGGACGGGCACCGGCGCGGGCGCACCGACGCACGCGGTGACCACGAACAGGGACGAGATGGCGACAATCAGGCATTGTCGAGGCGAGATGGATCGGTTCATTGAGGCGCCCCCAGACATACGGCCTCGGCGTTGATCGAGTTGCCTTCGTTCGACTCGTCGCCATTGTTGTCCCATGGAGATCCTTGATCCATCCATGCCGCGAGGCAGTCGACATCGTAGCTACCGGTCTGCTGTTGGGCGTTGCCCACAACGCTGTAGTTGACGACATGAGCTCGGTACTGGTGCACTCGTTGGTCGACGTACCAGTGCCCGTTGGGAACACCCGGGAGATTCCAGACAGTGTTCGGATTGGCAGCCGGGGAGCCCCACGCCGCGAGCCACACCTCTGCCGGCGGATGGGCGATCGTCGCCCAGTCGTCCGCGAAGGAACCGTACGAGGATCCATAGACGCCCGAGTCAGCTCCGAGTGTGCTCGACCAGCCGTCAACGTACGCCTTTACCGCGGCCCTCGCTGTCGCGAGAGCCGTTCCGGTGCACCCCGGGGCGCCAGAGCCAGTGTAGGCTTCAATATCCAGCCATACCTGGTCGTAGCCGGCGAACCCCGCAGCCTGCATTGCCGCGGCAGCGTTCGTGGCAGCAGAGACGCCCTGGTTACGCGCTGTCGTCGTATTCGTGCTGATGTGCTGAGACATGTTCTGGTTGCACGGAGCCTGGAGATCATCCCAGACCGGCATGAACCCCCATCCGATCGTACGCGCCTGGGCCAGTTCCGCCGCGGTCCACGGGCGACAGCCGGCGTGGGGGGCGGTTGCACCACCGAGGTAGTACCCCCACGACCAGAAGGGCGTGTTGCCCCATGCCCATTGCATCTGCGCGGCCGTCGGGACGGCACAGCTGTCCAAACCCTGTTGGACATCAAACCCGCTCGTCGCGGCCACGGGTCTCGCTTGAGCTCCTGCCAGGAGCAGTCCGAGCATCGACGCGGCGACGCTCGCTGACGCCATCCTCGCCCCAAGCCCGCCCAAGCCATCTGGCTCCCCTATCGTGCGCGTCGCTGAGTCCGATCAATCAATCGGCTGGTGCCGAATAGTCCCCCCCTCGCAGGATCTGTCAAGGGGATCTCAGCACGTCTCGTGCGCCACAGCCGGTTGGTAATGCGAGCGTGGCCACGACGGACTTACCAACCGGCTGTGGCGCACAAACAGCACGTTCCGGTGAGTGGGATCAGGACGCGCCTGTCAACAGCGCTCCGCAATGTCCGCTCGCGTGCCCGGCTCTATTCGCTCGCGTCCCGTCCCGCCAGCGCGGCACCCACCCGGTCCAGGATCCGCTCCGCGACCTCCCGCTTCGGGAGGATCGGCAGGGCATCTTCGGTGCCGTCGGCGGCGAGGATCGTGACGCGGTTGGTCGGCGTGCCGAAGCCCGAGCCGGTCTCGGCGACGTCGTTGGCGACGACGAAGTCGACGCGTTTGGTCGCGAGCTTCGCGGCGGCGCGGACGATGCTTCCCGTCTCGGCGGCGAAGCCCACGAGGACGGGCGCCGGCGTCAGGGCCGGGGGCACGGGCGCGCCGTCCTCCCCGATGCCCCGCACGCGGCGGCCGATCTCGGCGAGTATGTCGGGGTTGGCGACGAGCTCCAGGCTGAGCCCGGCGGGCGTGCGGGGGAGCTTGAGGACGGAGGGCGCCGCGGGCCGGAAGTCGGCGACCGCGGCGGACATGATCAGGGCGTCGAATCCGGACGCCAGCTGCTCCAGCAGGGCGTCACGCATCTGCGTCGCGGTCTCGACGCGGACGATTGCCATTCCCTGGGGAAGGGCCACGCTCGCGGTGCCCACGATGAGCGTGACGCGGGCGCCGCGGTCGCGGGCCGCCTCGCAGACGGCGATGCCCATCGCGCCCGTGCTCCGATTGCCGATGTAGCGGACCGGGTCGATCGGCTCGGCCGTTCCACCCGCGGTGACCACGACGTGGCGGCCGACAAGGTCGTCGGCGTCCCGCGCGGCATCGTCGCCGTCGGGGAGGCGCGGCGGCCGGTCGGCGGGATCGGGCTTCCGGATCGGACGCACGCCGATCGCGTCGATCGCCGCGTCCACGATCCGCTCGAGCGCGGCGAGGCGGCCGACTCCGACCTGGCCGGAGGCGAGGCCGCCGGTCTCGGGCTCCACGATCCGGTAGCCGAACTCCTCGCGGAGGATCCGCACGTTCGCCTGGGTGGCGGGGTGGGCGTACATTTCGCCGTCCATGGCCGGCCCGACCACGACCGGCGCGGACGTGGCAAGGCAGGTGGCCGTGACGACGTCCGCGGCAAGCCCATGCGCCATCGCGCCGAGCCAGTGGGCGGTGGCCGGCGCAACGACCACGACGTCCGCCGCGTCCGCGGTGATCACGTGGCCGATCCGTCCGTCCGGGAGCAGGTCCAGCACGTCCGCATCCACGGGCCGCCGGCTGAGCGCCGCGAGCGTGAGCGGGGCCACGAAGCGCGTCGCCGACGGCGTCATCAGCACCACGACATCGGCACCCTCGGCGCGGAAGAGGCGCAGGAGGTCCACCGCCTTGAACGCCGCGATCGAGCCCGTGATGCCCAGCGCGACAAGGCGACCGGTGAGACGCCCGGGCTGGTTCACGCCTGCGCCTCGTCCCCGGTCACCGAACGATGGAAGTGGATCAGTCCCTTGAGCGTCAGGTCCGGATCGATCCCGTCCAGGCCCTCGATGGTGCGCGCCCAGGGGAGCGCGCTCAGGCCGCCCGTGAGGATGGTCCGGACGTCGTGTGGGGCGATCCCCGCGCCCGCCGCCAGCTCGCGACGGATGCGGCCGAGAACGCCCTCGATCATCGTCCGGTGCCCGAGCACGGTGCCGACCCGAATGGCGGAGGCGGTGTCGCGCCCGATCATGCCGTCCGGAAGGCGAAGCTCGACGAGCGGCAGCCGCGCGGTCCGCGCGGCCAGGGCTTCCAGGCCCAGCTGGAGGCCCGGCGCGATCGCGCCGCCGACGAACGCGCCCTGCGAATCGACCGCATCGAACGTGGTGGCGGTCCCGCAGTCGACGACGATCACGGGCGTGCCAAGGAGGTGGGCGGCGGCATACGCGTTGACGAGCCGGTCCGGGCCCACGTCGCCCGGCCGGTCGACGTGGACGGCCATCGGGATCGTGCCCGCCGCCGCGACCGCGCACGGGATCTCGCGTCGTGCCGCGATCGCCTCGAAGGCATCCGTCAGCGCGGGGACGGTGCTCGCGATCGCGACGGCCGCCACCCCCGCGAGGCCCTGGCCATCAAGCCGGAGCAGGCCCTCGAGCAGGACCTCGAGCTCGTCCGGGGTCGCGCTGGCACGGCTCGCCGCGCGCCGCGAGGCGATCAGGGCGCCATCGCGGGCCAGGCCGACGGAGACGTGGGAATTGCCGGCATCGATCACGAGGAGCATGTGGCGATGATAGGCCCGGCCGGTCGCCGGCGGGTGCGCCCGGGTCGCCGTCCCGGGACAGTCCCGTGGGACGATTCCGAATCGCAACTCGTCGAGTCGCATCCGGCGCCGCGCGCTGCGCTACCATCGGCCGGTCCCCGCCCCGCTCAGCAGGCGGCGGAACGGCAGGAGATGCTCGATGGCGCGTCCGACCCCCGCGAAGTTCTACGTGAACAGCGGCATCGTCGCGTCGCGGACGGACATCCACAACCTGCTCCGCCCGCTCGTCAAGCAGACCGTCTCGTATCGCTACTTCCGTGGCCGGGACCTGGTCGCGTCGGGGACCGGATGGGTGGAGCGGGTCGTGATCGACGAGCCGGAGACGTCGAGCTACTTCACGCCGGTCTCGATCTGCCTGAACGTCGATTCGTTCGAGCACCTGGACTTCGAGACACGGCCGGACCGGCTCATCGTCTACACGCTGGTCGAGGGCGACGAACGGGTCGTCCTCGAATACGCGCCGCTCGACGAGCGCGGTCCCGGGGCCCAGGCGCCGGGTCAGCTCGCGTTCGATACCAGCGGGTTCGTCCAGATGGAGCTGCTCGCGTCCCCGGAGGACGAAGAGGCCTGACGGCACGCCCGGCGGCGGCTCAGTGGCCGCGCTCGCCCCGCACGTACGGGATGCCGAGCGCAGTCGGCGCCCCGATCCGCTTGCGGATCGCCTCGCCCGACACCGCCACGAGCACGGCGATGATGAGGACGTAGGGGACCATCTCCAAAAAGAACGTCAGGGAGTGGTCGTGGAAGAAGGGGTTCGGGACACCGAAGAGGTCCTGGGGGCCCTGGATGTCGATCAGCATCCGCCGGATCGCGGCGAAGAGGTAGGCACCGACGGCCGCCCGGACGGGGCTCCACTGGGCGAAGATCACGAGCGCGACCGCGATCCAGCCCTGGCCGCTGGTCGTCAGGTCGCCGAACCACCCGGGCGAGACCGCAAGCGTGATCGTCGCGCCGGCGAGGCCCGCGAAGAGGCCCCCGATGATCACGTAGGCGTACCGCAGGCGGTAGACGTCCACGCCCAGGGTGTCGGCGGCGGCCGGACTCTCGCCGACCGCCCGCAGGTGCAGCCCGGGCCGCGTGCGGCCGATCCAGTACCACGCGATGGGCACGACCGCGAAGCCGACGTAGACCATCACGCTCTGCTGGGTGAACAGGACGGGGCCGATCACCGGCACCGAGGAGAGGCCCGGCACGGTGACCGTGGGCAGCAGCGCGATCGCCCCGGCCTTGGAGAGGTTTTCGCCGAGGACGCGCGCCAGGCCCGTGCCCAGGAACGTCAACGCCAGCCCAGAGACCACCTGCTCCGCCTGGAAGCTGATGGTGATGATGGCATGGAGGACGGACAGGAGCCCCCCGGCCAGGGTGCCCAGGACCAGTCCGAGCCACGGATTGCCAGTCGCCACCGCCGTCCCGAAGGCGACGACCGCGCCGATGAGCATCATGCCCTCGATGCCCAGGTTCAGGACCCCGGCGCGCTCGGCGAAGATCTCCCCGACGGACGCGAACAGGAGGACGGTCCCTGATGCCACGCCGGCGGCGAGGATGATCGTGGGGTCCATCAGGCGCCCCGCCGTTCGAGCCGGACGCGGTAGCGCAGGGCGACCTCGCTTGCGATGAGCGAGAACAGGATGATCCCCTGGATCATGGCCGGGATGCCGGACGGCTGGATCTCGCGGCCGGCCAGGATCAGGGCCCCGAACGCGATCGCGGCGACGATGACGCCATACGGGTGGAGCTTCGCAATATAGGCCACGATGATGGCCGTGAAGCCGTAGCCGGGCGAGATGGCCTGCTGGAGGCGGTGGACCACGCCGGAGACCTCGCTCATCCCCGCGAGGCCGGCCAGGGCACCCGAGATGGCGAAGACGATGACGGTGTTACGGGCGACGTTGATCCCGGCGTAGCGGGCGGCCCGCGGGCTGTCGCCGATGAGCCGGATCTCGTACCCCCGGCGGCTGCGGGACAGGAGGAAGCGCACGAGGACCGCCGCCACGAGGCCGAAGACGAGCCCAAGGTGGACGGTCAGCCCGGAGAAGGCAGGCACCACGTCCGCGTAGTCGGAGAGGCGCGGCAGCCAGGCTTCGTGCGGGAACTGCGCGGTGAGCTGGAAGCCCCCCTCGCTCCACGGCCCAAAGACCCAGTACGAGATCCAGAGGGCCGCGACGTAGTTCAGCATCAGGGTGACGATGATCTCGTTGACCCCGCGGTAGGCCTTGAGGATGCCAGGGATCGCCCCGTACGCGCCACCGACGATCATCCCCGCAGCCATCATCAGGGGGATCGTCACGATCGACGGCGTGCCCGCCGGCACGATGGGAATGAGCACCACGGCCGAAGCGCCCCACGCGCCCATGAGGAACTGGCCCTCGGCCCCGATGTTCCACAGGCGCATTCGGAAGGCGAGCGCGCAGGCGAGCCCGGTGAGGATGAGCGGCGTCGCCTTGACAAGCGTGTCGGAGAGGACCCCGAGGCTCCCGAACGACGAGCGCACGATGTGGATGAAGGTCGGGATCGGGTCGCCGCCCGCGACCCACAGGACGATCCCGCTGATGGCGAGCGCCACCATGACGGCGCCGATGGTTGTCACCACGGGCAGCCACCGCGGGACCTCCAGGCGCCGCTCGAGGCGGATGGCCCAGGGCAGGAGGCTGCCCGCGCGGCCGGGCCCGCGGGCAGGCGCCTGCGTGGTCACGCGACGCTCACCGGCGGGGCGCCGGGCTCTGCCACCGCCGGCGTCATGCCCCCGGTCATGCGCAGGCCGATCTCCCCGATATCCGCCTCGGCGGCGTCGTAGAGCCCGACCAGGCGGCCCTCGTAGATCACCGCCACGCGGTCGGCAAGGGCCAGGATCTCGTCGAGATCCTCGCTGATGAGAATCGTGGCCGACCCGGCCTGGCGCTGGTCGAGGAGGAGGCGATGGACGGTCGCGATGGCGCCGACGTCGAGGCCGCGCGTCGGCTGGACCGCCACCATCAGGCGCGGCGCCGACGCGATCTCGCGGGCGAGGATCAGGCGCTGGAGGTTGCCGCCGGACAGCAGGCGGGCCTCCGTATCGACCGACGGCGCGGCGATCGCATACGTCTCGCGGAGCCGGTTCGCGAAGCGGCGCACTGCTCCCGTGTCGATCGACCAGCGTCGGGCGACCGGGGCTTCGCGGTAGCTCTTCATGATCAGGTTGTCGGCGACCGAGAGGTTCGGCGCCGTGCCCACGCCGGTCCGGTCCTCCGGCACGTGGGCGACGTGCTGGACGATCGTGTCGCGGGGCGTCTTGTTACCCACCTCGACGGCGTCGACGGTGATCGAGCCGGCCGAGCAGCGGCGCAGGCCCGTCAGGACCTGGGCCAGCTCCGACTGGCCGTTGCCCGCGACCCCGGCGACGCCGAGGATCTCGCCGGATCGGACGTCAAGCGAGATTCCTCGCAGCGCCGGGAGCTCGCGGTCGCTTTCCGCCTCGACGTCGCGCATCGCGAGCACGACCGGTCCCGGGGCGAACGGCGCACGCTCGATCGTCTCGAAGATCTCGCGGCCCACCATCAGGCGCGCCAGGCCGGCCGTCGTCGTCTCGGCGGTGGGGATGCCGGCCGCGGTGACCTTCCCGCGCCGCATCACCGTGACACGGTCGGCGATCTGGGCCACCTCGGCCAGCTTGTGGCTGATGAAGACGACCGAGGCGCCGCCGGCGACCATCGACCGCAGCGTGCGGAACAGGTCGGCCGCCTCCTGGGGCGCGAGGACCGCCGTCGGCTCGTCGAGGATGAGGATCCGGGCGCCGCGGTAGAGCATCTTGAGAATCTCGACCCGCTGCTGCTCGCCAACCGAGAGCTGCCAGACACGCGCCCGGGGGTCGACGGCGAGGCCGTGGCTACGCGCCAGGTCGGCGACCTCGTCGTCGTAGCGCCGTGCATCCAGGCGGAAGCGCGGCCGTGGAAGGCCGAGGAGGACGTTCTCGGTCACGGTCTGGGTGGGCACGAGCGCGAAATGCTGGTGGACCATGCCCAGCCCCGCCGCGATCGCGTCGCGCGGCGAGCGGAACTCCACCGGCCTGCCGAACACGAGGATCTCGCCGGCGTCCGGCCGGTAGAGCCCGTCGAGCACGTTCATGAGCGTGCTCTTGCCGGCCCCGTTCTCGCCGAGCAGGGCGTGGACCTCGCCGACGCGCAGGTCGAAGTCCACCCCGTCGTTGGCGACGACGCCGGGGAAGCGCCTGACGATTCCGCGCATCTCGACCGCGAGCGGCGGGTCGGGGACGACCGGTTCGGGGGTCATGCGATGCCGTTGGGCTCCGTGGAACGAAGAGGCCCGCGACGAGCGGGTCGTCGCGGGCCTCGATCTCAGGCTGCTACTTCGGCAGCTCGCCGTTGATGCCCTGGGCGAACCACTTCATGCAGACGGTGCACGCATTGCCGGGTGCGCCGGGCGGGAACTGGTCAAGGTCGGACTGCTTGAGCTTCTGGCCCGCCGCCAGGACCTGCTTACCGGTGTTGTCCGTGATCGGGCCGGCGAAGACGTCGAAGCGGGTGAACTCACCCTTCAGCATCTTCGCAAGGGTGTCCTTGACGAGCTGGACGTCGGCGGCCGGCAGATCCTTGACGCCGGTTCGCGGCGACTCGCCGTCCATGAACCCGAGGAGCCCCATTGCCTTCGAGTCGGCGTCGAAGTACTCGTAGCCAGCCTTGTACGTGCCGGCCTTGACCTGCTGGGCGATGCGGACGTACTCCGGGCCCCAGATCCAGTAGGGCGCGGTCAGGCAGCGGTCCACCTTGCACGACGCCGGGTGGTCGTAGGTGACGCCCCACTTGCCCTTCTCCTGGGCCACGTCGGCGACGGCGCCGGTATCCGCGCCGGTGAAGACCACCTGCGCGCCGGCGTCGAAGAGCGACGCCGCGGCCTCCTTCTCCTTGACCGGGTCGTGCCAGGTGTTGATGAACCGGACGTCCATCTTGCACTCGGGGCAGG
Organism: Chloroflexota bacterium; assembly: GCA_025351245.1. GTDB lineage: Bacteria > Chloroflexota > Limnocylindria > Limnocylindrales > CSP1-4 > CTSoil-043. Next base: position 16,572 of record JANXWH010000096.1, on the reverse strand, counting down.
TCTTCTTGACGCCCTGCATGATGGCGTTGCCGAGCCGGATCTCCTCCGGGATCGGGAACGTGGCCATGTACCCGATCTTCGGGTTGCCGTCGAGCTTCGCGCGCGACCCGGCGAGCATCCCGGCGAGGTACTTGAAGTCCTCCATCGCGCCGAAGAAGTTGCCGAAGTTCGTGCCGTTGGACTTGTAGCCCGTCAGGTGGAGGTACGTGATCTTGGGGAACTCCTTGGCCACGGTCTCCATGGGGTCCATGTAGCCGAAGGAGGTGCCGACGATGAAGTTGAAGCCCTTCCGCGAGAGGCTCCGGAAGACCTGCTCAGAGTCGGTGCCCTCGGGCACGTTCTCGATATAGGCGACGTGCGAGTCGGGCATGTTCTCGCAGAGGTAGACCAGGCCCTCGTAATGGGCCTGGCTCCAGCCGCCGTCGTTGTGCGGCCCGATGAGGACCATAGCCACGTTGAACTTGCCGGCGACGACATCCGGGATCTGGGTCCCCGCTGCTGCGCCGGCCTCGCAGGCAGCAGCGCTTGCCGGTGCGGCGCTGGCGCCGCCCGCCGCACTCGCGCTCGGGCCCGCGGGGCTGGCGCTCGCGCCGCCCGATGAGCAGGCGCTGACGATGAGCGCACCTGCCGCGAGCAGCGACAGCGGCTTCAGGAGTCGGCTAGCCATCCTTCGTCCTCTCCTCCGTGCGATCACCAGACCCGCTGGGCGGCCGTTGACCCGTGCGACAGGGGACGCCCCTGCCGCGCAGCGCTGGCCCCGTCCCCGGGTGTGTGCGCGGGCCAAGGATACCCGCCCGCGACCCGGCGGATGGGCCGTCGGCGTCGGGGAGGGTCGCATTCCGGTACCCTTCGCCCGATGTTCGAACGAACCGCGCTGCCTGCCGGGCCGCGCGTCATCACCGCGCGACTGCCGGGTGCCCGGTCATTCACCGTGGAGGCGCACGTCCTGGCGGGCTCGCGTCACGAGGCGGCCGGGCAGGCCGGCTGTGCCCATTTCATGGAGCACCTGACGTTCAAGGGAACGCGGGCGTATCCGACGACGCGAGCCCTCTCGGAGGCCGTGGAGGGCCTGGGCGGCACGTTCAACGCATCGACTGACCGCGAGTCGACGGTCTACTACGTCCGGGTCCCGACGCGCCACGCGGCGACGGCGATGCAGGTCCTGGGCGAGCTCGTCGCCCGGCCGAACCTCGACGAGGCAGAGATCGAGAACGAGCGGGATGTCATCGTCGAGGAGATCCGCTCGTACCTCGATGACCCCGCGGAGCACGTGAACGTCCTCTTCGACCTCGCGATCTTCGACGACACGCCGCTCGGGCGCGAGATCGCGGGGTCGGAGGACAGCGTCCGGGCACTCCCGGCGCCCGCAATCCACGAGTTCTGGCAGACCCACTACCAGCCGTCCAACGTCGTCATCGCGGCCTCCGGCGACCTTCCCCACGACCAGGTCGTCGCACTCGCCGCGGGCGCCTTCGGAACAGGTGGCGGGCCCACGCCGGGGTACCTGCCGGCGCCCGCGATCCCCGCCGGCGAGCGGACGCTGCGCGCGTCGCGGCCGTCCACCCAGGCGCAGCTCGTGCTTGGCGTCCCGGCGCTCGCACGCGACCATCCTGACCAATGGACGCTCTCCGTCCTCAACGCCGTGCTGGGGGACGGCATGTCGAGCCGCCTCTTCCTGGAGGTCCGCGAGGAGTTGGGGCTTGCCTACGACGTCGGCAGCTCGATCGTCGCCTACAGCGACGCGGGCGTGCTCTCCATCTATGCCGGCGTGGACCCGGGGCGGATCAGGCCGACGATCGCGGCGGTGCTCGCGGAGCTGGCCCGGCTTCGGGACGAGGACGTCTCAGACCATGAGATGGCCAAGGTGAAGGCGTATCTTGCCGGCCGCCTGGAGGTCCGCCTGGACGAGACCAGGTACCTGGCCTCCTGGGTCGGGACGCAGGAGGCGCTCCACGATCGGGTCCTAACCCCCGACGAGGCGCTCGCCGCGATCGAGGCCGTGACCGTCGCTGACGTGCGCACGCTCGCCTGCCGGCTCTTCCACGACGAGGCACTCCGGCTCGCCGTGGTGGCCCCTCCCGGGAAGGGCCGCGCCCTCGAGTCGACCCTCCGACTCCCGGTGCGCCGCTCATCGGCTCGCCGATGAGCGCACGGCCCGGAGCCGCTGCACAGGCGGCTGCCGGCCGCCTCGCGCGCCTTCACCTTGGGACGGGCCTGTTGCGCCTGGCTCGCGTCGAGCTCGAGGAACTGGCCGGCGACGGAGGGCTGGACACTGCTGGAATCCTGGACCTGGCCGAGGCACGCTGGCGGACGGGTGACCTGCGCGGCGCGGCCGAGGCGGCCGGCGCGTGGCTCGACGCTGGCGCCGGCGCGGCCGGGGTGGGCGCGGCCCGTGATGACCTCGACGTGGACCCGGCCGGCAGCGACGACGCCGGTGGGCGCGCCCGCGCCCTGGCACACGCGCTGATCGCGGATGGGCTGACGGTCCGCGGCCGCCACGACGATGCCGCCGTCCACGTGGCGGCCGCCCTCGACGCGCTCCCGGCCGGGTCCACCGGGTCCGTGGCGACTGCCCTCGACGCCCTGTTCGCCGGGATCCCCCCCCGCGCGGACGCCTGGCCGAGCTTCGGGCCGGGCAACGCCGGCTCCGAACTGGTGGGGGCCGCTGCCGCCGGCGTGCCCGTCGCGCGCGTCTTCACCCCGTCCACGGACCCGGCAGTGCCCGACCCGATCGCGGCCGCGGCCGAGCGGCTCGGCGCGGGTGACGACGCCGCGGCGGCCGTCCTGCTCGTGCTCGCGCTTCGCGCCACGCCGAGCCGCGCCGGGGAGGTCCTCGAGCGGGCCGATACCGCCCTCGCCGCGCGCCCGGGCGCGCCGCTCCTCCTCGTGCGGGCGGAGGCACTGCGCGCGCTCGGCCGCCACGAGGCCGCCGGCATCGCCTACGCTGTCGCCGACACGCGCGCCCGCGGCGGCGCGCCAGCCCCGTCCTCCGGCGCGGGCGCGGTCGAACCCATCGATGCGCGAGGGACCGCCCCCGACGCGGCCGCCGCCCCCGATCCCGAACGGAGTCCGCAATGACCGAACGCAGCCTCGTCCTCATCAAGCCGGACGGCGTCCAGCGCCTCTTGGTCGGCCGCGTCATCGCCCGCTTCGAGGACCGCGGCCTGAAGCTCGTGGGCCTCAAGCTGCTGCACGTCTCGCGCGAGCTTGCGGAGCGCCACTACGCGATCCACCGCGACAGGCCGTTCTTCGCGGGGCTCGTCGCCTTCATCACGTCGAGCCCGCTCGTCGCGATGGCGGTGGAGGGCCCGAACGCGATCGGCGTTGTCCGCTCCATGGTCGGGGCGACACGGCCGTGGGAGGCCGTCCCGGGCACCATCCGTGGCGACTTCGCGCTCGAGGTTGCCCAGAACCTGATCCACGCCTCGGATGGACCTGAGACCGCGGACTCCGAGCTCAGTCTCTGGTTCCCCGAGGGGACGCTGGAGTACGCCCGCGAGATCGATCGCTGGGCGCTCGCCCCCGAGGGCTGATCAGCCGGCGACGAACGGGGACAGCGAGGGGAGCACCGGCCCGGGCGCCCGCGCCGCCGCGTCGATCCCGAACGCGCCGGCTGCCGTGAGGAGCGCCAGCCCCGCGAGCAGGATCACCGCGAAGGCGCGCAACGGGATGCGGTTGAGCTCGAGCGTGGGACGCGTGTCCCGGCCGACCGCCGCGGCGGCCACTCGGAGCCGACTCGCAAGCGCGCGCGCCGCCGCGATCGCGCGCGCCGGCGGAGCTGCGTCGGTCACCGGGGCCGAGGCATCGGCCCCGGGCCGCGCCGGGAGGCGGGGAAGCTCGCCGAGCGAGCCGGCCACGATCGCGGATGGGCGGCCGCCGCCGACCACCAGCAGGCGGAAGATCGCCGCCCCCGTACCCAGTGATCCTGCGTAGGCCAGGAGGAGCGCCGGCCCGGCGGTGGCGGACTGCAGGATGGCGAGCCGCGCGTCCCATGCCAGCAGGCCCGGCCAGCCGACCGCGGCCACGAGGATCCCGGCGAGCGCGACGCCAAGGGCCGGCGCTCGGCGCAGCCAGCCGGTGGTGTCGCGAAGCCGGCCCGTCCCGAACGCGGCCCGGAAGGCGATCGTCCAGCCGATCATCGCCGTCCTCGTCGTTGCGAAGACAAGAACCCAGGCGCGGGCCGCGTCGCGGGCCGCCGGGTCGAGCGCCGCGAGGGCGAGGAGCGCGACGCCCGCATCCGCGACGATCGTGTAGGCGACCACGTGCTCCACCTCGTCCTGGATGAGCGCGGCGACCGTGCCGAGGAGGAGGGTCGCCAGCGCGAGCGCCACGACGAGGCCGCGCTCCAGGCCGAGCCCGGCAGAAGAAGGGCCGAGCGCCGCCGGCGCCCAGCCGAGGATGACGAGCCCCCAGGCGGCCGGGAGCCACGCGGCGAGGATCGGCAATGCTCCGGAGGGAGCCGCGTCGGCGAGGCGCGAGACCCGGGCGTGGAGCGGGATCGCCCCGAACCGGTGCGCCACGACGAGCGCCATCCCGAGGAGCACGAGCGCGGCCGCCGCCGGCTCGGCGGGCACGGCGCCCAACGCCGGGGCGACCCCGGGCACGATCCCGGCCGCGAGGAGGCCGATTACGAGGCTCGTTGCGGCGCCGCGCAGCTCTCGCGCCAGCGCCCGGATGCGGGACGGCGCCGCCGGGCTGCCGAGCGCGAGCACACTGGCAACGATCGTGGCGGCCGCCGCGCCGAGCAGGCCCGGCGGCGTGCCGGCGAGGCCAAGGGCCAGACCGATGCCCGCCGCGCCGCCGAGGAGCGCTCCGGGCGCCGACGGCTGCCACGTCGCCAGCCGCGTGACGATCAGCACGAGAAGTCCGCCGGCCAGGCAGAGGGTGAGCACCAGGCGGAGATGGTCGCTTCCGGCGAGGGCGCCGCCGCCGATGCTGAGCGGAGTATCCGGGTTGATGAGGGAAGCCGCGGCCAGCGCGACGACCACCGCGCCCAGCCCGGCGAGCGGCCCCAGCCGACGGATGTCGCGGAGCAGCGTCGCGATCACCGCCCCCAAGATCGCGACTGCGAGGAACGGGAGCACGCTCATCGATCGTCGCCGCCGGCGCGGGTCGCTGCCGCCCGGCGACCGGGCAGGTCATCGGGGACGGCGGTGCCGCCCGTCGCCGTCACGGCGCCGCCGGTCACGGCCGCCAGGGCCGCGGCGAGCGCGACGAGCACGATCCCGGCCGCGATGCCGGTCAGCGGCTCCGGCGTGCCTGCGAACGCCGTCAGGACCAGGATCGCGCCCCCGACGAGCACGATGAGCGCCGAGCCGAGGCGGAACACGTCACGCGTGATGGCGATCGGCCCGACTGCTACGGCACATGCAGCCAGGCCGGCTGCGAGCGCGGCGTCGGGGCCAAGTCGGGGCAGCGCGACCGCGGTCGCGCCGATGCCCACTGCGAAGCCCGCCGCCGCCGCCCCGAGCGTCGCCGGGAGGCCCAGCGGCGGCCCGGCGCGGTTGGGCAGGCGACGCGCTGCGACGAAGATCAGGAACCCGGCCAGGATGCCGGCCACGACCCCGAACGCGAGCGGCAGCGGCCCTGGCAGGGGATCTGCCACGAACGGCGTGGCCGCCAGCATGAGGGTCAGGCCAAGGGAGGCGATCCGGGCGTCGCGCGCACCTGTCCCAACCGCCGCCCCGATGGCGACGAGCGCGCCCGCGGCGAGGAGGAGCGGGCTCACGGAACGGCGGGGCTCGGCCTCGCGTCGCCGTTCCCGACCGGGGCCGGGTAGGTGGGCGTGGGCAGGATCCCGAACGTCGACAGCGGCCAGTAGCGCAGCCAGGCACGCCCGATGACGCGGTCCTTCGCGATCGTGCCGAAGACACGCGAGTCCGTCGACAACGCCCGGTGATCGCCCATCACGAACAGCTGGCCGTCGGGCACGACCCAGCGTGCCGGCTCCTCGGCCGCCGTGGTGGGTTGCCGGTCGTACGTATACGACTCGTCAAGCTTCGTGCCATCCACCCAGACTGCGCCATCCCGTACCTCGACGACGTCGCCCGGCAGGCCGATCACGCGCTTGATATACGGCGTGCGCTGCGTCCCCTCCGACCAGGCGTCGGGCGGCTCGAAGACGACAATGTCGCCTCGGCTGTAGGGGTCGAAGCGCGGCGTCAACTTGTCGACGAGGACGTACTGGTCCGGCTCCAGGGTCCGCTCCATCGAATTCTGCTCGACGCGGTAGGGTTGGGCCACGAACGTCTGGATCACGAAGAAGATGATGAGCGTCAGGACGAGTGTCTCGACGATCTCGAAGAGGCACCCGAGGGGGCGTCTGGTCACAAGTCCGGCAGTATAGAGGCTGGCGTAGGGCGACGCCCCACGCGACCGATCCCGCGCGGTGGAGGAGCGATGCAGAGATCCGGTGGGCGCGCCGCGATGGACCGGCCTGCATTGCTCCGGGCCAACGCGCCGGGCTATGCGGCCGTGGCGCTGGCGAACATCGCCCGGGAGTTCCCAGCCGACGTCTGGCACACCGTCCGCAGCCCGGAGGACCTGCCGCGCCGACCCCGCGAGCGCACCCCGGTCTTCTACGGCAGCTTCGACTGGCACTCCTGTGTGGAGATGCACTGGCTCCTGGTGCGGCTCCTGCGGTCCGTCCCCGACGTGATCCCGGCGGCAGACATCCGGGCGGAACTCGAGGCGCGCTTCGACGTGGCGGCGCTCAGCGCCGAGGCCCGCTTCATCGCCGACCCGGACAACCGAAACCGCGAGCGGCCGTACGGCTGGGGGTGGGGTCTCGCCCTCGTCCACGAGCTGGCGGCGTGGGACGACCCGGACGGCAGGCGCTGGGCGGCACGGTTCGCGCCGTTCGGGGACGCCCTGGCGGCGAACTTCCTGGGCTGGCTTCCCCTCGCCACGTACCCCATTCGCTACGGGGTCCACACGAACAGCGCCTTCGGGATCTCGCTGGCGCTCCCCCACGCGCGCGATCGCGCGGCCGCCGGCGACCCGAGGCTGCTCTATGCCCTGGTCGGCGCAGCCCGCCGCTGGTACGCCGGCGACGTGGACTACCCGGGCGGCTGGGAACCATCCGGGTTCGACTTCCTCTCGCCCGCCCTGACCGAGGCCGAGCTGATGGCGCAGCTCCTGCCCGGCCCCGCGTTCGCGGCCTGGCTGGGCCGCTTCCTTCCCGGGATCGCCGCCGGGGAGCCGCGGGCGCTCTTCACGCCGGCCGTGGTTTCGGACGCCCGCGACGGCCACATCGCGCACCTTCACGGGCTCAACGCGAGCCGCGCCTGGTGCTGGCGCCGGCTCGGTGAGGCGCTCCCCGCCGACGACCCCCGCGCCGCCGTGGCCCGGGACGCGATGGCGCGCCACGCGGCGGCCGCCCTGCCCCACGCGGTGGGCGACGACTACATGGTTGACCACTGGCTGGCGGCCTACGCGGTGCTCCTCCTCGCCTGAAGGGCGGGAGTCGGCGCGCCTCGCCCCAGGCGTTTGGGGCCGTCCGAACTGCATACCCGGGCTGTTATGCAGTTTGACCCTTGCACCGACCGGACGGTATCCTCTGCGAGGCCTGCCCGCACCATCCTGCCCCGCCATCGCGGCGGGGCGCCAGCCCAGGCGAGCCAGGCCATCCTCGTCCCCGGCGCGACGAACGCGCTCGAGCGGACGCTCGTTGCCCTGACAGGGAGGTTTCGCACCAGCCGTGGATCCCAGCTCGCTTCAGCTCATCATCCTGCCGGCCGGGCTCATCGCCGTGGCCTTCGCGCTCTTCCTCGCCCGGGACGTGCTGCGGCGCGACACCGGCACGAAGGAGATGGAGGACGTCGCGGCCATGATCTTCGAGGGGGCCGTCGCGTTCATCCGGCGCCAATACTCGACGATCGCGATCCTCGCGCTCATCGGCGCCGTCGGGATCGCTGTCCTCATCTCCGCGTTCGAGACGGCGGACGTCGCCGACACGAGCATCTTCGGGCCCCAGCTCGGCATCCGGACGGGGATCGCGTTCCTCGTCGGTGCGGCGTGCTCGATGGCCTCCGGCATCATCGGCATGTTCATCAGCGTGAAGGCGAACGTCCGCACCGCCGCCGCGGCTCGGCGCAGCCTCGTCGAGGCAGTCCAGGTCGCGATGCGCGGCGGCGCCGTCTCCGGCTTCCTCGTCGTCGCGCTGTCGCTCCTTGGCGTCTACCTCATGTTCGTCGCCTTCGGCGGCCTCAACGCCGAGACGGTCAGGGAGGCGCCCTTCCTCATCGTCGGCTACGGGTTCGGCGCCAGCTTCGTCGCGCTCTTCGCGCAGCTCGGCGGCGGGATCTACACGAAGGCTGCCGATGTCGGCTCGGACCTCGTCGGCAAGGTGGAGAAGGGCATCCCCGAGGACGACCCCCGCAACGCCGGTGTCATCGCTGACCTCGTCGGCGACAACGTGGGTGACTGCGCAGGCCGCGGCGCCGACCTCTTCGAGTCCACGGCCGCCGAGAACATCGGCGCGATGATCCTGGGCGTCGGCGTCTACTTCGTCGCGCAGAAGGCGGGCTGGCCGAATCCGGAGGCCTGGATCTTCTTCCCGCTCGTCGTGCGCTCCTTCGGGCTTCTCTCCACCATCGTCGCCATGTTCTTCGTCCGCGGCCGCGAGGACGAGAACCCGATGAACATCCTCAACCGTGGCTACTGGGTCACGACGATCCTGTCGGTCATCTCGCTCGCCTTCGTCACGAACGTGATGATGCAGACGGGCACGCAGACCGGCGCCAACGGCATCCCGACCTGGATCTGGTTCTTTGGGGCCGGCGTCGTCGGCCTGGCTACCAGCGTCGCCTTCGTATACATCACGCAGTACTACACGGCCGGTTCGTTCCGCCCGGTCCGCGAGATCGCCGAGGCCAGCAAGACCGGCCCGGCCACGAACATCATCATCGGCACCGCGGTCGGCTACGAGACGACGTTCGTGACCGCGATCACGATCGGCATCGCGCTCTTCGCGAGCCACTGGCTGGGCCAGCAGGCCGGCCTGGTTGACGCGAGCGGCCGCAACGTCGGCGGCATCTTCGGGACCGCGGTGGCGACGATGGGCATGCTCATGACCACCGCGTACATCCTGGCCATGGACACGTTCGGCCCCATCACGGACAACGCCGGCGGCATCGCCGAGTTCAGCGGGGCCGAGGCGCACGCCCGGGAGATCACCGACCGCCTCGACGCCGTGGGTAACACGACGAAGGCGCTCACGAAGGGGTACGCGATCGCGTCCGCCTCGCTGGCTGCCTTCCTCCTGTTCAACGCCTACATCGACAAGGTCAACCTGATCCTGGGCCGCCAGATCGCCGCGGGCAAGCCGGGCGTCACGCTGATGACGTCGGTGAACCTCGAGAACGTCAACGTGTTCATCGCGGCGCTCATCGCCTCGATGCTCGTCTACTTCTTCAGCTCGCTGGCCATCCGGGCGGTGGGCAAGACGGCCGGCGCGATCATCTTCGAAGTGCGGCGGCAGTTCCGGGAGATGCCCGGGATCATGACCTACGAGCAGAAGCCTGACTACGCCCGCGTCGTGGACATCACGACCCGGGCCGCGCTCCGCGAGATGGTCGCGCCCGGCCTCGTCGCGGTCGCCACCCCGATCGCCGTCGGCCTGCTCCTCGGCTACGAGGCGGTCGCTGGCATGCTCATGGTCGGCACCATCGCGGGCGTCCTCCTCGCCACGGTCCTCAACAATGGCGGCGGCGCGTGGGACAACGCGAAGAAGTACATCGAGTCGGGCCACCTCAAGGACGACCAGGGGAACGTCCTGGGCAAGGGCTCCGACGCGCACGCGGCTGCCGTCGTCGGCGACACGGTGGGTGACCCGTTCAAGGACACCGCCGGGCCTTCGCTCCACGTGCTCGTGAAGCTGTTGGCTACCATCACGCTGGTCCTCGCCCCGCTCTTCATCCGCTAGCTCGGAGGCGTACGGCGGGCCGGCCCTCACGGCTGACCCGCCTCAACGTTCCATGGACATCGCATTCCAGGCACTCGTGATCGGGATCGTCCAGGGGCTCACGGAGTTCCTGCCGATCTCCTCGTCCGGGCACCTCATCCTGGTCCCGCACCTGCTGGGTTGGACGGACCCGTTCATCAACTCCCTGGCGTTCTCGGTGATGCTCCACATGGGGACGCTCGTCGCGCTGCTCGCCTACTTCTGGCGCGACTGGACGCGTCTCGTGCCGGCCGGGCTCGCCGCAATCCGGGACCGCTCGCTTCGCGGTGACCCGGACCGACGGCTGGCCTGGCTGATCGCGGCGACGCTCCCGCCGGCCGTCGTGCTCGGCGTGCTGCTGAGCGGCTACTTCGAAGCGAAGGTACGCCAGCCCGTCCTCGTCGCCGTGATGCTCGTGGTGGGTGCGGTCATCCTCTGGCTGGCCGATCGGCTCGGCCGGAAGACGGACGGGATCGAACGACTTGGGTTCCCGGGCGCCTTCGCGATCGGCTGCGCCCAGGCGCTCGCGCTCGTGCCCGGGATCAGCCGGTCCGGGATCAGCATCAGCGCCGGCCTGGGCCTGGGGTTGACCCGCGAGGCGGCAACCCGGTTCAGCTTCCTGATGGCCACGCCCGTGATCGCGGGCGCCGGGCTCTTCGAGCTCAAGAAGCTGCTGGCAGGGGAGGTTACCGCCGACGTCAATGTCGGGGCGATCGCCATCGGCTTCGTGGCGGCCGCGGTTTCGGGCCTGGCCGCCATCCACGTCCTGCTCCGGTACGTCCGGCACCACCCGATGACCGTGTTCGTCGCGTATCGGCTCCTCCTCGCGGCGCTCGTCGTCATCATCTTCCTCGCGGCCTGACGCGACCCCTCGGGGCGCACCGTGGAGGTCATGAAGCAGCTCCGCCAGCGGGCGATCCGCGACCTCGTGGAGCAGCGCCCGATCCGAACCCAGCAGGAGTTGGCAGCGGCGCTCCGAGAGCGCGGCTTCCGGGCCACACAGGCCACGATCAGCCGCGACATCGCCGAGCTGGAGCTGGTGAAGATGGGCCGCGAGGGCGTGGCTGTCTACGCGCTACCCGCCCGCCTGGCGGAGGCCGATCCGACCGGCGAGGAACGGCTCAGACGCCTGTTCCGCGACATCCCGGTGGAGTTCCGCGCAGCTGGTCTCCTTCTCGTCCTCGTCACGCTGCCCGGGTCGGCGCATGCGATCGCGGCCGCGCTCGACCGCGCGCGCTGGCCGGAAGCAGTCGGGACGATCGCCGGCGACGACACGCTCTTCATCGCGTGCGCGGACCGGCGCGCCCTCGCGCGGCTCCGCGGCCGACTCGAGCGGCTGGCGGCGGGATAGCCGCGTTGTCTGAGTGCCGACCTGCGGGAGGCTCGGGAAGGCCATACACGCTCCATATGCTGCCGGCCGACCGCTGGGCCGCGTGGCGCGACGGGCCGGCCGGCGTCCGATACGAGCCAGAGGGGTTTGCGGCCGACGGATTCGTCCATTGCACGGACGGCGCCGAGCAGATGGTCGCGACCGCGAACCGGCACTACCGGGCCGACCGCCGGGCGTTCGTCGTGCTGGAGCTGGACCTTGCCTCCGTGGGCGCGCCGTGGCGCTACGACGACACGGGCCGGCGCTACCCGCACGTCTACGGGCCGCTCGCGCGCGCCGGCGTCAGGTCCGCCGCACCGTTCCACCGCGCGCCCGACGGGATGTTCACGACAATCGGCGAGGCATCGCCGGCCTGACCGCCGGCTTGCCGCGCCGCCGGCATCGCGCGCCTGACCGCCGGCTTGCCGCGCCGCTTAGATGCCGGCCGGCCCTCGCGCCTGACCCGCGCCGCTTGGATGCCGGCCGGCCCTCGCGCCGCTCGGGTGCCGGCCGGCCCTCGCGCCGGCCCGTCGGCTCGGCGATGCTCTCCGGTCGCTTTGGCACACCAGCGGGTTGCGGTCCGGCGACCCCGTGATCGGATGACACGATCGGATTCGTTGTCGCGGAGCGTGGAAACGCGGCCAATCGCGAGGCGGATTCGTTTCCGAGCACGCGATGGCTCCAAGTGATCGGCTCAGCCGATAACCAGGACCCTTCCGGCCCTCGCTCCCCGGGCGCGATAAACCCGGACCCTGCCGGCCCTCGCTCCCCGGGCGCGATAACCCGGACCCTGCGGGCCCTCGCGCCGGGCGCGACGGGGCGCGACGGCCGGCAGGCCGGCAGGTCGGCACAGACGATTGGATATGCGTTACATGCCCCCACTCGCTTTGACACTCCACCGGGGCCGGACTATCATCCGCACCCGACCGGACTTCGGGCGCGCCCACCCGCGAGGCAGCCGCCCGGGTTCTTCCGTATGTGCCACATCACAAGCAGGGCGGGGCGGACCCGCCCGGTCGCCAGAGGTTTGACCCCTCCGTGAACACGAAGCCAACGTACCTCTCTCGCGAGGGCGAGACCGGCCTCCGCCAGGAGCTCGAGAACCTCGTGAACGTGCGCCGCGCGGAGGTTGCCGCCCGCATCCACGAGGCGAAGCAGCACGGCGACCTCTCCGAGAACGCGGAATACGAAGAGGCCAAGAACGAGCAGGCTTTCGTCGAGGGCCGGATCCAGACCCTCGAGGGCATGCTCAAGACCGCGGTGATCATCGAGAACCCGCGCTCGGACCATGCGGCGCTCGGCTCCACGGTGGTCGTCGAGAGCCTTGATGGCCTGGAGACCTTCTCGATCGTCGGCTCCGCCGAGGCGCGTCCCGCCGACGGCAAGATCTCCAACGAGTCGCCCGTCGGGCGCGCGCTCCTCGGCCGCAAGGCCGGTGAGAAGGTCACGGTGCGGTTGCCGAACGGGAGCGACTTCACGTACGCGATCAAGAAGATCAGCTGAGCGCCCGCCCCGCGACGCCGGGACGCACGGCCGGAGCGCCCCCGCCCCGGCGATCGAAAGGCCAGGGACGCACGCGATGTACTGGGCCGACGAGCTGGCCTCCTCCGTTGACGGGCCGCAGGTCGTCAACGACTCGAAGACTCCCTCCGGGACGGTTCACGTCGGGAGTCTCCGTGGCCCGGTCGTCCTCGACGTCATCGCCAGGGCACTGCGCGACCGCGGCGTGCCGACGACGCTCCTCTACGGCGTCGACGACATGGACCCGATGGATGCCCAGGCGCTCCTGACCCCGGACGCCATCGAGCGCGAGATGGGTCGCCCGCTCTCGCAGGTCCCCGACCAGGTCGGCGACTGCCACGCGTCATACGCCCGCCACCACGCGCAGACCTTCATCGACATCTTCGATGGCCTTGGCATCCGCCCGGACCGCTACTACTGGATGAGCGACATCTACCCGACGGGCGAGGTGGACGGGTTCATCCGGACGGCCCTGGACCGCGCAGAAGTCGTCCGCGACCTCTATCGTCGGGTCTCGAAGGTGGAGCGGCCGGTTGGCTGGCTCCCGGTCCAGGCGGTCTGCCCGGCCTGCGGCAAGGTCGGCACGACCTTCACCCTCGATTGGGACGGGGAGACCGTCCGGGTTGAGTGTCGGCCGGACTACGTGACCTGGGCCCGGGGCTGCGGCTTCGACGGTCGAATCTCGCCGTTCGGCGGTGCCGCCAAGCTCTACTGGAACCTGGAGTGGGCCGCCCAGTGGAGCCTTTTCGGGGTGACGATCGAGCCGTGCGGCAAGGACCTGGCCACCGCCGGCGGCTCCCGCGATCGAGCGGACGCCATCGCCCGCGAGGTCTTCGAACGAGAGCCGCCCCGCAATCTCGCGTACGAGTTCCTGAACATCGGCGGGCGCAAGATGTCCACCAGCAAGGGGCGCGGCGCCGCCGCCCACGAGATCGTCGAGGTCGTCCCGCCGGAACAGCTCCGGCTCCTCTTCCTCCGACCGCGCCCGAACCAGGCGATCGAGTTCGATCCCGACGGCACGGACGCGATCCCGCGTGTCTTCGACGAGTTCGATCGGCTGGCCGCGGCCGCCGCCGGCCGCGAGGTCAAGGGCGAACTTCCGGCCGATGCCGACCGGATCTTCCGCTACGCGCTGCTGGACCCGGCAGCGGACGTGGCCGCGGAGGCCGCGCGCTACCGGCCTGCGTTCGCGCACCTCGCCCTGCTGGCGCAGATCCCCGGCGTCGACGTGGCGGCGCGCGTGGCGGCGGAGAAGGGGAGTGCCCTTTCGGTCGAAGAGCGCCGCATCCTCGAGGATCGGCTCGCAGCCGTCGGCGGCTGGCTGGACTCCTACGCCCCGGAGCGGGCCCGGATCGAGATCCGCCGAGACGCGCTCCCGCCCGAGGTCACGGCGCTGGGCGAGGACCAGCGGGTCTGGCTCGGCGCGTTTGCCCGCGCAGCCGAGGCCGCGCCGCCCCCGTCCGGTGATGCGTGGCAGGCGCTGATCTTCGAGGTTGCGGAGTCGGCCGCGCTCCCGGCCGGCCGCGCGTTCGGCGCCCTCTACGTGGCGTTCCTGGGCCGGACGAACGGGCCGCGGGCGGGCTGGCTCCTCGCCAGCCTGGAGCCGGGTTTCGTCGTGGAGCGCCTGCGCGCCGCGGCCGGCTGGCGCGATCATGCCGACGGCGCGTCCGGCGGGACCGGGGCACACGACACGGCGGGGGCGGCGGAATGAGCGTCGGGGTGCAGCGTCTCCGGGAGGAGCCGGAGGTCATCCGGAAGGGGGCCCTCGACAAGGGCGAGGACGCCACGCTCGTGGGCGTCGCGCTCGCGCTCGACACGCGCCGCCGGGCGCTGCTCAGCGAGGCCGATGCCCGCAAGGCGGAGCGCAACGCTGCTTCGAAGCAGATCGGCGAGACGATCAAGGGCGGCGCCGCGCCGGGCGGCCCCGAGGTCGCGGCCCTCCGCGCCGCTTCGGTCGCGGCGGGCGAGCGGATCGCCGTGCTGGACGCCGAGATCGGGCGCGTCGAGGGCGAGCTGGAGGATGCGCTCCTGCGGATCCCGAACCCGGCCGACCCGGATGTGCCGGTCGGCGACGCCGACGCCAACCTGACGGTCCGCACCTGGGGCGAGCTCCTGCCGCGGGCCGTCCCCGCCGTGGGAGCTGCCGGCGCGGCCGACGAGGCGGCAGCGCCGGGCGCGGCCGACGAGGCCGGGACGGCGGCTTGGGAGCGCCGACCCCATTGGGAGGTCGCAGAGCGACTCCGCATCTTCGAGTTGGAGCGCGGCGCCAAGATCGCTGGCTCCGGGTTCCCCGTCTACCGCGGCGCGGGGGCCGGGCTGCAGCGCGCCCTCATCGACTTCTTCCTGACCGTCCACACGCGTGAGAACGGCTTCACCGAGATCTGGCCCCCGGCCGTCGTCAACGCCGCGTCCGCCCGGGGCACCGGCCAGATCCCGGACAAGGAAGACCAGATGTACGTCGTGACGCGCGACGAGCTCTACCTGGTCCCCACGGCCGAGGTCCCGGTCACGAATCTCCACCGCGACGAGATCTTCGAATTCGGCGAGCTGCCCGTTCGCTACGCCGCCTACTCGCCCTGCTTCCGCCGGGAGGCCGGAGCGGCCGGCAAGGACACCCGCGGGATCCTGCGCGTCCACCAGTTCGACAAGGTGGAGATGGTGCTCTTCGAGACGCCAGAGGCCTCCGCCACTGCGCTGGAGTGGATGGTCGGCCGGGCGGAGGATCTCCTGCGCCGGCTCGGGCTCGCATATCGCGTGCTCCTCATGGCGACCCGCGACATGGGTTTCGTGCAGGCGAAGAAGTACGACCTGGAGGTCTGGGCGCCCGGGGTGGAGCGCTGGCT
This sequence comes from Chloroflexota bacterium, assembly GCA_025351245.1. Classification (GTDB taxonomy): domain Bacteria; phylum Chloroflexota; class Limnocylindria; order Limnocylindrales; family CSP1-4; genus CTSoil-043. The sequence continues at coordinate 896 of JANXWH010000096.1, read as the reverse complement.
GGAGGTCTCGTCCTGCTCGAACTTCCGCGACTACCAGGCTCGCCGGATGGCGATCCGCCACCGACCGGCGCCGGGCGCCAGGCCCGAGCTGGTCCACACGTTGAACGGGTCGGGCCTCGCACTTGCCCGCGTCGTCGCCGCGATCCTGGAGACATACCAGGGGCCGGACGGCAGCGTCCGCGTGCCCGGGCCGCTGCAGGCCTCGCTCGGGACGGACGTCCTGCGCCCACCTGCCTGACGGCCCTGTCGGGGGCGGAGCCCCGGAACGGAAGATGGCGAGGTCTGCGTCCCGCGCTGCCCGCACCAGGAGACTCCACACGTGGCCGTTCCCACCGGCTGGCACCAGCCCGTTGAGCCCGCCGGACCCGCCCCCGGCTTTGCGTTCGCCGGTCATGGCGCACGACTCGGCGCCTACATCCTCGACGCGATCATCCTGGGCGCCGTGGTCTCCGCGATTATCGTGCTTTCCGCGCTCCCGATCCTCGGCACGATCCTCGGCCGTGTCGGCGATCAACCCGACTACTGGTCGGACTCGACCACCTGGTCGCAGCTCGGCGGCGGGATCGGGCTCGCCATCCTCGGCGGCATCGTGGCGTCCCTCGTCGGCCTCGTCTACTTCCCCTGGTTCTGGGCGCGAGGTGGCCAGACGCCCGGAATGCGGGCGGCGGGGATCCGCGTCGTTCGCGACCGCGACGGCGGCCCGGTGGGTGGCGGGGCCGCGATCCTGCGCCTGATCGGCTCCTGGATCTCCGGCTCGGCCTTCTATTTCGGGTACATCTGGATCCTCATCGACGTGCGCCACCGCGGCTGGCACGACCTGCTTGCCGGGACCTGCGTGATCAGCAGCTGCTGAGGCGCGAACGCAGCCGCGACGGGGGGGCGGCGAGCCGGCCGCG